>NZ_JBEXWC010000007.1:0-310806 GCF_040629635.1 Streptomyces sp. NPDC005898 | reverse complement strand
GTTGCCGGCGTTCAGCCCCGGGCCCGCCGCCCCGGGGGGGATGTCTCCCACCCCCCCGCCCGTTCCCCGGCGTCATCCCCTGCCCCGCCGCTCCGCGGCGGATGTCTCCCACCCACCCGCCCGTTACCCCGCGTCATCCCCTGGCCCGCCGCTTCGCGGCGGAGGTCCTACGGTTCCGCTCTGTGCGGGGTAAACGGGTGGGTGGGTGGGAAACATCCGCCGCGAAGCGGCGGGTTAGGGCGACCACCCAGGGGCGGAGGGGTGTCGGACGGCCGACGGGGGGCTCAGTGGACCGCGACCCAGCACATGGGGCGGCAGGCCAACCGGGGCAGACGGCCGACGGGGGGAGAGAGATCAGCGGACCGCTCCGGCGCTGGGGGGGCGGGCCCACCGCTCAGGGTGAGGAACGGCGACCGGGTGACCGGGGAAGCCTCGCCGCCCAGGGGCGAGGAAGGGCGTGCCGCCGACGGGGGAAGATCGGCGGACCGCCCTGGCACCGCAGTGGCCCGGCCCCGGCGGCAAGGCCAGGCACCATTCAGTCAGCCAAAGCGCCGCACGGCACCCGCGCCGCACGGCTAATGCACCGCATGCTCCTCCGAGGGGAACGCCGCGCCCACCACGTCCTCCGCGAACGCCTTGGCCGCGTCGGTCATGACGCCCCGCAGGTCCGCGTACTGCTTGACGAAGCGCGGCATCTTGCCGCCGGTGAGGCCGAGCATGTCCGTCCAGACGAGGACCTGCGCGTCGCACGCGGCCCCCGCTCCGATGCCGACGGTCGGGATGTGCAGGGAGCGGGTGACCTCCGCGGCCAGCTCCGCGGGGACCAGTTCGAGGACGACGGCGAACGCGCCCGCGTCCTGCGCCGCCTTGGCGTCCCGCACCAGCCGGTGCGCCGCTTCCTCGCCCCGGCCCTGTACGCGGTAGCCCATGGTGTTCACGGACTGCGGCGTCAGCCCGAGGTGGGACATGACGGGGATGCCGGACTGGACGAGGAGTTCGGTCTGGGCCAGGGAGCGTTCGCCGCCCTCCAGCTTGACCGCGCCGACGCCCGCCTCCTTCACCAGCCGGGTCGCCGAGCGGAGCGCCTGCACGGGGCCCTCCTGGTACGAGCCGAACGGCAGGTCGCCGACGATCAGGGCGCGCGAGGTGCCCCGTACGACCGCGGCCGACAGCATGGTCATCTCGTCGAGGGTGACGGGCACGGTGGTCTCGTACCCGAGGTGGCAGTTGCCCGCCGAGTCGCCGACGAGCATGACGGGGATGCCCGCCTCGTCGAAGACGGACGCGGTCATCGCGTCGTAGGCGGTGAGCATGGGCCACTTCTCGCCGCGCTCCTTGGCGGCGCTGATGTCCCGCACAGTGATGCGTCGCGTGCCCTTGCCGCCGTACAGCGCCTTGCTGCTGTCGGGGCCTCGCTGGGCGTCGGCGCTCTTGTGGGCAGCCGAAAGCTGCGTCATCGCAACGGCTCCTTCTGTCATCTCGAGGCGCCCTGACGGCGTCCCCGGATCACTCCCATGGTGGCACCGGACACCGCCCGGAGGCTAGTGGGCCCCCACAACGGACGGGCGGCGCACCTCGGACGCGCCTCGGACGCGCCCCGGACGTGCCTCGGACGTGCCTCGGGCATGCCTCGGTAAAGACCTTCCAATACGAGACGGTCTCGTATTGAAATGGGTTTAGGCTGGATCCCATGTCATCTCCTTCGACCCCTGCCGCACCCGCGCCGACGCCGCCCCGGATACCCGAGGCCGTGCACCGGCGCCGCTGGGCGATCCTCGGCGTGCTGATGCTGAGCCTGCTGATCGTCGTACTCGACAACTCGATCCTGAACGTCGCCATCAAGACGATCTCCACCCCGGAACCGACCGGCCTCGGCGCGACCCAGGGCGAGCTGGAGTGGGCGATAAACTCCTACACCCTCGTCTTCGCCGGCCTGCTCTTCACCGCAGGACTGCTCGGCGACCGGCTCGGCCGCAAGAAGGTCCTGCTCGCGGGGCTCGTCGTGTTCGGCATCGGATCGGCGCTCGCCGCCGAGTCCGGCTCGCCCGTCCAACTCATCGCGTTCCGTGCGGTGATGGGCCTCGGCGCGGCCTTCGTGATGCCCGCGACCCTCGCCGTCCTGATGAACGTCTTCGAGCGCGAGGAGCAGCCCAAGGCGATCGGCATCTGGGCGGGCGGTGTCGGCCTCGCCATCGCGATCGGCCCGATCACCGGCGGTGTGCTGCTCGACCACTTCTGGTGGGGCTCGGTCTTCCTCATCAACGTGCCGATCGTGCTCGTCGCGGTCGCCCTCATGGTGTGGCTGGTGCCGGACTCGCGCGATCCCAAGCCGGGGCGCGTCGACCTCGTCGGCGTCGTGCTCTCCGTCGTCGGCCTGGTCCTGCTCGTCTACGGCATCATCAAGGGCGGCCAGCTCGCCGACTTCACCGACCCCGCCGTCCTCGGCACCTCCCTCGCGGGCCTCGCCGTCCTCGTCGCCTTCGTGCTCTACGAGAAGCGGTGCGACCACCCGTCCGTCGACATCTCGTACTTCAAGAACCGTGTCTTCTCGGCGGCGATCAGCGCCATCGCGCTCGTCTTCTTCGCGCTGATGGGTGTGACCTTCTTCTCCGTCTTCTACACCCAGAGCGTGCGGGGCTACTCCCCGCTGCAGACCGGCCTGCTGATGCTGCCGCTGGCCGTCGCCCAGCTCATCTTCGCGCCGCGCGCCCGGCTGGTCGTCGACCGCTTCGGCGTCCGGGCCGTGTGCACCGGCGGCCTGCTCCTGGTGATGGCCACGCTGGCGTCCTTCACGATCCTCGACGCCGATACGCCGATCTGGATCCTGGAGGTCATCTTCTTCCTGATGGGCACCGGCATGGCGCACATCATGACGCCCACCAGCGTCGTGATCATGCAGGCCCTGCCGCGCGAGAAGGCCGGTTCCGCCTCCGCGCTCAGCAACACCTTCCGGCAGGTCGGCGGCGCCCTGGGCATCGCGGTCCTCGGTTCGGTGCTGTCCACCGCGTACCGCAACGGCGTCGAGGACAAGCTGACCCTGCTGCCCGAGGGCGCCCGGCACACCGCCGGTGAATCCATCGAGGCCACCCTGGGCTTCGCCGCGAAGCTCGGCCCCCGGGGCGAGCCGCTGGTGACCGCGGCCAACGACTCGTTCCTGCACGCCATGCACATCACGGCGCTGTGGGGCGCGGGCGTCGCCGCGATCGGCACCGTCGTCGTCTTCCTGTTCCTGCCGGGCCGGCTGCCCGCGGCGCCCGGACCGCGGGAGAAGGAGACCGAGGCGGTGGGCGCCTCGGGGCACTGAGGGAGAATCGGCCCGGCAGCCGGCGCGTCACAGATACGGAGAAGAAGTGGTCCACATCGCCAAGGGCAAGGGCGGCGGTCCGGGGCGCCCCCGGAGCGAGGCCGTGGAACAGGCGATCATCGAGGGCGTGGTGCGGCTCCTGGAGGACGGCGTACCGCTCGCGGAGCTGTCCATCGAGCGCATCGCCAGGACCGCGGGCGTCGGCAAGGCCACCATCTACCGGCGCTGGGACGGCAAGGAGGCCCTCTTCGTGGATGTCCTGCGCGTCTTCGAGGAGCCCGACCCGGCGCTGCCCGGCACCTCGATGCGCGACGACCTCGTCTGCCTCCTGGAGGGCCTGCGCAGGCGCGGCCTCTCCATGCGGTCCTCGGCCCTGCTGCACAACGTCTTCGCGCAGATGAAGGCGCTGCCCAAGCTGTGGGACGCCTACCACCGCACGGTCGTCGACCCCCGCCGCCGCGCCACCTGCGACGTGCTGCGGCGGGGGGTCGCGGACGGCGAGCTGCGCGCGGACGTCGACATCGAGATGGCCAACGACCTGCTCGTCGGGCCGATGCTGCTGCGCACGGTCATGCGGCCCGAGGCGACGCTGGACGACGACCTCGCGGAGCGGATCGTGGACACCGCGCTGGAGGGCCTGCGCCCGGCGGCCTGAGCCGGCGATCGCAACGCCGGGTGACGCTCCGGTCGCGGAACCGTGCGCATATGCGCGTTTCGTCACAGCCGGCGTTACCGGCCGCTGTTCAGGAACCCGCCACGCCGCCCTGATCGTCCCAGTGCCTGTACGGCCGTCGCGGACGGCAGGGAAGACACCGATCATCCCCTAGGGTTTCAGGGGCGGACCGACGGTGGGCACGGCAGGCAGTGAGGCGACGAGAGTATGGCGCAGACGTATATGACGGAGACGGGCAGCGGCGGCTCGGAGCCCGAGCGTCCGGGGTCCCGGTTCCGACGTCTGCTCGACGGCTGGCGGGGCGACCCGGACATCTGGCGGCGCGGGCTCGTCACCGCGGGCGCCGCGGTCCTCATCGCGCTGGTGATGCTCTTCCACGCGCAGATCCCGAACGACGTCGGCAACCTCGGCAGCCTGATCGAGACGTTCCTGCCGTGGCTCGGCGTCCTCATCCCCGTGCTGGCCGTCGTCGGCGTGGTCCGCAAGTCCGCGACCGCGCTGATCGCCCTGCTCCTGCCGCTGATCATCTGGATCAACTCGTTCGGCGGCCTGCTCGGCGACAAGTCGGGCACCGGCGGCGACCTCACCGTCGCCACGCACAACGTCAACGCGGACAACGCCGACCCGACCGGCACCGCCCGCGACGTCGCCGCGTCAGGCGCCGACGTGATCGCCCTGGAGGAGCTGACGGCGGACGCCGTCCCCACGTACGAGAAGGCGCTGGCGGGCCAGTACAAGTACCACGCGGTGGAGGGCACCGTCGGGCTGTGGAGCAAGTATCCGCTCTCCGGCACCGGCCCCGTCGACATCAAGCTGGGCTGGACCCGCGCGATGCGTTCGACGGTCAACACCCCCAAGGGCGACGTCGCCGTCTACGTCGCGCACCTGCCGTCCGTCCGCGTCAAGCTCGACGCGGGCTTCACGGCCAACCAGCGCGACAACAGCGCCGACGCGCTCGGCGAGGCCATCGCCGACGAACCGATCGGCAAGGTCGTCCTGCTCGGCGACCTCAACGGCACGATGAACGACCGCGCGCTGAACGCGGTCACCTCCCAGATGCGCTCCACGCAGGGCGCGGCGGGCAACGGCTTCGGCTTCAGCTGGCCCGCGTCGTTCCCGATGGCGCGGATCGACCAGATCATGGTCAAGGGCGTCGAGCCGGTCTCCTCCTGGACGCTGCCGGAGACGAGCAGCGACCATCTGCCGATCGCGGCGCGGGTGGATCTCTCCTCCTGACGCCCTCGGATTCCGGTGCCGTCGGCCGTACGGTCGTCGCCTCGCACCGCGGGATGCCTCATACCACGGAATACGGGGTGCGGGAGAGTTTGTTCCGGAAGTAAACTTACGGATTCCCCTCGCCCGCACCCCCCGCTTCCGTGGAAGGTACCTCTTCATGCCCCTGGCCCTGCTCGCCCTCGCCGTAGGCGCCTTCGGCATCGGCACGACCGAGTTCGTCATGATGGGCCTGCTGCCCGACGTCGCCGACGACCTGCACATATCCATCCCCGCCGCCGGACACCTCGTCTCCGCGTACGCGCTGGGCGTCGTCATCGGCGCCCCGCTGCTCGCCGCCCTCACGGCGAAACTGCCGCGCCGGCGCGTCCTCATCGGCCTCATGGTGCTCTTCGTCATCGGCAACGCGCTCTCCGCCGTCGCCCCCGGCAACACCTCCCTGCTGGCCGCCCGCTTCCTCAGCGGCCTGCCGCACGGCGCCTTCTTCGGCGTCGGCGCGGTCGTCGCCACCGGGCTCGTCGCGCCCGAGCGCAAGGCCCGCTCCGTCTCGCTGATGTTCCTCGGACTGACCGTCGCCAACATCGTCGGC
Organism: Streptomyces sp. NPDC005898; assembly: GCF_040629635.1. Classification (NCBI taxonomy): domain Bacteria; kingdom Bacillati; phylum Actinomycetota; class Actinomycetes; order Kitasatosporales; family Streptomycetaceae; genus Streptomyces; species Streptomyces sp. NPDC005898. The sequence goes on along the minus strand of NZ_JBEXWC010000007.1, from coordinate 305,007 downwards.
GTGCCGGTCGCCACCGCCATGGGCCAGCAGCTCGGCTGGCGCGCCACCTTCCTCGCCGTCAGCGCGATCGGCCTCGCCGCCATCGCCGCGCTCGCCCTGCTCGTCCCCGCCGACCACGGCCACGGCGACGCGGTCGGCCTGCGCGGCGAGCTGCGGGCGCTGCGCGGCGGGCCGGTATGGCTGGCACTCGGTACGACCGTCGCGGGCTTCGGCGCGCTCTTCGCGGCGTACAGCTACATCACGCCGATGCTCACGGACGCCGCCGGATACGCCGAGTCCAGCGTCACGGTGCTCCTGGCGCTGTTCGGCGTCGGCGCCACCGCCGGCAACCTCCTCGGCGGCCGCCTCGCGGACCACTCCCTGCGCGGCACCCTCTTCGGCGGGCTCATCGCGCTGGCCGTCGTCCTCGCCCTCTTCCCGCTCCTCATGAGCGCCGGCTGGAGCGCGGCGCTGGGGGTCGCGCTGCTCGGCATGGCGGCGTTCACCACGGGGTCGCCGTTGCAGCTGATGGTCATGGAGAAGGCGTCGGCGGCTCCGTCGCTGGCCTCCTCCGCCAATCAGGCGGCGTTCAACCTCGCCAACGCGGGTGGGGCCTGGGTCGGGGGGCTCGCCCTCGCGGCGGGGTTCGGGGTGACGTCTCCGGCGGGGGCCGGGGCGGTGCTTGCCGTTCTGGGGATCGTGGTGGCGGGGGTGGCGTATGTGGTGGACCGGCGGCGGCCGGTGGCGGGGCCGGAGCGGATCGTCGCCTCCGGCGCCGTGCGGCGCCGGGAGCGGTCCTCCCACTGACCTCGCGTCTGCGGGGCCGGCCTCTCGGTTAGGGGCGTCCCTGTGTCGTAGCGGGCGTCAGGCGCGTGTGTACCCCGGGGGCGTCTCCTGCCCCGTGGTGGGCGCCTCGCGCGGTCGGGTGCGCGGGGCCTTTCCCTGCCCGCAGGGGACCTCTCCCGTCGGTTTGTCTGGGGCCGCCGCCTGCCGGGGGCATCTCTGTCCCGCCGCTGCGCGGCGGTTGTCTCCCACCCACCCACCCGTTGCCCGGCGTCTTCTCCTGGCCCGCCGCTTCGCGGCGGATGTATCCCACCCACCCACCCGTTGCCCGGCGTCTTCCTCTGGCCCACCGCTGACGCGGCGGATCTTCCCCGCCTACTCGCCCGTTGCCCGGCGTCACCCCCTGGCCCGCCGCTTCGCGGCGGATGTATCCCACCCACCCGTTTGCCCGGCGTCTTGCCCTGGCCCGCCGCTGACGCGGCGGATCTTCCCCGCCCACTCGCCCGTTGCCCGGGATCACCCCTGGCCCGCCGCTTCGCGGCGGTTGTCTCCCGCCCACCCGCCCGATTGCCGGCGTCATCCCCTGGCCCGCCGCTTTGCGGCGGATGTTTCCCGCCCACCCGCCCGTTTGCCCGGCGTCATCCCCTGGTCCGCCGCCTTCGCGGCGGCGGGGGTTTTCCGGCCGGCCGTCCGTTGCTCGGCATGCGCTCCTACGGTTCCGCGCAATGCGGGGTAAACGGGTGGGTGGGTGGGAGACATCGCCGCGAAGCGGCGGACAGTCCGCGGTGGCGCCCGGCTCCGGGAGCGGGCAGACAGCCATGCCGTCCGCCCGACCCCGGGCCGAGGGGGAAGCGGGCGGGCAGGTGGGAGCGGCCGTTGAGGGAGAGAGGGGGGCCGCTTGCCTCAGCCGGAGGCGGTTTCGCGCCAGCGGTTGGTGATGGGGAGCCGGCGATCCTTGCCGAACCCCTTCGCGGAGATCTTCGTACCCGGCGGATACTGCCGCCGCTTGTACTCCGCCGTATCCACCATCCGCAGCGTCTTCGTGACCAACTCCCGGTCGAAGCCGGCGGCCACGATCGCGTCGGCCCCCTGGTCCCGGTCGATGTACAGCTCCAGGATCCCGTCGAGGACGGGATAGTCGGGGAGCGAGTCCGTGTCGACCTGGTCGGGCCGCAGCTCCGCGCTCGGCGGCTTGCTGATGGAGTTCTCCGGGATCGGCGGCGTCTGCCCCCGCTCCAGCGCCGCCCGGTTGCGCCACCGGGCGAGCCGGAAGATCGACGTCTTGTACACGTCCTTGATGGGGCCATAGGCGCCGACGGAGTCGCCGTAGAGCGTGGAGTAGCCCACCGCGAGCTCGGACTTGTTGCCCGGCGCGAGCACGATGTGCCCCTCCTGGTTGGAGAGCGCCATCAGCATCGTGCCGCGCAGCCGCGACTGGAGGTTCTCCTCGGCGAGCCCGGTGAGCCCGAGCGAACCCATGTACGCGTCGAACATCGGCGCGATCGGCACGGTACGGAAGTTGAGCCCGGTGCGCCGCGCCAGCTCCTCCGCGTCGCCGATGGAGTGGTCGGAGGAGTAGCGGGACGGCATGGCGACGCCGTACACGTTCCGGGCGCCCAGCGCGTCGCAGGCGATGGCGGCGGTGATCGCCGAGTCGATGCCGCCGGAGAGCCCGATCAGGACGCTGCTGAAGCCGTTCTTCGCGGCGTACGCGCGCAGGCCCACGACCAGCGCCGAGTACACCTCCTCGTCGTCGTCGAGCCGCTCGGCGTACCCACCGGTGAGTTCCGCCTCGTACGCGGGCACCGGCTCCTCGGAGACCGTGACGTGCTCGACGCGCAGCCCGTCGTCCACGACGCCGGCGGGCGCGGCGGGCGCGGCGGCGGGCAGGTCGAGGTCGAGGACCACGCAGCCCTCCGCGAACTGCGGCGCCCGCGCGATGACTTCGCCGTTCTTGTCGACGACGATCGAGTCGCCGTCGAAGACCAGCTCGTCCTGCCCGCCGATCATCGCGAGGTAGGCGGTGGTGCAGCCGGCCTCCTGGGCGCGCTTGCGGACCAGTTCGAGCCGCTGGTCGTCCTTGTTCTGCTCGTACGGCGAGGCGTTGATGGACAGCAGCAGGCCGGCCCCGGCGCTGCGGGCGGCCGGGACGCGGCCGCCGTCCTGCCAGAGGTCCTCGCAGATGGCGAGGGCGACGTCGACGCCGTGCACGCGTACGACCGGCAGCGTCTCGCCCGGCACGAAGTAGCGGAACTCGTCGAAGACGCCGTAGTTGGGCAGGTGGTGCTTGGAGAAGGTCAGCACGACCTCGCCGCGGTGCAGCACGGCGGCGGCGTTGCGCGGCGCGCCGGCGGGCTGGCCGTAGCGCGGCTTGGCCTCCTCGGTGCGGTCGAGGTAGCCGACGACGACCGGCAGCTCCCCGAACCCCTCGTCGCGCAGCCGGGCGGCGAGCGCGTGCAGCGCGTCCCGCGAGGCCTGGACGAAGGACGAGCGCAGGGCGAGGTCCTCGACGGGGTACCCGGTCAGCGCCATCTCGGGGAACGCGACGAGATGCGCCCCCTGCTCGGCGGAGTGCCGGGTCCAGCGGACGATCGCCTCGGCGTTCCCGGCGAGATCGCCGACGGTCGAGTCGATCTGGTTCAGGGCGAGACGTAGTTGAGGCACGCGCCCAGTGTAATCGTCAGAGCGACGCGATGCCTGGCGGCCCGAGGTCGCCCCCGTGGGCTGACTCGTGGGCTGTCCTGGTGGGCTGTCCTCGCCACGAGGTGGGCCCTGCCCCCGGCCGGGTGGCCGACGACGTGCGGGCTCCCGGCCCTGCGTCGATCATGAGCGCATGACGATTACGGACGAAACGGGGTATATCGGGGTCGGTCGCCGTGTCGACTCCCCTCCGGAACCGGACAGCACCGCCCCACCACCCGCCGCGCGGATCCCGCCCTCGACGCCTGCCCGCACGATCGGCGGCCTGACATGAGCCCCGCGAACTCCCCCTCCACCACCGCTGCCGCCCGCATGCCCCCGCAGCGGACCGGGCCGCCGCACGACGGCCCCCGGCGACCCGCCGTCGCCCATGCCGCCTGCTCGGCGCTGCTGCTGCTCGGCGCGCTCCTCTACACCACCTGGACGGTGGAGACGTTCCTGCCCACCCGCCTCTCGCCCCTTCGGACGTACGTCAGTGAACTCGCCGCCACCGACCAGCCGTACGGGACGTTCTTCCGCTCCTTCGACCTGCTGGCCGGGCTCCTTGTCCTCGCCGGGGCGCTGAGCGCGCTGGGGTGGCTGCGGTGCCGGGGGCGGGCCGCGGCGGGCTGGACCGGGATCGCCCTGTTCGGGGCGGCCACGGTGGTCGACTCGCGGTTGCCGCTGAGCTGCGCGCCCACCGTCGACGCCGGGTGCCTCGCGCGGCAGGCGGCGGGCGACGTCCCCTGGACGCACACCGCGCACACCGTCAGCAGCGGTCTGGCCGTCGCCGGGGCGCTGGCGGGCATGGTGCTGCTCACCGTCGTCGCGCGGCGCGAGCCCGTCGTATGGCCCGCCCTCGCGCGGAGCGGGCCCGTCTTTCTCGTCCTCGAACTGGCCGCCACCGCGTGGACGCTGGCGTCCGTCGCCGCGTTCGAGTCGGGGCACGGGACCTGGGGGCTCGGGGCCGGGCAGCGGCTCCAGGTGCTGTTCATCGCGGTCTGGATCGCCGTCCTCGCGTGGTCCCTCGCCGCCGCCGCGGCATCGGCCGCCCGACGGGGATGACCTTCGTACGCGTCGACGGAGTGCCGCTGCACGTCGAGGTGACGGGCAGCGGCCCGGTGTGTGTGCTGAGCGCCGGGCTCGGACTCGGCTGGTTCGACTGGGACCCGGTGGTGCCGCTGCTGGCGCCGCACCGGACCGTCGTCCGCTTCGACCGGCCCGGGCTCGGGTTGAGCGGGCACGCGCGCGTGGCGCCCACGTTGCGCGGGGAGGCGGAACGGATGTCGCGGGTGCTGGAGGGGGCCGGCCTCGGCGGGGAGCGGGTCACGGTGGTCGGGCACTCGCTCGCCGGATTCCACGCGGAGGCGTTCGCACGGCTGTATCCGCGGCGCACGGCGGGCCTCGTCCTCGTCGACTCCAGCGTCGAGGAGAGGCCCCGGGTGCGGGTGCCGCGCCGGCTGCGGATGGCGCTCGCGCGGGTGGGCGGGGCGGTGCTGTGCGGGGCGGGGGTGCCGCGGGCGGTGGGACCCGGGCTGCGCGGGCTGGTGGCGCCCACGCCGTGGGCCGGCCTCTACGGGGCGGGGCGGGTGTGGCGGGCGATGCTCATGGAGTACGTGACCTACGGCGACGTCGCGGGGGAGCTGGCGGAGCTGCGGCGGGCCGCGCCGTTGCCCGGCGGGGCGCCCGTGACGGTGCTGGCCGCTTGGGCGGGGGGTTCGGGGGAGTGGGTCGGGCGCCAGCGGGGGCTGGCCGGGGGCCTTGGTGGGGGGTTTCGGCTGGCGTGGCCCTCCGGGCATCTGGTGATGCGGGATCTGCCGGGGGGTGTGGCGGAGGCGGTTCTCGCGGGGGCGCGGGGGTAGCGGGGGCTTTCCGAGGGGCCTGGGGCCCCTCGGGGCGCCGGCTCGCCGCTTTCCTGGGGGCCCTCCTGTCCCACCGCTTCGCGGCGGATGTTTCCCACCCGCCCGCCCGTTGCCCGGCGTAGGCCGGGAGCCGTAGGGGCGACGTTCCTGTTCTCCGCTTGCCGGGTGGTGGCCGTTCTGTCCCGCCGCTTCGCGGCGGATGTTTCCCACCCGCCCGCCCGTTGCCCGGCGTGGGCCGGGAGCCGTAGGGGCAACGTTCCTGTTCCCTGTTTGTCGGGTGGCGGTCCTCTTGTCCCGCCGCTTCGCGGCGGATGTTTCCCACCCACCCGCCCGTTGCTCGGTGTAGGCCGGGTGCTGTAGGGGGACCTCTGCGGACGCGGTGGTCGGTGGGGGCCGTTCCGGCCTGTCCCCGCTCGCCTGTCCGTTACTCGGTGCCCGCCGGCGGCACCCACCTGGCCCCCACCACTACCGGCCGCCCCTACGGCTCCCGCCCGACGCGGGGTAAACGGGTGGGTGGGTGGGAGACATCGCCGCGAAGCGGCGGCCTGGAGGGGGGCCGCCACCGCCCCCTACCCGCCCCGAACCCCCCTGACGCTGTCGCGGACGACGATATGCGTGCCCAGGAGGTGACGTTCCTGCGCCGTGCGAGGGAGATCCCCCGCGAGGGCGCGGCGGACCGCCGTGCGGCCCATTTCCTCCGCGGGGATGTGGACCGTCGTCAGACCGGGCGTGATGTCCGCGGCCACGGGGTCGTCGTTGTAGCCGACGACCGACATGTCCCGGGGGACGTCCAGCCCGTACTCCCGCAACGCGACGACCGCCGCCGCCGCGGCCCGGTCGTCCCCGGCGAAGACCGCCGTGAAGTCCGGTTTCCCGTCCGCCGCCGCCAGCAGCTCCCGCATCGCCCGGTAACCGTGGTTGCGCCCGAACCCGACGCCGTGGAGCAGCGTTTCGTCGCGCGGCACCCCGTGGTCGGCGAGCGCCCGGAGGTAGCCGGAGAGGCGCGCCTCGCCGGTGGTGTTCCCCGGCTGGTAGCCGAGCAGCGCGATCCGCCGGTGTCCGGCGCCCAGGAGGTGGCTGGTCACGGCATGGGCGCCGGCCTCGTTGTCGTACTCGACGACCAGCGCGGGCACGTCGGGCGCCGGCGCCGGCCGCCCGCACAGGACGAGCCGGGAGCCCGCCGCCGCGAGGACCTGCGCGTAGCGGGCCATCCGCTGCCGGTACTCGTCGTCCTGCGTGACCCCGCCCACCAGCACCACGGCCTCCGCGGCCTGCTCCCGCATCATCTGGACCAGCGCCAGCTCGCGCGCGGGGTCGCTGCCGGTGGAGGCGACCAGGGTGAGGCGGCCGTGCTGGGCCGCCTCCATCTCCACGCCCTGCGCGACCTGCGCGTAGAACGCGCCGACCACGTCCAGCATCAGCACCGCGATCGTCTTGCGCCCGGCGCCGGCCAACGCGCGCGCGTGCGCGTTGGCGACGTAGTCGAGGTCCTTGACCGCCCGCAGCACCTTGGCGCGTGATGCCGTCGACGTCGGGTAGTTGCCCGCGAGGACCCGCGAGACGGTCGCCACCGACACCCCCGCCCGCGCGGCCACATCACGGATGGTGACCCGATCCCCCACTGTCTCTCCCTCGCCTCACACCCACCCGGCGTCCACCGGCACACCCGGCGTCCACCGGCACACCCGGCGTCCACCGGCACACCCGGCGTCCACCGGCACACCCGGCGCCCACGGCGCACCCCGCGTCCACCGGCGCATCCGGCGCACCCCGCGTCCGCCGACGCGCACCCGGGCCCATCATCCCGCGCCCGGACCCCGGTTCAGTGTGCGGCCTCGTACTCCTTCGAGAACTCCTCGGCGGACCGCTCGCCGCCCTGGGCGCGCCACTTCTTGTAGATGCCGTCCCAGTCGGAGAGCTTCTTGCGGCCGGCGACGATCGCCGTGACGCCGTCGGTGATGATCTGGTCCATCGTGGCGGACTGCCGGTTGTACGTGTCCGACATCAGGCCCCAGTGGTCGTCGGGCGCCAGCAGCGGCACGACCTTCTTCTGCCAGGCGTGCAGCCGCTCGGTGAGGTCGGGGAAGCCGGGGAGGTACAGCGGCTGCGGCGCGTCCATCAGGTAGGGGAAGGGCAGGTTGGTGCGCGAGTCGACGAGGCCGAGTTCGGTGGCGACGGGGTCGCCCGTCCCGTCGTACCTGAAGTGGATGCCCTCGACGCCGTAGTGCGCCAGCTCGTACTCCTTCGAACCGAACGGCGAGGCCAGCCAGTTCAGTACGCGCAGCATCAGCCGGACGCGGTCCTTGGCGGCCTTCTTGACGACGGTGTAGCCGAAGCAGCCCCGGCTCTGCTGGTAGACGGGGGTGACGCCGTCGACCGCGTAGGGCTCGGCGACGTCGAGGGTGAACCGGTCCTCGATGGCCTGGGCGTTGGACGTCACGGCGCCCCAGCCGTCGGTCATCGAGCGGACGGTGCCGTTGTGGAACTGCGTCTTCAGGTCCACCTGGGAGACCGAGGTGGCGTCGGAGTTGTACGAGCCGTCCCGGCGCAACCGTGCCATGTACTCCAGGGCGGCCTTGAACGCGTCGGTCCCGTACATGTCGACGGCCTTGCCGTCCTTGATCCGCCACTGGTTGGGCGCCCCGTGCCACATCGCGTGGTAGAGGTAGCCGAAGAAGCCGGCGGTGGACGCGCCGAGGGCCGACTTCCGGCCCCGCGAGGCCTCGTGGGCCATGGCCCGGAAGTCGGGGGCGGACATGCCGGGCCGGTACCCGGCCCGGTCGAAGGCCTCGCGGTCGATGAACATCGCGCCCTGCACCTTGGCGCGTTCGACGGGCAGTCCGTAGATGCGCCCGGCGATGCGGCCCATGCCCTCCCAGGCGTAGGTGGGGATGGCGGCGAGGTTCGGGTAGTCCTCGACCGCGTCGCCCGACAGGTGCTCGCTCAGGTCGGCGCACCGCGACCGCACGAACTGCGACTCGCGCGGCAGGACGTACCCGCCGCCGAAGTTGATCATGTCGGGCAGGTCGTCGCCCGACATCAGCGTCGCCATCTTGGCGCGGAAGTCCGCGTCGGGCACGACGGTGAACTCGACCTCCACGCCCAGCGCCTCGTTCACCGCCCGCCAGTACGCGTTCCGGCCGGCCGGCCTCGGCGGGGTGCCGTAGGTGATGGTCATGACCTTGATCTTCTGCTTGCCGGTGCCCGGCTTCTCCGCGACCGCCCGGACCAGTTTCCCGGGGTACCTCGTGTATCCGGCCTGCACGCCGGCGGCGGTCGGCGCCAGGTCGGGGGCGGGGCCCCGGGCGGGCGTGAAGGTGGGCCAGGGGACCGCCTTCTTGCCGGCGTTGGAGACGCCCGCGCCGGTGGAGCCGGTCGAGCAGGCGGTGAGGGCGGACGGGGCGGCCAGGGCGGCGCCACCGACGGCCATGGAGCGGAGCAGGGTGCGCCGCGACATCGAGGAACCGGACACGGGGATGAGCCCTTCTGTACGACGGGTCGGAAAACGATCCGGGAGGGGGCGTCGGGGGAAAGGTCAGCTCTTGATGGCGCCGGTGAGCACGCCTTTGGTGAAGTACCGCTGGAGGAAGGGGTAGACGAGCAGGATCGGCGCGGTGGCGATCACCAGGACGGCCGTCCGCGTCGTCTGCGGGGCGGAGACCTGGCCGGCCTCGCTCAGCCCCGTGTCGGCGATCTGCGAGCCCCCGATGACGTACGTACGCAGCACCTGGGAGAGCGGCCAGTGGTCCGACTCCAGGTAGATCGAGGCATGGAACCAGGCGTTCCAGTAGCTCACCGCGTAGAAGAGGGACACCACGGCGAGGGCCGCCTTGGAGAGCGGCAGCACCACCCGCCACAGGATGTGCCAGTCGCCCGCGCCGTCCAGCCGGGCCGCCTCGTACAACTCCTCCGGTATCCCCTGGAAGAAGCCGCGCAGCACGATCAGGTTGAAGACGTCGATCAGTACGGGTGCGATGAGCGCCGCGTAGGTGTCCCTCATTCCCATGCCGTTGACCAGCAGGAACGCCGGAATCATGCCGGGCGGGAAGAGGAAGGTGAACAGGATCAGCAGGAGGACGGGCCGGGCGCCGTAGACCCCGGGGCGGGCGAGGGCGTACGCGAGGAACGTGGTGCAGGCCAGTGAGAGCAGGGTGCCGACGGCGGTGAGGGCGACACTCACGCCGAGCGCCTTGGTGACGACGCCGCCGCTGAGGACGGCCCGGTAGGCGCCCAGGGTCGGATCGCTCGGCCAGAGGACCCAGCCGCCGTTGTCCACGACCTCGCGGTGGGAGGCCAGCGAGGTGGAGACGATGACGAGGAAGGGGATCAGGACGAGGCCGAGCACGGTCGCGAGCGCCACCGCCTTGGCGGCCTTCGTCGCGAACCTCGGCTTCTCCGCCCAGGCGGGCCTGGTGACCTGGTCGGTACTCACTTGTAGACCCCCTGCTCGCCCAGCCGGTGGGCGATCCGGTTGGCGGTGAAGACGAGCGCCGCGCCCACGGCGCCCTTGAAGAGACCGGCGGCCGCCGCGTATCCCGTGTCGCCGCCGACGATGCCCTGCCAGAAGACGAAGGTGTCCAGGACCTCGCCGACCTCCGGGCCGACCGACTGCCGTTGCAGCAGCATCTGTTCGAAGCCGACGGAGAGGATGTCGCCGAGCCGCATGATGAGCAGCAGGACGATGATCGGCCGGATGCCGGGCAGCGTGATGTGCCAGAAGCGGCGCCAGGGCCCGGCCCCGTCGATCGCCGACGCCTCGTACAGCTGCTCGTCGACCTGCATGAGCGCGGCGAGGAAGATGATCGTCCCCCAGCCGGCGTCCTTCCAGACCACCTCGATCACGACGAGCGGCCGGTACGCGTCCGGATTGCCGATGATGTCGGCGGTGTGCAGCCCGGCGTCGCCGAGCGTGGTGTTCAACAGGCCGGTGTCACCGAGGACTTGCTGGAAGAGGGCGACCACGACGACCCACGACAGGAAGTGCGGCAGATAGATCACGGACTGCGTGAAGCGGCGCAGCAGGTCCGAGGTCAGGCTGTGCAGGAGCAGGGCGAGGGCGAGCGGCGCGGGGAAGAAGAAGACGAGCTGGAGCACGGCGATGAACAGGGTGTTCCAGGTGGCGTGCCAGAAGTCCGGGTCACCGAACATCCGCTCGAAGTTCGCGCCGCCGACCCAGGGGCTGGCCCACAGGCCGTCGAAGGGGACGTACTCCTTGAAGGCCACCGCGTCGGCGATGAAGGCGCCGTAGTGGAAGACCAGGAAGTACGCCAGTCCCGGCGCCATGAGCAGCACCAGGAAGCGGGTGCGCTGAAACCGCTTACGCGGTGTGTCCTGGCCGGATTTCGCGCCTCTTGCCCCATTATCGTGCCTGTCGGGCGGCGTCACCGCCTCGGATTCCGCCCGGTCCTTCGTCACCGTCGGCACGGCAACCCCTCCCTCGTCGGAATAAGGTGCCCGGAATCTAAAGCGGTTACTGTTCACGGTCAACCCCCTTTGCCGAGCGGTACCTTGACCCGATTCGCTGCTTGGTCCTAGCCTCCGAGCACTGCTTGGTAACCGGTTACTACGAGGGACGGTCGCGCGTGACGGAGCAGGCGGAGTGGGCGGAAGGGGCGGCGGGAGTCGACGGCAGACCGGTCGTGGCGCTGGCGATGGGCGCCGAGGTCGCGGACCGGGTCTTCCCGCCGGATCTGCGGCAACGGCTCGCGGACCGCGTACGGTTGGAGCCCGAGGTCCTGTCCGGAGCGCTCACCGGCGAGGCGGCGCGGGCGGTCCTCGCCCGGGTGGAGATCCTGGTCACCGGCTGGGAGTGCCCGCCGCTGACCCCCGAGGTCCTGGCGCACGCGCCCCGCCTGCGGGCGGTCGTCCACGCGGCGGGTTCGGTCAAGCCCCTGGTGACGGACGCGGTGTGGGAGCGGGGCATCGTCGTCTCCTCGGCGGCGGACGCCAACGCGGGCCCTGTGGCGGCGTTCACGCTGGCGGCCATCGCGTTCGCGGCGAAGGGGGCGCTGCGGACCGCCGCCGGGTACGTGGCCGGGCGACCGTCGTTCGCCGAGCGCACCGGCGCGGACGCGCGCACCATCGGCGTCATCGGGGCGTCCCGCATCGGGCGCCGGGTGATCGCGGCGCTACGGGCCTCCGACGCGGGGTACCGCATCCTGCTCACGGACCCGTACGTGACGCCCGCCGGGGCGCGGGCGCTCGGGGTCGAGGCGGTGACGCTGCCCGAACTGTGCGCGCGCAGCAGCATCGTCACGGTTCACGCCCCGCAACTCCCCTCCACGCGGGGCATGTTGAGCGGGGCCATGCTCGCGCTGATCCCGGACGGGGGCGTCGTCATCAACACGGCGCGGGGGGCGCTCATCGACACGGAGGCGCTGGCGCGGGAGTGCGGGGCGGGGCGCCTCGACGCGTTCCTGGACGTCACGGACCCCGAGCCGCTCCCACCGGGGCACGCGCTCCTCGCCCTGCCCAACGTGCTGGTCACCCCGCACATCGCGGGGGCGCAGGGGAGCGAGGTGCGGCGGCTCGGCGCGTACGCGGTCGCCGAGGTCGAACGCCACCTCACCGGCGAGCCCCTCCAGGGCCGCCTCGACCCCCGGGACCTGCCCCGCCTGGCGTGAGCGTGGGAGGCCCCGGGGGGCCGGGACAGATGTCTGACCCGGAGCTTTAGGGTCCCCGGCGGCCAGGCCCGGGGCGCGGGCAGCGGTCGGCCGGTCCCGTGCTGCGGGGGACTTCGCGTCTTGGCGTTCAGGGTCCTCGACGGCCCTGTGCCCGGGCGTGGGCAGCGGTCGGCCGGTCCCGTGCTGCGGGGACCTCGTGTCTTGGCGCTCCTGGTGCTCAGCGGCCCTGCGCGCAGGCGTCAACGGCGGTCAGCAAGCCCCGCCATGGGGCGCCCCCGCCCCCGCCCCCGGCGCCCCGGCGCCCCGACCCCCGGACGCCCCCCGGCCCCCGGACGCCCCCCGGCCCCCGGACGCCCCCCGGCCCCCGGACGCCCCCCGGCCCCCGGACGCCCCCCGGCCCCCGGATGGCCCCCCGCGTCTTGGGCAGCCGGATTCTCAGCGGGCCGGCGGCTTCGCGCCCCGTGCCCTCAGCAGGTCCGCCAGGAGCGTGATCTCCGACGTCTGCGACTCCACCATGCCCCGGGCCAGGCGCCGCTCGACAGGCACCTCGCACCGCTTCACACAGCCCTTCGCCATGTGCACCCCGCCCCGGTGGTGCCGCGTCATCAGCCGCAGATACTGGACCTCCGCCTCCTTGCCCCGCAGCTTCTCCAGCCGGGACAGTTCCGTGTTCGTCGCCATCCCCGGCATCAGCGCCCCGTCCTTGCCGGGCGGCGCGTCGCCCATGCCCATCCACTCCATCGGCGCCCGCTCCGGCACCTTCGGCAGTTCCCACAGGTCCAGCCAACCGAGCAGCATGCCGCGCTGGTTGGCCTGCGTCTGGGCGATGTCGTAGGCGAGGCGGCGCACCTCCTCGTCGTCGGTGCGGTCCCGCACGATGTACGACATCTCGACGGCCTGCTGGTGGTGGACGGCCATGTCCCGCGCGAACCCCGCGTCGGCCGACGCGCTGTCCGGCGCGCCGGCGGCGTCGGACGCGCCGTGGTCGGACGTGGTGGCGACGGCCGCCGTGAGGCCGCCCGCGAGGACGGCGACTGCGGCGAGCAAACCGATGATCCAGTGCGTGCGGCGGCGCCCGGCGGGGACCCTCACCGGGTCAGCCCGCGCGTGCACGCGGCGCCCGGCTCGGGAGTCTGCTTGCCCTGCACGTACCGGGAGAAGAACTCCTTGACCTTCGGGTCGTCCGCGCCGCTCACCGTCCGCTGGTGCGCCCACGCGGTCAGCATGACGGGGTCCTTCTGGTCCTCGACGGGGCTCATCAACGAGTACGGCGTCGCCTTGACCTTCGCCGCGAGCTTCCTCACGTCGGCCGGGTCCGCCTTGTCGTTGTACGTGACCCACACCGCGCCGTGCTCCAGGGAGTGCACGGCGTTGACCTCCGGCAGCTCCTTGTCGTAGACGTCGCCGTTGCAGTTCATCCAGGCCTGGTCGTGGTCGCCGCCCACCGGCGGGGTCATGGGGTAGTCGACCTGCCTGGTGACGTGCTTGCGCCCCAGCTTGCCCCAGACCTTCTCGCCGTCCTCGGTGACCTTGTACGCGGGCCAGGGCTTGGAGTCCGCCTTGTCGGCCGAGCCGTCCGACGTGTGGGAGAAGAGGAGGAAGCCGCCCACGCCGAGCGCCGCGACGGCGACCGCGCCGCCGACGACGGCCAGGACCCGGTTCCGCCGCTCCCGGGCGCGGTCGGCCTGGCGCATCTCCGCTATCCGGTCCTTGCGGGAGGGGGTGCTCGTGTTCTTGGCGGAACCCATGGTGTGTCCTTCAGCGCGGGGGAGGGACGGGACGACGAACGAGTCCGCTGATCGTAAGGCGAGGACGCCCCGGCTCACAGGGCTTGTGCCCGTCTGTCCGACCCCGGCCGCTCGTAGAAGAAGTACGCGGCGCAGTCCCGGTGTTCACCGGCGAGGTCGGTCTGGGCGGCCCGCAGGGCGTGTTCGGCGGGGGAGCGGTCGGCGTGCGCGACGGTGACCGGGCCCGCAGATCAAAGTTCCGGGCGCAGACGCGGGCGGGACCTCGCGGTGGCCCGGCGTTACGAAGGAGCCGATCAGCAGGCACTATGGGCACAGAGCGGCACGCGACACGGCCCGCGCCCCGACGGCACGGGGTGCGCAACGCGTTGGAAACCCGGCAGTGGGATGCTCGTGTGCCCGAGGTGTCCCGTAGCGCGGGAGCAGGCGGCCTGACCAGCAACGATGGGTGGAAGCGGAAGATGGACAAGCAGCAGGAATTCGTGCTCCGTACGTTGGAGGAGCGCGACATCCGGTTCGTACGCCTGTGGTTCACGGATGTCCTCGGCTTCCTGAAGTCGGTGGCCGTGGCCCCCGCCGAGCTGGAGCAGGCCTTCGACGAGGGCATCGGCTTCGACGGCTCGGCCATCGAGGGATTCGCCCGGGTGTACGAGTCGGACATGATCGCCAAGCCGGACCCGTCGACGTTCCAGGTGCTGCCCTGGCGCGCCGAGGCCCCCGGCACGGCCCGCATGTTCTGCGACATCCTGATGCCGGACGGCTCCCCGTCCTTCGCGGACCCGCGCTACGTCCTCAAGCGGGCCCTCGCCAAGACCTCCGACCTCGGCTTCACCTTCTACACCCACCCCGAGATCGAGTTCTTCCTGCTGAAGGACAAGCCGCTGGACGGCTCGCGGCCCACGCCCGCCGACAACAGCGGCTACTTCGACCACACCCCGCAGAACGTGGGCATGGACTTCCGCCGCCAGGCGATCACGATGCTCGAATCCATGGGCATCTCGGTCGAGTTCAGCCACCACGAGGGCGCGCCCGGCCAGCAGGAGATCGACCTCAGGTACGCGGACGCCCTCTCCACGGCCGACAACATCATGACGTTCCGCCTGGTCATGAAGCAGGTCGCGCTCGAACAGGGCGTCCAGGCCACCTTCATGCCGAAGCCCTTCTCCGAGCACCCCGGCTCCGGCATGCACACCCACCTCTCCCTCTTCGAGGGCGACCGCAACGCCTTCTACGAGTCGGGCGCCGAGTACCAGCTCTCCAAGGTCGGCCGCTCCTTCATCGCGGGCCTGCTGCGGCACGCGGCGGAGATCTCGGCGGTCACCAACCAGTGGGTGAACTCCTACAAGCGCATCTGGGGCGGCTCCGAGCGCACGGCCGGCGCGGGCGGCGAGGCACCCTCGTACATCTGCTGGGGCCACAACAACCGCTCGGCCCTGATCCGCGTACCGATGTACAAGCCGGGCAAGACCGGCTCGGCCCGCGTCGAGGTCCGCTCCATCGACTCGGGCGCCAACCCCTACCTGACGTACGCGGTGCTCCTGGCCGCCGGACTCAAGGGCATCGAGGAGGGCTACGAACTCCCGCCGGGCGCCGACGACGACGTGTGGGCGCTCTCCGACGCCGAGCGCCGCGCCATGGGCATCGAGCCGCTGCCGCAGAACCTCGGCGAGGCGATCGCGCTCATGGAGAAGTCGGAACTGGTCGCCGAGACGCTCGGCGAGCACGTCTACGACTTCTTCCTGCGGAACAAGAAGCAGGAGTGGGAGGAGTACCGCTCCGAGGTCACCGCCTTCGAGCTGCGGAAGAACCTGCCGGTTCTCTGATCCCGCCGATACCCCGCGCACGGGCCCGGGTGTTCCCGAGCGGGGTACCAGATTTTCTGGTCAGAGGGGGCGCGGCTGCATCAACCCGCCTCCCCATGTAGTGCAAACGTTCGGAGACGCTCCGTCCGCGCAGGTGGGACACCGCCCGTGCGGGACGGTGATCGGGACCGCCTCCCACCGCGCTCGCGCGGGTGGGGCGGGGGCGCATCAACCTCGTGAACGCCTCGGGATCGGGTGCCACCATGGGCCGACCGGGCGCTGTTCGGCGCCCGGTCGGCACGGCATCCGTGCCCGAGCCGGGCACGGCGCCCGGGCACTTCGAGACCCAGAGGTTCCCTCATGCACTCACATCGGCGTCCCGCCTGCGTCGCGTCCTCGCCCCGCGGCCAGCTGGACGGGCGGCAGACCGTCATCGTCATCGTGGTCCTGGTGGCGGGGATCGCGCTGGCGCTCACCGGCATGCCCGTCGTCGTCATCGCCGAGGTCCTGGCGACCTGCGGGCTGATCGGCGCCCAGGTGGCCCGCCGCGCCCCCGCCGCGCCCGCCGCGCCCGAAGGACTGTGACCGGGGGTCGGCCGTGGCACGCCCGGAGCAGCCGATCCGCGCCCCCGACCCGGAGCTGCGCGCCCTCGCGGAGTGGCTGCGCACCCAGCGCCGGACGGCGGGCCTGACCCACCGGCAGATGGTGGACGAGTCCCGGCACGCCTTCTCCGCCACCACCTTCTCCCGTGCCGCGAGCGGCAACCGCGTTCCCCGGCTGCCGGTCGTGGAGGCCTACGCCCGGGCCTGCGGGGCGCCGGTCGGTGAGGCGCGGCGGCTGTGGCGCGCCGCCCGCTACGCCGAGCACCGCCGCCGCGATCCCCGGGCCCAAGCGCCCGCCCCGGACCGGGTGCACGACCGGGCCGAGCTGAACCGCGCCCTGCGCGCGCTCTACCACCGGGCGGGGGCGATGCCCCTCGGCGAGATGGAACGCCGGGCCGGCCGGCACGGGGAGTTGCCGCACAGCACCGTGCTGCGGATGCTGGCGGGCAGCTCCACGCTGGCGGCCGACCAGCTCATGGCCTTCCTGGAGGTCTGCGGCGTGACGGACGGCGCCGAGCGGATCCGCTGGCGCGACGCCTGGCGGCGGGCCCGGCGCCATCAGGAGAGGGCGCGGATGGGGAGCCGCCTGACCCGCGCGCACGAGGCGCTGGCGCAGCGTCGCGGAAGCGGCCACGACGCGCCCGGACCTGGCCCCGCGATCCGCTGGCCGGCCCCCTACCCGCCCGTAGGGCTCGCGATAGGGCGGGAGCAACGGGCGGAGCCGGCGCCGCAACCCCCTACGGGGCGCTGACGATCGCGTCCCGCAGCGGCGTCGACGCCCGCACCCGGTACTCCTGGATCGCCCAGCCGTTGCCGTCCGGGTCCTTGAAGTACATGAACGTGCCGCCGTCCTGCGGCGCGTGCTCGACCGGCTCGGTGACGTCCAGGCCGCGCGCCGTCAGCTCGGCGTGGGCGGCCTTCGCGTCGGCGACGCACAGCTGCAGCCCCTGGTAGGAGCCCGTGGCCGGCGCCGGCCCGCCCATCGTCTCCCAGAGGCGGGGGCCGGCCAGGGCGACGGAACAGCCCGATCCGGGCGGGGTCAGCTGCACGATGCGCATGCCCGGCAGGACCTCCGTGTCGACGTCGACGTGGAAGCCGAGCCTGTCGCGGTAGAACTCCTTGGCCCTGTCGATGTCGCTCACCGGCAGCGGGATCACTTCAAGCGTGTATTCCATGCACGGCAGTACATCAGCCACGACGGGGCCACGCGGGCGGAACGCGGCGGACAGGCCGTAGGCTCGGGCCCAGAAGTGATCGAACGGAGGCGCGAGACCATGACGCTGCCGCAGGAAGGGGACAGCGCCAGGCGCCCGCTGCAAGGGGGCTGGCGCGGTACCGGAGGGCGCAGGAGCAGCACGTTCACCCGGCTGCTGCGGCACGGCTTCACCGACCCGTCGGCGGCGGAGCGGCTCCTGGACGACCCGGAGCTGAGCGCCGTCCGCTCCGACCCGCTGCTCCTGGACGCCCTCGGCGCCACCGCCGACCCGGACCTGGCCCTGCTCGGCCTGGTGCGGCTCGTGGAGGCGCAGGAGGACGCGACCGGCCGGCGCGAACTGCTGGACACCCTGGTCACCGCCAAGCCGTTGCGCGACCGGCTGCTCGGCGTGCTCGGCGCCTCCGAGGCCCTCGCCGACCACCTCGCCCGGCACCCCCGCGACTGGCGGGCCCTCGCCACCTACGAGTCGGCCGACCTGCACCCCGGCGTGGCGGACTTCGAACGCGGCCTCGCCGAGGCCACCGACCCGGTGTCGCTGCGCGTCGCCTACCGCCGCTGCCTGCTGGCCATCGCCGCCCGGGACGTGTGCGGCACCACCGACGTCGCCCAGGCGGCGGCCGAACTGGCCGACCTCGCCACGGCGACCCTGCGCGCGGCCCTCGCCATGGCCTGCGCGGCCGCGCCCGACGACGCCGCCCGGTGCCGGCTCGCGGTCGTCGCGATGGGCAAGTGCGGCGGCCACGAACTGAACTACGTCTCCGACGTCGACGTCATCTTCGTCGCCGAGCCCACCGACAGCGGGGCGGGCGCCGACGAGGGCGAGGCGCTGCGGGCCGCCACCCGGCTCGCCTCGCACATGATGCGCGTCTGCTCCGAGACGAACATCGAGGGCACCATCTGGCCCGTCGACGCCAACCTCCGCCCCGAGGGCAGGAACGGCCCGCTGGTGCGCACCCTCTCCAGCCACCTCGCCTACTACCAGCGGTGGGCGAAGACCTGGGAGTTCCAGGCGCTGCTCAAGGCCCGCCCGGTCGCGGGCGACCACGCCCTCGGCGAGGAGTACGTCGCCACGCTCACCCCGCTCGTCTGGCGCGCCGCCGAACGCGAGAACTTCGTGCCCGACGTGCAGAAGATGCGCCGCAGGGTCGTCGAGAACATCCCCGCGGGGGAGATCGACCGGGAGCTGAAGCTCGGCCCCGGCGGCCTGCGGGACGTCGAGTTCGCCGTCCAGATGCTCCAGCTGGTGCACGGGCGCAGCGACCCCTCGATCCGCAGCGGGTCCACGCTCGTCGCCCTGCACGCCCTCGGCGCGGGCGGCTACGTGGGCCGGGTGGACGCCGCCCAGCTCGACGACGCGTACCGCTTCCTGCGCTCCCTGGAGCACCGCATCCAGCTGTACAAGCTGCGCCGCACCCACCTGGTGCCCAAGGACGACGCGGACCTGCGGCGCATCGGCCGCTCCCTGGGGATGCGCACGGAGCCGATCACCGAGCTGAACCGCGCCTGGAAGCGGCACACCTCCGTCGTACGCAGGCTGCACGAGAAGCTCTTCTACCGCCCGCTGCTCGACGCCGTCGCCCAACTCGCCCCCGTCGAGGCCCGCCTGAGCACCGAGGCGGCCCGCGAGCGGCTCGTCGCCCTCGGCTACGCGGACCCGAGCGGCGCCCTGCGCCACCTGGAGGCGCTCGCCTCCGGGGTGTCCCGCAAGGCGGCCATCCAGCGCACGCTGCTGCCCGTCCTGCTCGGCTGGTTCGCCGACTCCGCGGACCCGGACGCGGGCCTGCTGAACTTCCGCCAGGTCTCCGACGCGCTCGGCAAGACCCCGTGGTACCTGCGGCTGCTGCGCGACGAGGGGGCCGCCGCGGAGAACCTCGCCCGGGTCCTGTCCGCAGGCCGTCTCGCGCCCGACCTGCTGCTGCGCGCCCCCGAGGCGGTCGCGCTGCTCGGCGACGAGCGGGGCCTGGTACCGCGCGGCCGCGCCCACCTGGAGCAGGAGATCCTGGCGGCGGTGCGCCGCGCGGACGGCGCGGAACAGGGCGTGACGGCGGCCCGCGGGGTGCGCCGCCGCGAGCTGTTCCGCACGGCCGCGGGCGACATCATCGGCTCGTACGGCACCGAGGACAGCCCCGCCGAGGCCGATCCGGGCGCGCTCGTGGACCGGGTGGGCGACGCGATCTCCGACCTGACGGCCGCCACCATCGCGGGCACCCTGCGCGCGGTCGTCCGCGACGGCTGGGGCGACACGCTGCCGACCCGGTTCGCGGTCATCGGCATGGGCCGCTTCGGCGGCCACGAACTGGGCTACGGCTCCGACGCCGACGTCCTCTTCGTCCACGAGCCCCGGGACGGCGCCGACGAGCAGGAGGCCGCGAAGGCGGCCGCCAAGGTCGTCGCCGAGATGCGCAGACTGCTGCAGCTGCCCTCCGCGGACCCGCCGCTGGCCATAGACGCCGATCTGCGCCCGGAGGGCAGGAGCGGCCCCCTGGTGCGCACCCTGAAGTCGTACGAGGCGTACTACCGCCGCTGGTCCCTCGGCTGGGAGTCCCAGGCGCTGCTGCGGGCCGAGCCGGTGGCCGGGGACGAGGAGCTGGGCCGCGCCTTCATCGAGCTGGCCGACCCCCTGCGCTATCCCGAGCGGGGTCTCGGCGAGGACGCGGTGCGCGAGATCCGCCGGCTGAAGGCCCGCATGGAGGCGGAGCGGATGCCGCGCGGCGCCGACCCGACCCTGCACGCCAAGCTGGGGCGCGGCGGCCTCTCCGACGTCGAATGGACCGTGCAGCTCCTCCAGCTGGAGCACGGCGGCAGGGTACCGGGTCTGCGCACGACCCGCACCCGCGCGGCACTGGCGGCGGCCCGCGAGGCGGAGCTGATCCCGGCCGACGAGGCGGCGATCCTCGACGAGGCCTGGGTCCTCGCGACGCGCGTGCGCAACGCGGTGATGCTGGTGCGCGGCCGCGCGGGCGACACGTTCCCCGCCGGAGGGCGGGAGCTGGCCGCCGTCGGGCGCTACCTGGGATACGACGCGGGGCACGTGGGGGACATGCTGGACGACTACCGGCGGATCACGCGCCGAGCGCGGGCGGTCGTGGACGAGCGGTTCTACGGCGGCTAGCGCGCCCCGGGGCGCACGGGGAACAGCTTCGCGTGCGGCTTCAGTGGCCCCTACAGCCTGACCGGCAGGGGCGGTGCCTCGGCGTCCCGTACCGCCACCTCGCGCGGCAGCCGGTGGGGCGGCCGCCCGTACCAGAGGCGGGCCACCAGGAGGCCGAAGGCCAGGCACATCAGGCCGCCGACCGCGTCCAGCCAGAAGTGGTTGGCGGTCGCCACGATCACCACCAGCGTCGTCACGGGGTAGAGCAGGCCGAGCACCTTGGCCCACGGCGCCGAGGCCAGGGCGAAGATCGTCAGCCCGCACCACAGGGACCAGCCGATGTGCATGGACGGCATCGCCGCGTACTGGTTCGACATGGTCTTCAGGTCGCCCGAGGCCATCGAGCCCCAGGTGTGGTGCACCAGGACCGTGTCGATGAAGGTGGTGCCGTTCATCAGGCGCGGGGGTGCCAGTGGATACAGGTAGTAGCCGACGAGGGCCACCGCCGTCGTGGCGAACAGGACCAGGCGCGTGGCCGCGTACCGCCCCGGATGGCTGCGGAAGAGCCAGACGAGGACACCGAGCGTCACCACGAAGTGCAGCGTCGCGTAGTAGTAGTTCATGCCGACGATGAGCCATGTCACCGAGTCGACGGCGTGGTTGACGCTTCTCTCGACGGCGATCCCCAGGTCCCCCTCGACGCGCCAGATCCAGTCGGCGTTGCGCAGGGCCTGCGCCTTCTGCTCCGGGACGGCGTTGCGGATCAGCGAGTACGTCCAGTAACTCACCGCGATCAGCACGATCTCGAACCACAGCCGGGGGCGGCGGGGGGCACGCAGACGACGCAGCAGGGCCTGCCCGTCGCGGCGCTCGTCGTCACCCGCGATGGGTGGATCAGCGGGCGCCTGCCGGCCCTCAAGTGTCGTCACGATCGTCTCACCCATAGGCCTGAGTCTGCCAGATGCCCGCCCCCCGACCGATCATCCCCTGGTCGGGTTCGGACCGCATTCGCTACGCCACAGGTACCAGTGCGCGCTCCGGGATTCCCTGGGGGGCGCCCGGACACCGAGGCGGTTGAACCGCGAACCACCAGGTCCGGCGCGGGTTCGGCCGGCACCGTCCCGTCGGGGGAGCGGCCGCGCGCCGATGCCGATGCGACGGCCCGGCAGGCTTCAGGCCGCCCACCAGGCCGCCGCGTCGGCGGGCAGGACGCTCTCCCCGCACCCCGGCGCCACCTCCGCGCTCGCCAGCAGCAGGGTGCCCGGCGTGGCCAGGGCGACGGGCCGGGAGGTGAGGTTCACCGTGCAGACGAACGCCGCCCCGGCGCGCGTGCGGCGGAAGGCGAGCACACCCGCCGGGGACTGGAGCCACTCGATGCCCCGGCCCGCGCCGAGCGCCGGGTGCTCGCGGCGCACGGCGAGCGCGGCGCGGTAGAACTCCAGCGTCGAGGCCGGATCACCGGTCTGCGCCGCCACCGACAGGTCCTTCCAGGACCCCGGCTGCGGCAGCCAGCTCGGGCCGCCCTCCAGGGGGCCGAACCCGAACGGCGCGCGCTCCCCGCACCAGGGCAGCGGCACCCGGCAGCCGTCGCGCGTGCCCTCCTGCCCGGCGGAGCGGAAGAACGCCGGGTCCTGACGCACCTCGTCGGGCAGCTCGGTCACCTCGGGCAGACCCAGCTCCTCGCCCTGGTAGAGGTACGCGGAGCCGGGCAGCGCCAGCATCAGCAGCGTGGCCGCCCGCGCCCGGCGCAGCCCGCGGGCCGCGTCGCCGTCGGCGAAGCGCGTGGCGTGGCGTACGACGTCGTGGTTGGAGAGCACCCAGGTGGCGGGGGCGTCCACGGCGTTCATCGCGGCCAGTGAGCGGTCGATGACGGCGCGCAGGGCGGCGGCGTCCCAGCCGGTGGTCAGATACTCGAAGTTGAAGGCCTGGTGCAGCTCGTCGGGGCGCAGGTACCGCGCGCTGCGCTCGACGGTGGGCGTCCACGCCTCGGCGACGGCGATGCGCTCCGTGCCCTCCTCGCGCGTGTACTCCGCGAGGATCCTGCGCCAGTCGCGGTAGATCTCGTGCACACCGTCCTGGTCGAAGTACGGCACGGCCTGCCCGCCGAGCAGCTTGACCTGCTCCTCGTGGCCGATGTCGGGCAGGCCCGCCGCCTTGACCAGGCCGTGCGCCACGTCGATGCGGAAGCCGTCGATGCCGAGGTCCAGCCAGAAGCGCAGCACGGAGCGGAACTCGTCCCGGACGGCCGGGTGGTCCCAGTTGAAGTCGGGCTGCTGGGGCGCGAAGAGGTGCAGGTACCAGGAGCCGTCCTCGACACGGGTCCAGGCGGGGCCGCCGAAGACGGACTCCCAGTCGTTGGGCGGCAGTTCGCCGTCGTCTCCCTTGCCGGGACGGAAGTGGAAGCGGTCGCGCAGCGGCGACGTGGGACCCTCGCGCAGCGCCTGCCGGAACCACTCGTGCTGATCCGAGCAGTGGTTGGGCACGAGGTCGACGATGACGCGCAGCCCCAGCGCGTGCGCCTCGCGCACGAGGTCGACGGCGTCGCCGAGCGTGCCGAACACAGGGTCGACGGCGCGGTAGTCGGCCACGTCGTAGCCGGCGTCGGCCTGCGGCGAGACGTAGAAGGGGGAGAGCCAGACGGCGTCCACGCCCAGCTCGCGCAGGTACGGCAGGCGGGCCGTGATGCCGGGCAGGTCACCCATGCCGTCGCCGTTGCCGTCGGCGAAGCTGCGCGGGTAGACCTGGTAGATGACCGCGTCGCGCCACCACTCCCGGCACGGCATGGAGTCGGTGAGGGCGGGCGCGGTGGTGACGTGCTGGGTCATGAGGCCCCTTAGGAGTGCGGACACTCCGGTGAACGCCCCGCGGAAGGCGAAGGTCACGAGTCCGCTCGCCGGAGCGGCCGTTCCGCCGTCGCCGCCCGCGCGGACGCCGGGGCGAGGGCAAGCGCCCCACCCGGGGACAGTTCACGCGAAGGGCGCAGATCATATCGGTAAGGACACCCTCCGCGAGAGCGCTTCCGGGGATCTTCACCGTTCCCGGTCGGGCCGTCGCGGTCTTCTCCCGCAGCGCGTACCGGAGCGCTAACTTGGTCGGGCAGGCCCGAGGGGGGCCTGCCCCGCCCGCCCTGCCCCAAAGGGGCCAGCTTGAGTGCCAACGGCAAGGCAGACACCACGATCCTGGTGGTCGACGACGTCGCCGCCAGTCGATACGCGCTGGGCGCTGTCCTGCGCCGGGACGGCCACCGCGTCATCCTCGCCGCGACCGCCGGTGAGGCCCTCGCCGAACTGGAGGCGCGCCACCGCGCCGGCGAACTGCCCGACGTGGCCCTCATCGACGTCGGCCTGCCCGACATGAGCGGCTTCGAGCTGTGCCGCCGCCTCAAGGAGTTGCCGCACACCGCCGCCCTGCCCGTCGTGCACTTCTCGGCGGCCCGCGTCTCGCCCCTCGACCGGTGCCACGGCCTCGACGCGGGCGGCGAGGCCTATCTGACCGTGCCCGCCGAACCGGAGGAGATCCAGGCCGTCGTCCGCGCCGTGGCCCGCGGCGCCCGCCACCGCAGCGACGCCGAGGCCGAGGCCGGGCACCTGACGCGGCTCGCCGAGACCATCCTCGACGTGCAATCCGCCCGCTGCCCGCGCGAACTGGCCGACGCCGCCGCCGCGGGCACCGACCGCCTCACCCGCAGCCCCGCCGCCGCGTTCATCCTCGGCCACGACGGCGTGATGCACCGGGGCCTGTCCCGGCGCCGGGCCGCCGCCTCCCTGCCCGACGACGGCGCCCACGACGCGGTCGCCCGCCTCATCCTGCGCATCATGTCCGGCCACGTCGGCGTCCGCAGCACCATCGCGCCCTCCCCGCTGTGGCCGCCCGGCTTCTTCCAGGCGGAGGCCCCCGGCGCCGCCGGCCGCCCCGAGGGGGCCCGGCTCGCCCTGGCCCGCAGCCGGGAGGGCAGCGCCCCCGTGTGCCTGGCCACCCCCGCCTACGCCCAAGGGCCGCTCCCCGACACCGGGCGCCTGGTGGGCCGGCTCGCCCACGCCACCGCGCTCGCCGCCGAGCGGCTGCTCATGTACGAGATGGAGCGGCACATCGCGCTGACCCTCCAGCGCAGCTTCCTGCCCGCGCTCGTGCCCCAGGTCCCCGGCGCGGAAATCGTCGTGCGCTACGAACCCGCCTCCAGCGACACGGAGATCGGCGGCGACTTCTACGCCGCGCTGCCCACCCCGCAGGGCGTCCTCACCGCCATCGGCGACGTCGTCGGGCACTCCCTGGACGCCGCCACCGTGATGGTCGAGATCCGGCACGCCCTGCGCGCCTACTGCGTCGACGAATCCGACCCGAGGACACTCGCCCACCGCCTCGACAGAATGCTCCAGCGCTACCACCCCGAGGTCACGGCCACGCTCTGCCTCGCCCTCGTCGACCCCGCGACCGGACGCACCCGCGTCTCCAACGCCGGGCACATCCCGCCGCTCGTCGTCGGCGAGGACGGCGGCGCCGCCTACCTCGACGCGTGCGGCCCGCTGCTCGGCCTCGGCCTGGAGCGGCCCGCGCCCACCGAGACACTGCTGCGCCCCAGCGACCGGCTCCTCATGGTCACCGACGGCCTCATCGAGACCCGCGGCATCGACCTCGCGGTCTCCATGGAGCACCTGCGGGCCGCCGCCGCCGACGCGCCGCACGGCGTCGCGGCCCTGTGCGACACGCTGCTCGCCTGCTTCGGCCACGACAGGGACGACGACATCGCGCTCCTGGTCCTCGGCCTGACCGGCCCTAACACCCGGTGAGTCGTTTCTCCAGCAACGTCACGCCGTACGTGCTCCCGTCGGCGGCGACCTTGTCCGGCAACTCACCCACGACCGTGTACCCGGCGTCCTCGTAGTACGCGCGCAGCCTGGGACCGGCCGTCACGCAGTCCAGCCGGCACAGCGCGCGCCCGGCCGCGGCGATCCGCCGCTCGACCCAAGCGAGCATCGCCCGCCCGGTCCCGGGCCGCGCCCCGCGCCGCACCATGAGCCGGTGCACATAGCCGGCGTCCGGCGCCCGCACACCCCACGCGGCCTCGTCCCGCCACCACACCTCGAACGCCCCGACGACCTCCTCGCCCTCGTGGGCGAGCCACACCTCGTCGACGCCCGAGGTGATCAGCCGGCGGAAGTGCCGCTCGTCCTTGTCGCCCGGCCGCCACTGCTCGATGCCGCGCTCCCGCATCCAGCGGGCCGCGCCGTCGTAGAGGCCGGCGAGGGTGGCCGTGTCGCTCTCCCGTGCCGCGCGCACGCTCAGCGGGACGCTCACGGCGCCAGCGCGACCAGCCGGCCGATCAGCTCCGCGAACGGGCCGTCGGCCGGCTCCTCGGCGAGGATCTCGCGCAGCAGCGCCGCCATCTCCTCGTCGTGCGCGGCGCTCACGGCGGTCAACGCCACGAAGTCGTGCACCAGTTGCCGTTCCAGCTCCGCGCGCGGGATGCGCCGGCCGTCCAGCCAGAGCAGCGCCGTGGACTCGGCCAGCGAGATCCAGGAGCGCACGACCAGTTCGAGCCGGGCGGACGGCGCGGTGACCTTCAGGTGCGCGAGGATCTGGTCGTACGCCGCCTGCCGCACGGAGTCGATCAGGGCGTTCGTCGTCGACGCCGTGCCCACCGCGCAGCCACCGCCCGCCGAGACCGCCGGGCCGCCCCGCATCAGCGCGGAGAAGCCGGGCCCGTGCTCGTCCACGAAGGACAGGAAGCGGCCCATCACCCGCAGCAGCCGGGCCCCGAGCGGGCCCTCGGGCGGTTCCACGAACCGCTCGGCCAGGTCCTCGGCCGCCCGCCGCAACGCCGCCTCGTACAGGCTGAGTTTGCCGGGGAAGTAGTGGTAGACGAGCGGGCGCGAGATGCCCGCCGCCGCCGCTATCTCGTCGATGGAGACGTCGTCGGGCGAGCGGTGGCTGAACAGGTCGAGCGCGACGCCGATCAGCTGCTGCCGCCGCTCCTCGACACCCATCCTGCGGCGTACCCCGGTTGTCATACGAACACCTTACCGAGCGGATCCGGCCTCTCGGGGGGCCGGATCGGCCCCGGGGCTCACAGGTCGAGCACCAGCCGTCCGCCGTGCGCCCGCGAGACGCAGATGAGCATGGCGGACGCCCGCTCCCCGTCCGTGAGCAGCTCGTCGCGGTGGTCGACCTCCCCGGCCAGCACGCGCTGCCGGCACGTACCGCAGAACCCCTGCTCGCAGGAGTACGCCGTGTCCGGGAGCACGGCGCGCACCGCGGCGAGCACCGTGCTGTCGGCGCCGACCGCCACCGTGCGCCCGCTGCCCCGCAGTTCGACCTCGAAGGCCGTGTCGCCACCGCTTCGGGCGCCGGCCGAGAACCGCTCCGTCCGCAGCGCGCACCCTGGCGGCAGCGCGTCCGTCACCGCGTCGAGCAGCGCCGGCGGCCCGCACACGTGCACGGCGGCGCCCTCGGGCGTCCCGCTCAGGAAGGCGGCCACGTCCGGCAGCCCGTCCTCGTCCTCGGCGACGACGGTCACCCGCCCCGCGTGCTCCCCGGCGAGCTTGGCGACCTCTTCGAGGAACGGCATGGAGCGGCGCGAACGCCCCCCGTACAGCAGCCGCCACGGTGCCCCGGAGGCCGCGACGGCCCGCAGCATCGGCAGGATCGGCGTGATCCCGATGCCACCGGCGACGAAGACGTAGGAGGGGGCGTCCGCCAGCGGGAAGCGGTTGCGCGGCCCGCGCACCTCGACCTCGTCGCCCTCCCGCAACCGCTCGTGCACCTCGCGCGAACCGCCCCTGCCCCCGTCCTCGGCGGCGATCAGCCTGGTGGCGACGGTGTACGAGGAGCGGTCCTCGGGGTCGCCGCACAGCGAGTACTGCCGCACGAGTCCCGACGGGAGCACCAGGTCGAGATGGCCGCCCGGCCGCCAGCGCGGCAAGTCCCGCCCCTCCAGGCGGAGTTGCACCACGCCCTCGGCCACCCGCTCATGGCGTGCCACGCGCAGCCGCAGCGCCCGGGAGCGCGGCTGTCCGGAAACCGGCTCCTCCAGGGCGGGCAGTGGCCACAGCGGGGAGGCGGCGATGCGGCGGCGCAGGGCCCGCCGCGCGAGCAGGGCGCCGCCCGTGACGAGGGCGAGGGTGGGGATGCGGGGCATGTCAGACGCTTCCGTTCGACCGCTGGGCGGCGGCCTGTTCGGCGGCGGTGGCGGCCGGCGAGGACGCCAGATAGGCCACGGCCTGGGCCGTGCTGCCCTCCTGCGACGGGTGGTAGTCCCGGCTCAGATAGCGGGGGATGGAGCGCAGCATGGCGCCGGTCGACGGCAGGGTGCCCGCGCGCCCGCCGCGGTGGAAGGCCCGGAAGCTCGCCCGGCCGCCGACGAGCGACGGGTCGTTCTCCATGAAGAACCGCGCCCCGCGCTGCCAGAGGAAGACCAGCGCGGTGAAGGCGGTCGCCCAGGTCCGCACCCGGCGCCGGTAGCCGCCGTCGACGTGCTGGAACAGGTCGAAGGCCACCGACCGGTGCTCGACCTCCTCGGCGCCGTGCCAGCGCAGCAGGTCCAGCATGGTCGGATCCGCGCCCCTGCGGTCCAGCTCCTCGGCGTTGAGCACCCAGTCGCCGAGGAAGGCGGTGTAGTGCTCGATGGCCGCGATCATCGCCACGCGCTCCATCAGCCACCAGTGGCGCGCCCGGCCCGGCGGCAGGGCGCGGTCCCCGAGCAGCTTCTCGAAGAGCCAGTCGACCTGGGCGGTGTACGGCGTCGGGTCCAGTCCCTGCTCCCTGAGGTGCGGCAGCACCTCGTCGTGGGCCTGCGCGTGCATCGCCTCCTGGCCGATGAACCCGATGACGTCCGCGCGCAGCCGCTCGTCCCGGATGTGGGGCAGGACCTGCTTGTACACGTGCACGAACCAGCGCTCCCCGGCCGGCAGCAGCAGGTGCAGGACGTTGATGGTGTGCGCGGTGAACGGGTCGCCCGGGAGCCAGTGCAGCGGGGTGTCCGCCCAGGAGAAGGAGACGTCGCGCGCCTTGAGCGGTATGTGCTCGGAGGCGACGGATCCGGGAACCCGGCTCTGCTTGTGAGACATGGCGTCAATGTACTGACGGGTAGGCCGGGTGGTACAGGGGGTGGCGCGGGGAAAAATCCCGGGCCACCCACCGGACCGTCGCCGTAGTCGCCGCGTCGCCGTGTGCCGCCGCGTCGCCGCGTTCGCGCTAGCCGAGCGTCGTCACCTTCGTGCCGTCCGCGAGGGTGCCGGTCAGCCGGACGCGGGCGGTGCGCTCCGTCCTGACCGCGATGACGTTGTCCTGGACGCGGTCGCCGCCGGACGAGGACAGGGACGTCACGTCCTTGCTGCCCGCGCCCAGGAGGTACCAGTTGCCGGCCCGGGACTTCCACAGCACGCCCGCAAGCACCTTCGGGTCGCGCGCCCCGCACTCCGGGGAGTCCTCCGCCTTGGCGGCCACCGCGCCCGCCGGGACATCGGCCGGCTGGATCTCCGCGAAGCTCCGGCTGCCCGCGCCCCGCCAGGTCTCGGCCCGGGTGCAGACCCACTGGGCGGCGCCGTTGGCCTCGGGCAGCGTCTGGCGGGCGTACGCCCAGGAGTTCACCGTCCGTACGCCGTTGGAGCGCACCGTGGCCAGGGAGCAGGCGGACTTGGCCCAGTCCGCGGGCGTGGCCTCGCGCGGCGCCTCGGGGCGGCCCGCGGTCAGCCGGGCGGGGACCAGCTCGCCGAGGTCGGTGGACATCCGCTCCGCGCCCAGGTCGTCGCGCATCCGCAGCGCGTTCCAGGACGTGCACCGGCCGCTCGGCGCGGGGCCGGAGAAGGGCTCGGTGACGCCGTCCTCGTCGCGGCGCAGCGGCACGGCCCGCCCGGCGGGCTTCAGCAGGTCGCGGACCTCGGTGGCGCGGATCCAGGGGGCCGTCAGATAGCGGATGTTGCCGTCCGCGCGGCTGACGACGACGGCGCTCGCCTCCGGACCGCTCGCCCCGTCCACGCGCGCGAAGTCCAGCGCGGCGCCGCTCGTGCCCTCCTTCGGCTCGGCGTAGCGCACGATGCGCAGACCGTCGTGGAACAGCACCACGCGCGCGGCGTCGACCTCACCGGCGAAGAGGAGCTGCGCGGGACCCGGGGGCGCCCCGGAGGGCGTGCCCGGGGTGGCCGACACCTGTACGGTCCCGCCGGGCCGGGCCCAGACGGCGAGGGCGCGGCGCAGGAGATCCTTGTCGCCGACGAGGCCGCCGCGGGCGGGCCACACCGAGAAGTCGGCGCGGGCGGAACGTTTCCACGCTCCCGCCGTGGCCACCGTCAACCGGCCCGGGTCGAGGGCCGCTTGACCGGCCGGGTTCTGCGCGTACGGGGGAGCGGCGGCGCCGTCGGGCCCCCAGCCCTCGCCCGGCAGGCCGAGCAGCGCCCCGCACACCAGCAGGGCGACGGCCGCGACGCCCGCGGCCTTCATGTGCTGCCTGCGCCGCATCAGGTCCGTCGGCCGGGCCTGCAGGGAGCAGGGGTCGAACTCGGGGGAGGCCAGCAGGGCGTAAGGGGCCTCGACCTCGTCCGCCTCGGCGAGGGCGTCGTCCGGGTCGTCGCACCCGGCGGCCGTGAGCACCGTGCGCACCCCGGCGTCGTCGAGCGCCTCCAGGCCCCGCAGCACGTAGGCGGCGCGGCCCGCGCCGGACAGCTCGGCCAGGTGCTGGTCCAGGGCCAGTTCGTCGGCGCCGCCCGCGTGCGGGAAGAGCCGGAGCCCCAGGACCTGCGGCAGCAGCGGGGGCAGCTGCGCCCGCCGGGGCCGGGCCCGCCACGTCAGGGGGAGCCCGGCGTCGAGCGCGCCGCGCAGGACCCGCAGGCGCACGTACGCGTAGCCGGGGTCCCGCTGGTGGCCGCCCCCGCCGCCGTGCTGGGCGGGGACGACGACCGCCGTGCCCGGGGTGCGGCCGCGCGGCAGGGCGCGCTGGGTCAGGGCGTGGGCGGTCAGGACGCGGCGGTTGCGTCCGAGGCTCGGCGGCAGCACCAGATAGGCGAGCCGGACGAGCCGGGGGTAGTGCTCGACGAGGGCGGCCTCGGCCTGCTCCACGTCGACGACGGGAGCGGGGCCGCTGGCGCTCGCGGACTGCGGCTGCTTGGACTGCACATTCGACGACACGTTCAGCAAAACGAGCGAATCGTCGGTTGGTCACCTCAGGCTTCGGCGGGCTCCACCAGAGCGCGGGCGTAAGCACCCATGGACCGCTGGTAGCGCGGCAGATGGGGGGCGAGGGCGCCGAGCACCAGGGCGAGGCCCTCGCGTTCCCGGCCGAGGTTCGCCAGGCACAGCGCGAGGACGGCGCGCACGGCGTCGTCCAACTCGTCCGGTACCGCCTCCAGTTCCGGACCGAGGAGCGCGACGCCCTCCGCCGCCCGGCCCACGTTCCGCAGCGAGCTGGCGAGTTGGATCAGCGCGCGCCGCCTGCGGACGCCGTCCAGGCCGCGCTCCAGCGCCTCCTGGTACAGCGGCACGGCCCGGTCGGAGTGCCCGGTCGAGTCGAAGGCGCAGGCCCGCTCGAAGAGGCCGGCGGGATGGCCCTCGGGCAGCTCCGCGGCCAATTGGTCGATCAGCGCGCGGAACTCCCCGGCGCGGTCCTCTTCGTAGGTGTCGAAGGTGTCCCAGGCCTTCGCCACGCGCTCTTCCCAGTTCGCGTTCACGGCCCCACCCTCGCACACACGTGCCCCACGCGGCACGGCTTTACGGCGTCACCGCCCAACCGCTGAACTCGACCGTCCCGCGCCCCTCGTCGCCACCGTTCGTCGCGCTCATGAACATCCCCACGTCCTGCGCCGCGGCGGCGCCCGGCACACGCACCGTCGCCACCGTGCGCCAGGAGGCGCCGCCGTCGGTGGAGCAGGCGCCGGTGACGGAGCCCTCGGCACGCGTGAGGCGCAGCAGCACCGGCGCCTTGACGCCCGTGATCCGCTGATAGGCGTCCAGCGTCCCGTCGCCGTTGGTGTCGTACGACAGGACGACGCCGTTGGCCGGCGTGACGGCGAGGTCCACGATGCCGCGGGAGCCCGGCGTCGCCATGGTGTTACGGGCGATGAGGCCGGCGCGCGCCCAGGACCCCGTGACCGCCTGCGTGTCGACGCGCACCGTCACCGACACCCCGTCCCGCAACGCCTGCCGCCGGTACAGCGTGCCGAACTCGGCGGTGCCCTTCCACAGGTCGGCGCCGCCCCCGTCGATCGCGTACCGCTCTTCCAGCTCCCCGAAGACGGCGGCGTTGGTGCTGTACGTCCGCCACGCGTCGCTCACCGGTCCCGCCTCGAACAGGGTCCCCTCGTGGACGTGCCGAACCCGCCGCTCGCCCGCCGGGCCGTACCGCACGGTGATCTCGTAGGGCATCGGCCGCAGCGGCCGGTCCAGGGGCGTGTCCGGCGCACTGGCCCGCCACGTCACCTTTCCCGTCGCCCCCGGGCCGACCCTCGGCAGGGACACCGGGCCGGTCGGCCGGGCGTCGATGCCGGTCAACGCGAAGTCGACGCGGCCGGTGGCGCGCAGCCCGTTGACGTTGCGAAAGACGGCGCTCACCAGCGCGTGGCCGCCCGGCGGGAAGGCCGGCGGTTCGGCGGTGACCTCGACGGTCCCCTGGTAGGGCGCCCGCGCGAGCACGCCGCGCACCCGTGCGGCGGTGCGGTGGGCGTCGCCGGCCGGGCGCAGCGGATAGTCCTCGCGCTCCCGCGTCCAGGAGTCCTCCACGGCGAACCAGTCGACCGGCGCCGGCGCGCGCCCGGCGGCCAGCGCGTCCGCCAGCTCGTCGAGCCACCGCTGCCAGCGGGGGAGGTAGAAGTCGCCCAGCAGGCCGTGCCACTCGCGGTTGCCGTACTCGTGGAGCTTGCCGCCGTCGGCCGTGGCGCGCCCGCCCCACGTGGTGATCAGCACCTTGGCGGTCCGCTCGAACTCGGCGCGCTCGGCCTCGCTCGTGCCCATGCGCCGGGCGGCCTCGATCCAGGGCCCGAGCAGGAAGGCCGAGTGGGTGCCTGTGACCTCGTCCGAGAGCCGCATCAGCCGCAGCCACAGCGTGGAGAGGGCGCGGAAGGTCTCCTGGTCCTTACGCCGGTACGCGGCCCGCAGCTGGGGCAGGAGCTGGCGGCTGCGGTGCGCGAGGGCCTGGCGGGCCACGTCCACCAGGTCGTAGCGGTAGGCGGCGCTGCCCCGCAGGGCGCCCGGCACCCCGAGCAGCCCGGCGAGCGCGGCGTCGAAGCGGGCCGGGTCGTAGGTGAGGGCGCGCGGCGCGTACTCGGCGGCGCGGGCCGCCGCCAGGTCGGGGCGGGCGGCGAACAGGGAGTCGTGGGGGTCGCTGCGCTCCACGGCGGTGTGCCGGTAGGCGGTGTCGTGCAGCGCCCGCCAGGCCGAGCGCGCGGCGCGGTCCCGCCCGCCGTAGCGGAAGTCGGCGTAGGAGGAGAACCACGCGGCGCGGTCCAAGGGGGCCTTGGTCCAGGCGAGTTCGGAGAACAGCTCGAAGGCGGCGGGGTCGCGGTCGGTGGCCTCGGGCATGAAGGCGGTGCCCGCGAGCGCGCTGTCCGGCTTGTCGCGCCAGGCGAAGAACTTCTCGTTCCACAGGTGGGTGCGGGCGCCGATCGTCGTGCGGCCGCCGAAGTTGGGGATGGTGCCGAAGGCGTAGGGCGTGCCGCCCCAGTCCTTCTCCCGGTCGGTGACGCTCGCGTACCGGTCCGAGACGCCGTCGACGATCAGCATCCGCTTCTTGTCGACGGCGTCGAGCAGCGCGGGCAGCGGGTTGGCCTCCCAGCCCAGAATCACCCAGACGGCCCCGGGTCTCGCGGCGCGCAGGGCTCTCTCCACCCCGCGCGCCGCGTCCGGCACGGGCACGTCGCCGGGCGTCCCGCCCTCGTGCAGCAGGTCCATCTTGAACAGGTCGGCGGCGCCGAACAGCTCCCGCTGGTGGCGGTAGAAGGACGCGGCGACCCGGGCGAAGGCGTCGGTGCGCGGGTCGAGCCAGTCGGGCCGCGGGAAGCCGTGCCAGACGCCCTGCGGGACGACCCGCGCGTCCCCGCCGTTGCGCGCCACGAAGCCGTCGGGCACGTGCCCGTAGTAGCCGGGCAGCACGGGAGCGATGCCGAGCGAGCGCAGCCGGTCGGCGATCCTGCGCCCCAGCGCGGCGCGGTCCGCGATGAGCCGCGCGCTGAGGGGGCCGCCGTACCCCGACAGGTTCTGGAGCAGCCACCACGGCTGGTGCGAGGGCGCCGGCAGCCAGGCCCGCGCCTCGGCGTCGGAGTAGCCGAACTCCGTGAGGACCCGGTGGTAGACGGCCTCGGCGCCCGCCACGACCAGCACCTCGTTGCAGCCGTGCAGGGCGAGTACGTCGATCATCCGCTCCCAGTACGCCCAGTCGGCGTACGGCGCGGTGTAACCGTCGTTGGTGTCGTTCAGGGCGAACCGGTGGGGCAGCGAGGTGGACCGCTCCAGCGGCTTCACCGGGGCGGGCAGCCTGCGCGGCAGGTCGAGCTGGTCGCCGTTCCAGGTGATGTGGGCGCCGCACACGTACTTCAGGTACCAGTGGACGCCGGTGAGGAGCACGGCGGGCGTCGTGCCGGTGACCGTGATCCGGCCGGTGGTGCCGGTGACCCGGAAGCGGTCCTCGCGCCCCTGGGCGGGCACAAGGGTGAGCCGGAACTGTTCCGCGTGCCGCGGCAGGAGTCTGTTGAGCGCCGCGCGCGCGGCATCCGTATCGAAGGCGGGGGCCTTCGCGGACCCCTCGGCGGCGTGCGCCGGCAGCGGCACCCCGCCGACGGCGGCGCCGAGGCCGAGGGCGCCGGCGGTGCCGAGCAGGGAACGTCGGGACGGTGCGGACATGTGTACCCCCTGAGGTGAGGCTGCGGCGCACGGTATCCGTGCGGTGGGCCTTCCACACAGGCGCATACGAGACAGGCGAGTCGCACTCGCCGGAAGAGGTCGGTGGGCGATGCGGGCAGCACGAAGGGCGCGGGCGGGCAGAGGTGTGGGCCTTCTGCTCGCGCTGGTGGGATGCGGTGCGGTGAGCGTGGGGTGCGGCTCGGAAGGCGGCGACACACCGGACACGGCGCGCGGCGGCCTGGAGCAGCTGGCGGCCAGGGCGGGGTGCACGGCCGACGTCCAGACGGACGCCGCCGACCTGCGTCAGGCCACCTGTGACGACGGTGCCCGGCGCTACGTCCTCGTCACCTTCGCCAACGCCCGTGGCCAGGCCGAATGGCTCGACGAGGCGAACGACTACGGGGGCACGTACCTCGTCGGCGGCAGCTGGGTCGCCGTCGGCGGCCCCGCCGACATCTCGGCGCTGCGCGAGCGGCTCGGCGGGACCGTGGTGGACGCCGCGCACGGGCACGGCGGGGGCCACCGCGGTCACCGCATGGGCTGACGCGAAGGGGCCGGCCCGGGGGTGGTGGGCCGGCCCCGAGGGGCGGGACCGCTGTCAGGAGCAGCGCCGCCCGGAGTTGACGCACCCCGCGACGCGCCGCATCAGCCGCTCGTCGAAGACGTTGATGAAGTCGCCGTGGTCGGTGACGGGCTTGTGCAGCTGCTCGGGGAAGGAGTCGACGGCGAATCCCGGGCCCGGCGGCACGTCGTAGACGATGCGCTGCACCAGCTGCGGGATGGCCCGGAAGCCCCGCGGGCAGGCGCCGGTGCGCCGGTCGGCGAAGGCGACGTGGGTGCGGTGGTTGGCGCTGTCGGTGTTCCGCCCGTCCCAGCAGCTCTGGAAGGCGAACCGGCGCACGACCTTGCTGCCCTCGGGGCAGATCGGGTACTTGTCCGTGAGCTGCCGGTTCTCGAAACCGGTGCAGCTCCACGAGGCGTTGGCGTTCGCGTCGCCGTTCGTGAACGCCTTGGCGTCGCCGGTGATGATCCGCAGGAACCGCGGCATCGCGACGACCTTGCTCCGCGGATTGCCGACGAACTTCAGCGTGACCGAGGCCGGGGTCTGGATCTCGCCGACGTTCTGGTCCTTGCCGCCGCCGTCCGCCCGAGCGTCGTCCTCGTCCCGCCCGTTCTGGAGCCGCAGCACGGGCCAGTAGTACGTCGACCTGTCGCCCTGGTCGCGGCAGCTGGTGGCGCCGCCGGCGAGGTCGTCGTCGTCGGAGAACGCGTCCGTCTCCTGGTTGCCCACGTAGTCGTGCATGTGGTGGGCGCCGTTGCCCACCCCGGGGGCGACGATGACGTTGTCCGGGTTGAACTTGCCGTTCTCGTTCCGCCCGCACTTCGTGGTGAAGGTGCCCCGGGAGGCGCCCCGCTGCTCGCGGGGCCGGTTCACGTCGGGCCGGACGGACTCGATCGCGACGAAGTCCTCGGCGACGGGCCCGTTCTCGCTGCGGCCACCGGAGCGCGATCCGTCTCCGATGGAGGCGCGCACCGTGCAGGGCGCCATGCCGTCGAGCCCCTCGGGGCGTCCGCCCGCCTGGTCCATGGCGTCCGCGATCTCGCCGAGGGTGGCGCGCCGCCGCTCCGCCAGCGGGTCGAGCACGGACTCCTTGTCCCGCGCGGCGGTGAGCTGGTCGTAGGCCCGGGTGATCTGGCCGTCCAGCTCGGCGAGTTCGCGGTCCACCGCCTCGCGGGCGGGCGGGGGCACCTCCGACAGTTCCGTGGCCACGTCCGGGCAGCTGATGGTCGACACCCGCTGCCCGGCGCTCCGCGGCGGCGGCCGGTCGCCGGTCTCGTCGGCGTTGGCGTGGACGTTCACCGCGACCAGGCCGCCGCCGCCCAGGAGCAGGGCCGCCGACGCGCCGATCATCCGTCCCGCCAGCTTGGATCGTTTTCGTGATGTGCGTCCCATGGGACTACATACGCATCAACCGCCCTGCGTGTTCAGCGCCCTTGGTCCAGATAGGCCAGCACCGCGAGCACCCGCCGGTTGTCGTCGTCGGACACCGGCAGGCCGAGCTTTCCGAAGATGTTCGACGTGTGCTTGGCGATGGCCCGCTCGGTGACGACGAGCTGCGCGGCGATCGCCGTGTTCGAGCGGCCCTGCGCCATGAGTTCGAGCACCTCGCGCTCGCGCGGGGTGAGCGCCCCGAGCGGCTGGTCGCGCGAGCGCCGGGACAGCAGCTGCTGGATCACCTGCGGGTCCATGGCGGTGCCGCCGGCCGCGACCCCGCGCACGGCGTCGATGAACTGCGCCGCGTCGAAGACCCGGTCCTTCAGGAGGTAGCCGACGCCACCCGCGCCGTCGGCCAGCAGCTCCCGCGCGTACAACTGCTCGACGTGCTGCGACAGGACGAGGACGGGCAGTCCGGGCCGGGCGCGGCGGGCGGCCAGCGCGCACTGGAGGCCCTCGTCCGTGTGGGACGGCGGGAGCCGGACATCGACCACGGCGACGTCCGGCTCCAACTCCGCGAGGGCCTTGGTGAGTTCGGGCCCACTCTCCACGGCGGCCGCGATCTCGAAGCCGAATGCCTCCAGCATCCGCACCAGGCCGTCGCGCAGCAGGAAGAGGTCTTCGGCTAGGACAACGCGCAAGGGATCTCCATGGTGACCATGGTGGGACCGCCGGCGGGGCTGCTGACGGCCAGGACGCCGTCGAATGTACCGAGTCGGCGTTCGATCCCGCTCAGCCCGGAGCCCGCCCCGGGGTCCGCGCCGCCCCTGCCGTTGTCGGTGACGGAGACGCGGAGCATGCCGTCGGCGTGGTGCACGTCCACCCAGACGCGGTCGGCGCCCGAGTGCTTGATCGCGTTCGTCAGCGCCTCGCTCACCGCGAAGTACGCCGCCGACTCGACCGGGGCCCCGGCCCGCCCCGGCAGCTCCACGTCGACCTCGGTGGCCACCGGCAGGCGCAGCGCGAGGGCCTTCACCGCGTCCCCGAGGCCGCGTTCGGCCAGGACCGGCGGGTGGATGCCGCGGACCAGGTCGCGCAGTTCGCCCAGCGCCTCGCCGGAGTTCCGCCGGGCCTCGGCGAGCAGCTGCTTGGCCTTGGCCGGGTCCGACTCGACGAGCGCCTCGATGGTGCCGAGGTCCATGCCCATGGCGACCAGGCGGGCCTGCGCGCCGTCGTGCAGGTCGCGCTCGATCCGGCGCAGCTCGGCGGCGGAGTTGTCCACGGCGTCGTGCCGGGTCTCGGTCAACCGGTCGACGCGGTCGGCCAGTTGGCGCTCCCGCATGGCGGCCGTGGGCGCGAGGAACGTACGGGCGAGGAGGAAGTGGGCGCGTATGAGCGAGGTGTTGACCGCGACACCCAGCAGGAAGATGACCATGCCGAGCACGGCCGCCTGGTTGGCGGTGGACTGCGAGGTCACATGGATGAAGGCGAACCACTCGCCGCCGCCGGCCTCGTGGATCGGCTCCCACACGCCGAGCGCGAGGACCCAGCCGTAGACCATGTAGAGCAGCAGCACCGGAGGGAGGAGCGCGAGGACGGCACCCGCGGACATGTTCACCAGGAGCCACTGGAGGTCACGCCAGGTCGCGGGGTCCTTCAGCATCAGCGAGCAGCGCTCCACCTGCCCGGCGAGGCCGGACCGCTTCCCCACGGGGAAGGGGCGATAGGGCACCGGGATGCGCACCCCGGACCACTCGGCGGCCCGCACGCGGTGCGCGTCGGCGTACTTGCGCACGCCCAGGAGGATGGCGGGGGTGGTGAGGAAGCCGATGCCGAGCGGGAGGAACGCGATCGAGACGACCGAGAAGACGAAGAGGACGTTCGACCCCACCATCGAGACGATCGCCAGATAGAGGCCCCGGGCCCCCGCGATCACTGCGTCCTTCAGCCTCGTCATGGCATCCATCCCTCTCGGCGTCTACGGCGTCACCCAGTCTCGCCCGCCGCACGCGCCCAGGTCACGGGGCCCGCCCCCCGGCCCGGGGGTGTACCTGACGACACCCCCCGGGACCCACCCGGGGCTCTAGAGCCCGAGCACCTCGGCCTCCTTGGCGGGGTGCAGGCCGACCGTCGGGCGGTCCGGGCGCTGCGGCGGGGTGCCGCCGAGGGAGCGCAGCCACTCCCACGTGTCGCGCACCGTCTCCGCGACGGGCCTCGCCTCGAGCCCCGCGGAGATCGCCTTCCGCGAGGAGGTGCGGTGCATGGTGTCGTGCAGCTCGCCGGGCGCCAGCCACACCGGCAGCTCCGACCACGGCTCGACGCCCGCCTCCAGCACCGCCTCCGGTGCCGTCCACCGCAGTGACACGTCCGGGGCGCCCGCCACCTCGGCGCACGCGTCGAGCAGCTCGCCCATCGTGAACCGGCCCATGGGACTGACCAGGTTGTACGGGCCGTGCAGGGCTGCCGCCGAGGCGTCCAGGATCCACTGGGCGAGGTCCCGCACGTCGACGTACTGGATCTCCAGATCCCGGGGTCCGGGAGCCAGCACGGGGCCGCCCCGCGCCATCCGGTTCAGCCACCACGGCAGCCGGCCGATGTTCTCGTACGGGCCGAGGATCAGCCCCGCCCGGGCGAGGATCGTCCGCTCCGGTCCGAACGCGTCGAGCGCGGCCAGCTCACCGCCCCGCTTGTCCCGCTCGTACGTCGTCGCCGCCGCGTCCGGGTCACCGTCCACCACGGGGAAGCTCTCGTCGGAGCCGGCCTCGCCCGGGTAGCGGTACACGGAGCCGCTCGACACGTACACATACCGTCCGGCCCGCCCGGCGAGCAGCCGCGCCGCGTCCCGTACGGCGTGCGGCGCCGCCGACCAGGTGTCGACCACCACGTCCCACTCGCCGCCGGCCAGCGCGGCGAGGCCGCCGTCCGCCGTCCGGTCGCCGTGCACGGCGCGGGC
The DNA here is from genome assembly GCF_040629635.1 of Streptomyces sp. NPDC005898. Classification (NCBI taxonomy): domain Bacteria; kingdom Bacillati; phylum Actinomycetota; class Actinomycetes; order Kitasatosporales; family Streptomycetaceae; genus Streptomyces; species Streptomyces sp. NPDC005898. The sequence continues at coordinate 265,914 of NZ_JBEXWC010000007.1, read as the reverse complement.
GCCCCGCGGCGCGGCGTGCCGGCCGCGGTGGAAGACGGTCACCTCCCAGCCACGGGCCAGCGCCGCCTCGGTGACGGCACGGCCCACGAACTCGGTCCCACCCAGCATCAGAAGTCTCATGCGGGTGACTCTGCCCTGATCGCGGCGGTCAGGGAACGCCTTCTGCTGCCGGCAGAGGGCGGGCGCTCAGCGGGGCGTCGGCGGCACGTACTTGTAGCCCACCCGCCGCACCGTCTGGATCGTCGCCCGGTGCTCGGCGCCGAGCTTGCGCCGCAGCCGCGCCACGTGGACGTCCACGGTCCGCCCGTCGCCGACATGGCCGTACCCCCACACCGTGGTCACCAACTGGTCGCGGGTGTGCACCCGGTGGGGGTGCGCGACGAGGTGCGCGAGGAGTTCGAACTCCAGGTACGTGAGGTCCAGGGGCCGCCCCTCCACGGCGGCGGAGCGCTGGACGGCGTCGATGGTGATCGGCCCCGTGGCCGGTGCCTGCGGCGGGGCACTCTCCTGCGCGGCGGCCGGCACGAGGACGAGGTAGCCGACCATCGGCGGCTGCCCCGGCAGGGTCGGCAGGGTGTGCTGCGGCGCGGGCAGCCAGGTGGCGCCGGGCGGCAGGAAGTCGGGGACGCGCACCACCTCGTCCGGGTCGACGGCGCGCAGGCGCCCCCGGGCGGAGGACGGGGCGGTGGCGGTGGCAGTGGCGGTGAAGGTACGGGAGTTCGCCATGAGAGGTCAGCTCTTTCGCGCGAGATAAGGAGTCGTCGAGAACGAGACGTACGTCGTTACGTCGTGCGCGTCAGGCGAAGGCCGGGGTGAACGGCTTTAGAGGGCCCGCGCGTTCGTCGCGCGGCAACACACCCGGTCGAAGTCGTGGTGCTGACGGGAGGGCCAGAAAGGCTCGAGGTCGTCACGACCCGTCGAGGTGTTCTGGTGGCTGCCCATGCTCCCCATTGAATCAGATGACGACGGGGGCGCCCACCCGTACCGGTGGGCGCCCCCGTCGGCGGTGTGCACGGCGGGTCAGACCTGGCCGGCCTTCTCCAGCGCGGAGCAGCAGGTGTCGACGAGCAGGCGCGTCACCACGTACGGGTCGACGTTGGCGTTGGGACGGCGGTCCTCGATGTAGCCCTTGCGGTCCACCTCGACCTGCCAGGGGATGCGGACCGAGGCGCCGCGGTCGGAGACGCCGTAGCTGTACTCGTTCCACGGGGCGGTCTCGTGCAGGCCGGTGAGCCGGTCGTCGATGCCGGCGCCGTAGTTCTTGACGTGGTCCATCGGCTTGGAGCCCTCACCGAGGGACTCGCAGGCGGTGATGATCGCGTCGTAACCCTCGCGCATCGCCCGGGTGGAGAAGTTGGTGTGCGCGCCCGCGCCGTTCCAGTCGCCCTTGACCGGCTTCGGGTCGAGGGTCGCGGAGACCTTGAAGTCCTCGGCGGTGCGGTAGAGCAGCCAGCGGGCGATCCACAGCTGGTCGGAGACCTCCAGCGGGGCGAGCGGGCCGACCTGGAACTCCCACTGGCCGGGCATGACCTCGGCGTTGATGCCGGAGATGCCGAGGCCCGCCGTCAGGCAGTTCTCCAGGTGCGCCTCGACGACGTCGCGGCCGAAGATCTCGTCCGAGCCGACGCCGCAGTAGTAGCCGCCCTGCGCGGCGGGGAAGCCGCCGACGGGGAAGCCGAGCGGGCGGTCGCCCTCGAAGAAGGTGTACTCCTGCTCGATGCCGAAGATCGGCTCCTGCGCGGCGAACCGGGCCTCGACCTCGGCCAGTTCGGCGCGGGTGTTGGACTCGTGCGGGGTCATGTCCGTGTTGAGGACCTCGCACAGGACGAGTACGTCGTCGCCGCCGCGGATCGGGTCCGGGCAGGTGAAGACGGGCCGCAGCACCCGGTCCGAGGCGTGCCCCTTGGCCTGGTTCGTGCTGGATCCGTCGAAGCCCCACAGCGGCAGCTCCGCACCCTTCGCGTCGTCCCCGAGGATCTTGGTCTTCGAACGGAGCTTGGCGGTCGGCTCGGTGCCGTCGATCCAGATGTACTCAGCCTTGAAGGTCACGGGGGCCCCATCCTTGAAACGTTCGGTACGGCGCAGAACGTGCGGGTGCTGCGGTGCCGTGGTGATGTGCGGCAGCCTGGCAATCCGCGATTTCCCGGCCGTTGCCCTCGTGTGAACCCCGTGTTACCTGCTCGGGGTGTGGCCCACGTCACTCGGGGGCCGCGTCGGCGGCGGCGGTCCCGGGTGCGGCGCCGCCACCCGCGCGCTCGCGGGGGCCGGTCCGTATACGCTCCCGACCGGTTTCCGCGGGCTCGGAGGCGGCGGCGCCCGCTCCCGGGCGTCAGCGGGCGAGCGCGTCCCGCACGGCCTCCTCGGTCCGGGCGACCACCGCCGTGCCGTCGTCGGCGGTGATGATGGGCCGCTGGATCAGCTTCGGGTGCTCGGCGAGGGTCTTGATCCAGCGGGCGCGGGCCGAGGCGTCACGGGGCCAGGCCTCGCGGTCGGTGAGGTCAAGGTCCTTGGCGGCCTGCTCCTGGGTCCGCGTGATGTCCCAGGGTTCGAGGCCGAGGCGTTCGAGGACGGCACGGATCTCGTCCTCGCTCGGCACGTCGTCGAGGTAGCGGCGCACGGTGTAGTCGGCGCCCTCCGCGTCGAGCAGCGTCAGGGCGCTCCGGCACTTCGAACAGGCGGGGTTGATCCAGATCTCCATGCCCACACGCTACCCCCCGAACCACCCGCCCCAGGCCCGTGCGGCACGGCCTTGTTCGAATGCCTCAAAGCCCGTCTGGCCAGCGGCGATTGTCAGTGCCGGGCGGTAGAATCAACGTAGTGTTCGAGGGCGCCCGACGGGGGGTCCCGACCGCGACAGGAGGATGCCCGTGCCCGCTGCCGCACCGACGAAGAAGCGTGTTTCCCGACCCGTACTGATCGACCTGCCGTACGCCCCGCTGGAGAAGAAGGCGCTGCCCGCCGGCCGCCCCCGCGAGTGGTACGTCCACCACAACCGCCGTCTGAAGGCCATGCGCCTGGCGATCGCCCTGCTCGACTCGGGCGTCCATCTGCCGAACCAGGCGAGGAACACCACGATCAGGAGCATGGCGGAGCAGGTCGGGATCCACCCGCCCTCCGACATCACCTGCCACATGGTGCGCGCGTTGATGCGCTACAGCCGCTGAGCGAGCGGCCGCGCAGCGCCGGCCGACCAAATGCGGGGCGCACGGCGGGAGTTGCCCGCCGCGCGCCCCGTCCCGTCGTGGCTCCGTCCCGGCGTGCCCCGTTTCGGCGCGGGGCCCGTGCGGTCATGTGTGCGATGGGACATGCTGGGCCCCATGACCCAGCCGGAACCCGTCGCCGCGCTGCCCCTCGTGACGACCGCCGAACTCCCGGACGGCACCTGCCTTCCGGTGCGCGGCCTGCGCGCCCCCGCGCCGGAACGTTTCCTGCCGTCCGGCTCGGGGCCGGCGCCGGGCCCGCCCCCGGCTCCCGTGGTGCTCGTCCTGCCGGCCATGGGCACCCCCGCCCGCTTCTACCGCCGCTTCGCGCGTCAGCTGCACGACGAGGGGCTGACCGCGCTCACCGCCGACCTGCGCGGTCAGGGCGAGGCGACCTCGCGCGCCACCGGCCGCGCGGCGGGCGACCACGGCTACCGGGCGATCGTCGAGGAGGACCTGCCGGCCGTCCTCGCCGCGATCCGCGCCGAGCTGGGCCCCGAGCCGCCCCTGTACCTCCTCGGCCACAGCCTCGGGGGGCAACTCGCGTTGGTGTACGCGTCATTGGCGAGGAAGGCCGTCGGCGCAGGGGGCTCGGAGTTCGGGGGCTCGGGCGTCGGGGGCCCGGACTTGAGGGACGCCGGTGTCGGGGGATCGGGCGTAGGGGGCTCCGGCGTAGGGGGTTCCGGTTTTTGGGGCCCCGGCGTCGACGGAGTGGTGATCGTCGCCACCGGCTCGGTCTGGTTCCGCGCGTTCGGCGCCCTGCGCGGCCCCGGCCTGCTCCTGACCCAACTGCTGATCACCGCCACGGCGGCCGTGCTCGGCCGCTGGCCCGGCACCCGGCTCGGCTTCGGCGGCGACCAGCCGAGGGGCGTCATGCGCGACTGGGCGCGCCAGGTGCGTACGGGGCGCTACCGCGCCAGGGGCTCCGCGCTCGACTACGAGACGGCGCTCGGCACCCTGGATCTGCCCGTGCTCGCCGTCTCCGTCGAGCGCGACGCCTACGCCCCCGTCGGCGCCCTCGACCACCTGCTCGCCAAGACCCCGCGGGCGCGCCTGACCCGCCACCACCTGACCGCGCGGGAGACCGGCACCCGGCTCGACCACTTCGCCTGGGCCCGGGCGGGCGGCGCGCTCGCCAAGCGGGTGGCGGCCTGGGCGACCGCCGACGGGCGCCGGGCGGGGGGATGCCGGGCCGGGGAGTCATGAGCGGTGCGCCCATGACCCGTACGGCCGTGACCCGTACGGCCGTGACCCCGTACCCCCGCGGTCGACGTGGTCGTGCGGCGTGTCAGCCGATCTGCTCCGGTGTGACCGTCAGCCACCGCTTGTCCGCGGTCACCTTCTGGCCCAACTCCCGCTGGCGCCGCGCGTTCTCCTCCTTCATACCGTCGAGCTGCTTCATGTACGCGTCCTTGCGGTTGACCCACACCCGTACGCCGCCGTGCTCCACGTCCGCGGAGTGGAACAGCATCGGGCCGTCGCTGACCGGGGTGTCCCCGGCCACCAGGACCGGCTTCCGCCACTCGTCGATGTAGGTGTTGATCGCCGCGGGCTTGCCCTCGAACCAGGTCAGCGGCGCCCACAGGTTCGGCGTCAGCTCGCGCCCGGCGAGCCGCGCCCGCTCCTTCTCGCCGAAGCGGCCCTCGGCGATCTCCTTGCGGGAGGTGGTGACGTCACCGGTCCCGCGGTCCTTGAGCTGGAGCGAGACGCCGATGACGTTCTGCGGCCGCACGCCGTAGCCGTACTTCGGGTCCGCGAGGACCATGCGCACCAGGTCCTCGGCCGCCGCGCTGACGACGTACACCTCGATGCCGTGCGCCCGCAGCGTCCGGTAGAGCTGCCGCATGCCCGGGGAGAACTCCGGCGGCTTCACCTCGGTCCGCGTCGGCTTCCCGCCCTCGTAGTACTCGGCGGGGATCGGCTTGCCGTACGCCAGCAGCTCGTCGACGTACTTCTTGAGTTCCCTCAGCGTGAATCCGGAGAAGATCTGCGCGGCCCAGGGGTAGCAGACCTGGTCGTCCACCTCGCACAGCCGGTTGTAGTAGCTGTAGAGGCTCTCCTTGTGCCCGGCCTTGTCCTTGAAGGGGATGACCTTCAGGGACGGGTCCATGGTCTCGCGGGTCAGGACGCCCTTCATCTCCAGGAAGGGCAGCAGCGACTCCTCCAGGTCGTTGCGGTACGTCGTGTTGTCCGCGTCGAAGACGGCGTACGCGCCCTTGTGGTCGTTCGCGGCGATGACCTCGCCGAGCCGCTTCGCGACCGGCTTCGGCCAGTGCGACAGCTCGCGGGCGGTGGCCGCCGAGGTGTCGGCGGCGCTCGCCTGGTCCGTCGGCCACAGCGCGCTGCCCGCGAGGACGGCGGCGGCCAGCGCGCCCATGGCGCCGATGAGGGCCGGCCTGCTCTTCACCCGTACTGCTGCCATGTCTCTGCGTCCCTGCCGTTCCCTGAGAGCGGTGTGCGCCCCGTTCGGAGCGGCGCGCAACTCTATGGGCCCCCGGGGGCCGATTCCCATGATCGACGTCACCGGGCGGCGGCGGCATGGGGGGAGGCGGAGGCGGGTAGGGGAGAGGGACGCCGGACCCGGGGGAGGGCGGGCGCCGGCGGTGACGGCGTTGGGCCAGCGGGGACGGCGGGGGCCGCCGCGGGCGGCTGGGGCCGCCGCGGGGAGCGGTCGCATCGCCCATACTGGCCGCATGGGCTCCCGTGAGTTCGTCAGGGCCGTCCCCCGGCTCGACGGCATGGTCGTCTCCGCGGTCGGCTACCGCACCGCGGGACAGCGCCCCGCCCTGCACCGGGGCCTGCCCTCGCCCCACCTGACGGTGATCTTCTCGCTGGACGGCGCCATCGCCGGCGGCGACACCCCCGACCGGGCGACCGGCCCGGACGCCACCCGCACCGACATCGTCGTGGGCGGCCTGCACCAGAGCCCCGTGTACGTCGTCCAGCCCGAGCACGAGGCGGGCATCCAGCTCGCCGTGCACCCGCTGGCGGCCCGCGCCCTCCTCGGCCTGCCCGCCGGAGCGCTGACCGGACAGTCCGTCGTCGCCGGCACCGACGTGTTCGGCGAGCGCGCCGGCGACCTCCGCGAGCGGCTGTGCGAGCTGGACCGCTGGGAGGACCGCTTCGCCGCCCTCTCCGCCTACCTGCGCCGGCGCGCGGCCACGGACCGTACCGCCGGGACCGTACGTCCCGAGGTCGCCGAGGCCTGGGCCCGGCTGGCCCGGCACCGCGGCGCGGACACGCTGGGCGCCCTGTCCCGGCACGTCGCGCTCAGCGAACGCCGCCTGACCGCGCTCTTTCGCGCCGAGACCGGGCTGAGCCCCAAGCAGGCCGCCCGCCTGATGCGCTTCCAGCACGCGAAGGACGCCGTGGTCCGCGCCGTCGCGGCGGGCGGCCCGCCGAACCTCGCCCGGGTCGCGGCCGACACCGGCTACTGCGACCACTCCCACCTCGTACGCGACTTCCGCCGGTACACGGGGACGAGCCCCACCGGCTGGCTCGCCGAAGAGTGCCGGAACATCCAAGCCGAGGCGCACGGCGAGGGCGAAGAGTGAGGGACATGACCAACACCACACCGAACCCCGCACCGTCCCCCGCCTCCAACGCACCCGCCTCCAGCGCGCCCACCCCCGGCGCGCCCGCCTCCAGCGCACCCACCCCCGGCGCGCCCGCGCCCGGCGCGCCCGCCCCCACCATCTGGCCGGGCCTCCAGGCCGAGGACGCCCCCGCGCTGATCGACTTCCTCGTCGGCACCGTCGGCTTCCTGCGCACGGCCGTCCACGAGGACGGCGGCCGCGTCGTGCACGCCCAGCTCGACTGGCCCGAGGGCGGCGGCGTCATGCTCGGCTCCCACGACCCCGCCACCGAGGGCACCTGCGGCACACCCGGCACCGCGAGCGCCTACGTCGTCACCGACCGGGTGGAGGACCTGTACCGCCGGCTCACCGAGGCGGGCGTGCGGGTCATCGCCGAGATCGAGGACAAACCGTACGGCGGCCGAGAGTTCGCCGTCGCGGACCCGGAGGGAAACCACTGGTCCTTCGGCTCCTACCGGGGCGAGCCGAGGCCCGGACCGACCCCGTGAGCACGCGTGATAACTTGCGCAAGCCAGTCAAACCCACACCTGGGCCAGGGAATCCGGTGCGAATCCGGAACTGACGCGCAGCGGTGAGGGGGACGGGCGGGGCCACGGCCACTGGGCGTCTCACGACGCCCGGGAAGGCGCCCCGCCCGGTTGATCCCGAGTCCGAAGACCTGCTGGCGCCTTCGCCCGCACACCGGGCGGCGAAGGTCGTGACGCAGACCAGGCTCCGCGTATGAGCCGTGACACTCAAGGGATCGCGTGTCCTCGAAAGCCCGTACATCCGTCCTGCGCCGTGCCGCACTCCTCATGGCCGGCACGCTCGCGCTCAGCGCCTGCGGCGGCGGCTCGGCGCCGGAGCCCGCGGGCAAGGGCGCCGACGGCTACCCCGTCACCGTCGCCTCATGCGGCAAGGACGTGCGGGTCACGGCCCCGCCCCAGCGCGCCGTCTCGCTCGACCAGGGCTCCACGGAGATCCTGCTCTCCCTCGGGCTCGCCGACCGCATGGCCGGCACCGGCACCTGGACCGACCCGGTCGCGAAGAACCTGGCGAAGGACAACGCGAAGGTGGAGCGGCTCGCCGACCGCTACCCCTCCCTGGAGAAGGTCCTCGCCAAGGAACCGGACTTCGTCAGCGCCTCCTTCCTCTACACCGTCGGCAAGGGCGGCGTCGCCGACCGCGCGAAGTTCACCGACCTCGGCGTGCCCGTCTACGTCTCGCCCACCGACTGCGCGGGCAAGGACAACGACGGCGGCGGCGACGGCAAACGCGTGCGGACCCTCACCATGGACACCGTCTACGGCGAGATCCGCGACCTGGCGAAGGTGTTCGGCGTGCGCCAGCGCGGCGAGCGGCTGATCGCCGACCTGAAGGGCCGCGTCACGAAGGCCACGAAGGACGTCGAGGCGTCCGACGCGACGATCCTGTACTGGTTCGCCAACTCCGACGCCCCGTACATGGCGGGCTGCTGCGGCGCGCCCGGCATCATCACCCGCGAACTCGGCGCGAAGAACGCCTTCCACGACACCCGCGAGGAGTGGCCCCAGATCAACTGGGAGACCGTCGCCGACCGCGACCCCGACGTCCTCGTCCTCGGCGACCTCACCCGCAGGTCGCAGTCGGCCGAGAGCGCCGAGGCGAAGATCAGGTTCCTGGAGACCAACCCGGCGACCAAGAACCTGACCGCCGTCAGGAAGAAACGGTACGTCCGGCTCAGCGGCCAGGCCATGAACCCCACGATCCGCACCGTCGACGGCATCGAGCAAGTGGCGGCCGGGCTGCGGAAGTTCGGGCTCACCACATGAGCGTGGCCGCACCCGCCCGGCAGGGGCTGCTGTGGCTGGCCGCGTGCGCGGCGCTCGCGCTGTCCGTGGCGCTCGCCGTCACCATCGGCCCCGCCGACATCTCCGTGCCCGACGTGTGGTCGGTGCTCGCCGCGCACCTCGGCTGGGGCGAGTCGCGCCTCACCCCCCTCAGGGACGGCATCGTCTGGAACCTGCGGATGCCCCGCACCCTGCTCGCCGCCGTCTGCGGCGCGGGCCTCGCGGTGTGCGGGGCGGTCATGCAGTCCCTGCTCCGCAACCCCCTCGCGGACCCCTTCGTGCTCGGGGTGTCGTCCGGGGCGTCCACGGGGGCCGTCGCGGTCGTCGTCCTCGGGGTGGGCGGGGGAGCGGTGTCCATCTCGGCGGGGGCCTTCGCGGGCGCGCTCCTGTCCTTCGCGCTCGTCCTGCTCCTGAGCCACACGCTGGGCGGGACGACGGACCGGGTGGTGCTGTCCGGCGTGGCCGCGCTGCAGCTCTTCTCCGCCCTGACGTCGTTCGTCGTCCTCACGGCGGGCGACGCGGAGACCACCAGGGGCGTGCTGTTCTGGCTGCTGGGCTCGCTCAGCGGGGCGGGCTGGACGGACGTGTGGCTGTGCGGCGCCGTCCTCGCCGTGGCGCTGGTCGTCTGCCTCGGCCACGCCCGTACGCTCGACGCCTTCGCGTTCGGCCAGGAGGCGGCGGCGACGCTGGGCGTGCACGTGGCGCGCACCCGGCTCGTGCTGCTCTGCGTGACGGCGCTGCTGACCGCCGCGCTGGTCAGCTCGGCGGGCGCCATCGGCTTCGTGGGCCTGGTCCTGCCGCACGCGGCCCGCGCGTTCGCCGGCGCCGGCCACGCCCGCCTGCTGCCGGTCACGGCACTGGCCGGGGCGCTCTTCCTGATCTGGGTGGACACGCTGGCCCGCACGGCCCTGGACCCCCAGGAGGTCCCGGTGGGTGTGGTGACGTCACTGATCGGCGTACCGGCGTTCGTGCTGGTGCTGTACCGGACGCGGGGAGCGACGACGTGAGGCCCGAGAGGTCGGACGAGGTGAGGCCCGAGACGACGCCCGACACGGTGCGCGGACCCGGGGGCCGGGAAGGGCCGGTCGGGACCGGGGGTCGGGAAGGGCCGGCCGGGACCGGGGGTCGGGAAGGGCCGGCCGGGACCGGGGGTCGGGAAGGGCCGGCCGGGACCGGGGGCCGGGAAGGGCTGGCCGGGATCGGGGGCCGGGAAGGGCCGGCTGGGACCGGGGGTCGGGAAGGGCCGGCTGGGACCGGGGGTCGGGAAGGGCCGGTCGGGACCGGGCGCGGCCTGCGCGCGGACCGTGTCGCCCGCGAGGCCGGCGGCCGACTCGTGGTGGACGGCGTCAGCCTCGCCCCGCCGCCCGGCGCCACCGTGGGCCTCCTCGGCCCCAACGGCTCCGGCAAGTCCACGCTGCTGCGCCTCCTCGCGGGAGTCCTCGCGCCCGCCGCCGGGGTGGTCACCCTGGACGGCCGTCCGCTCGCCGACACGCCCCGCCGGGCGGTGGCGCGCCGCATCGCCGTGGTCGAGCAACACGCGTCCACGCAGGTCGAGTTGACGGTACGAGATGTCGTACGCCTGGGTCGCGTCCCGCACCGCCGCGCGTGGTCGGCCCCCACGCCCGAGGACGAGCGGGCGGTGCGGGAGGCGCTGGAGCACACGGGCCTCACCGAGCGGGCGGCCCAGTCCTGGCACACGCTGTCCGGCGGCGAACGCCAGCGCGTGCAGATCGCCCGCGCCCTGGCCCAGGAACCCCGCGAACTCCTCCTGGACGAACCGACCAACCACCTGGACGTCCAGCACCAGCTGGAACTGCTCGCACTGATCGCGGAACTCCCCCTCACCAGCGTGATCGCGCTGCACGACCTCAATCTGGCGGCGATGTACTGCGACCACGTGCTGATCCTGAAGGAGGGCACGGCGTACGCGGCGGGCACCCCGGCGGAGGTGATCACGGAGCAACTGATCGCCGAGGTCTACGGGGTACGCGCGGTGGTCACCCCGGGGGACCCGCCCCAGGACGGCAGCCCCCCGGCCCCGTCGATCCGCTTCCTACGAACCCGAGCCCCCGGCCGAGGCCAGGCGCGTACGACCGGCCCTTGAAGGGGGCGCCCTACCGTCCGGTCCCGCCGTCCGGGCGGAAGCGGCGCGACCAGCCGCGCCCGAGGCGTGTCGGAAAGGGCAGCGCCCACCGCACGGTCTGCGCGTCTTCGCCCGTGGCCTGCTCGTTCGGCTCCCTGCCCTCCGGTGAGCCGAACGACTCGGTCCGCGCGGCACCGACAGGTGCCGGAACCGTCGGTTCGGGGCTGGGGGCCGGGCGGATCTCGTCGATGTGGGACAGCTGGAAGATCGGGCCGTCGGACACGTCGGCCACGATCGAGGTACGCAGCCTCACCGGTACGTAGGTGCCGTCACGCCGGGCCAGCCGGACTTCTCCGTACCCGCCCTGGGGAGCCACGCGCAGCAGAGTCCCGATGTCCTCCGGGTGGACGAGATCGGCCAAGGAGTGCCGCCGCATCGCCGAGGCGGGGCGGCCGAGCATGGTGCACAACGCGTCGTTCGCCCGGAGCAGCCTGCCGTTACGGTCACCGCCCAGTTCGGCGATGGCGACACCGGAAGGGGCGTACTCGAACGCCTGGCGGAAGGACTCCTCGCTGGCGCGCAGGGCTTGCTGTTCGCGTTCCAGGCGGACCAGCGCGCGTTGCATGTTGGCCCGCAACCGGGCATTGCCGATGGCGGTGCCGCAGTGGTAGGCGTAGCGGCGCAGATGGCCGCGGGTCTGGGGGCCGGGCCGCAGTCCGTTGCGCGGCAGGTCGACCGAGATGACACCGATCAGTTCGTTGCGGAAGCCGGCCGTGTACATCGGGGCGTAGAGGCGGTCCTCCGGATGCCACTCCTGTTCCCGCTGGGGCAAGGGGCCGTCCGTGCGCCACTGGGGGACGTCGTCGTCGAAGAGCACCCAGCCCTCGGTGTGGGGGATGAAGCGCAGCAGGTCCCAGTCCTCGCCCATCGCCAGCCGGCGTTCCCAGGACTCACGGGAGCCGACGCGGCCCGTCATCACGGCCTCGGCCCCAGGATCGCCGGCGAGCGCGGCCACGACCAGATCACCGTCGGGCCGCACCAGGTTGACGGCGGCGAGCCCGTACCCGAGATGCGTCACGATGCCGTCCGCGGCGGCCTGCAGGGTGTCCGCCAGGCTGCGGCTGGTGTAGAGGTCGGCGATGGCCTGGTCCGCCAGGAGGGAGTCGGGGCTCTCGGGGCCGGCCTCCGCACCCTCGGGTGTGTCGCGCGGTGCCGTGTAGGCGGCGTTGCGGATGAAAGGCGCCTGCCCGAGCTGATTGCGGCACAGGCGTTGAGGCTCCGGACGCTCTCTCGTGACGAGCCGGGTGCGCAGCCGCGTGAAGATTGCGTCCAGGGTGAGCAGTTGGGTCTCGCCCGGGATTCCCTCCTGGAGGATGGAGGCCCATTCACCGGTGAAAGCCGTGACCGGCTCGCCGGGTGGCGCGAGCGCGACCGCAGTCTCCGCGGCGGCGGCCAGGAGGTAGGTGCCGTCCAGCTCCAGAGCGGGCGCGTTCGACTGCACGCCGAAGGCGCGGGCGCTGTAGCAGCAGTCGAGGACGACGATGCGGCGCTGGGCCCGGCTCCCCTCGACGTCCATCCGGATCCAGTCGTAAGGAACGGCCGAGTCGTGCACGGAACGTGGATCGCTGCTTTCGATGGCGAGGTGCAGACGACCGGTCCTGGGTTCGATCAACCCGTGGCCCGCGTAGTAGATCAGCAGCGTGTCGGAGGCTTCCCTGGCGGCCTTGCCGACAGCGCGGGAGACATCCCGTGGAAGCGGCGGATCGGCGAGGACCGTGCAGTGATCGGCGGGCAGCTGCCATTTGTCCCGGAGCAGGTTCCGCAGGATCGTGAGGTTTCCCCGCACCGCCGGCAAGGAGTCCAGCGCGGAGAAGGCGCTCGCGCCGACGAGGACGACGCGGGTGCCGTCGGGATCGGGCAGCTTCGCCGACTCTGGCGCAGCCACGTCATTCCCCCAGGACGCGGCGGAGCAGACGCTCGGCTTCCTCCTCCGACTCACCACTGATGTGCACCACGGTGCCGTCCGGCCGCTCGACGGTGAGAGTGGGACGCCGGGGGCGGGTGGAGCGCCAGCTCGCGATGGAGGTGGCCAGGGAGGCGGCGCTGAATCCGCTGCCGAGCACGAGGGCCAGGATGTCGATGCCGTTGCCCTGGTGACCGGGCTCCGCGGGGGAGCCGTTCCCCAACTCGGCCCGCAGGGAACGGCGGACCACCCTGTCGGAGTCGAGCCAGGCGGCGAGCGACCGAAGCTGCTCCTCGGCACCGCCGGACGAGCAGCGTACGAGAATGTTCAAGGGCCCCCCAGAAAACGCTCTCCCAAAATCACCCCAGCATGCCACACCACCCCCGGGCAGAAGCCCGTGGCGAGCCCGTCCAGGCCTCCGCGGTGGACGGTGACTTCTTCATCGTCTCCATTCCATCGACTTCATCATCGGCCGGGGGATGCACAGGGACCACGACCACACCGGCCCTGCACGCTCGGTACCGTCTGGAGTGGCGATTCAGGGCACGGCCCGAACACGACTCGGATCAAAAGGAGTTCAGGTGAGCGACGTGCGGCCCAGCCGGCAGATGCGCGACCTCGGAGTCGTCCAGCACGGCGCCGGCGTCCTCGCCGAACCGGCCCGCGCCTTCGACCTGCCCGCCGAGCGCGACGAGGCCGAGCGCATCACCGACGAGCTGTTCGCTGCCATGGAGCGGATCGGCCGGGTCCACCCCTTCGCCAAGGGCATGGGCATCGCCGCCCCACAGATCGGCATCGGCCGCGCCGTCGCGGTCGTCCAGCCGCCCGGCGACACACCTGCCGTCATCCTGCTCAACCCCCGGATCACCATTCGCTCCGAGGAGATGGATGAGCAGTACGAGGGCTGTCTGAGCTTCTTCGACGTGCGTGGCCTCGTGCCCCGCCCCCTGAAGATCACGGTGGAGGCCACGCTTCTGACCGGCGAGCCGGTGACCACCGCGTACGAGCGCGGCCTCGCCCGCCTCATCCACCACGAGATCGACCACCTCGACGGACTGCTCTACCCCGCCCGCATGCGAACAGGCGTCGACCCGATCCCCGTAGAGAAGTACCGCCAGACCGGCCGCGCCTGGACATACGACTAGGGCGTGTTTCGAAAGTAGCGTCGTCCGCCCGCAGGGCGGGCCAGGCGTCGCCAGGCAGACGGGACTTTCGAAACACGCCCTAGGCCGCTGGCACCAAGGGGCTGACCGCCTTCCAGGTGTACCGCCGCTGCGGGGCTTGGGCATCTGCCCGGCGAACCAGCTGAGGCAGATCGCGCTCCACGAGGAGGGGGCGGCTCGTTCAGGCTGCCGTCTGGAGCCAGCCGCGGTGGGCCGGGAGAGCCCGGAGGTGGGCTGCCACGGCGTCCGGGCCCAGGATGGCCAAGGCCCACAGGGCACTGAGGCGGCGGCCGGAGGACCAGATGCCGGTGGTCGGCGGCCGAAACGAGGCCACGGCGATGTTCTGAACCGTGAACGGGGCGGGGTCGAGATAGGTCATGCCACCGGTCCCGCACAGATACGCGCGGGCGCCGGTCGCCGCGGAAAGGTCCGCGAGCCGGACGGAGCGGCCCGGCCGGGTCGGCAGACGGCTGCTGGTGACGACCTGGCCCTTCCAGCCCAGCAGGTCCAGCAGGACGCGGGTGGAGGTCTCGGCAACCTTCGCGGTCTTGCCGGTGTCGAAGGCATCCAGCACCGGGTCAAGGGCCTCGGTGAGAGCGGGCCAGTGAGGACTGGCCCCATAGTGTTGCCGCAGCATCCCCGCGGTCCTGCGGCGGGCCAGGTCCACGTCGTCGATCACGGCGTCGCGGATGAGGGTGGGCCGTCCGCTCGGCAGGCGGGTGGGGATGGTAAGCCACTGCTGACCGGCGGGGTCGTGGAGGTTCGCGAGGCGGGCTCGGTGCTGGTAGTCGCGGCGGGTGAACTGCACGTTGTCCAGGACGATCCAGTAGTCCGCCGCGAACAGCTTGGCCAGCGTGGTCAGCCGGGGCAGCAAATTCGGCTGGTGGATGGCACACCACCCGCCTGGCTCGGGCAAGTCAGGGGTTGATGAGGCGGCTGGTGAAGCCGCCGCGGATGAGGGACTCGTACGCTGCATGCACGTCCTCCGGGACCTCCTGCTCGATGGCGAATCCGAGCTTTGGATACTCGATGACCCGCTGGAGGTCGCCGACGAGCATGTCCAGGACGAGTTTCTCGTCGCCGATGGACTTCAGATAGTCGTCGAACTCCAGCGGCTCCGACGCGCAGAGGATCTCGACGTCGGGCCACAGCTCGCGGGCGGTCGCGAACGACCGCCTCTCCATATAGGGCTTGGAGACCAGCAGCACCGACGCCGGGGTGATGCCTGCGGCGACGAGGACCTCACGCGAGAGGGTGATGTTCTGCCCGGTGTTGCCCGCGTTCGGTTCCAGCAGGATCGCCTCGGCGGGGACGCCGAGATCGATGGCGTGCTCGCGGAAATGGACGGCCTCACCACGCGGGAAGACCTTCGCAGTGGTGGGGCTGTTGCCGCCGGTGAAGACCAGGGTGGGGAAGAGCCCGGAACGGTACAGCTCGGCGGCATGGGCTGCGACGCCGAGGTCGTGGCTGCCCAATCCGATCGCCACGTCGACGGGCCGCAGCTCGTGCTGCATCTGGTGGTAGTTCCAGATCAGCTTGGCCTGGCGCCACTGGTCAGCGGTGATGCCCTGCTGGTCGTTGCTCACGCGTTTCTCCCTGGTCACCGTTGCCGGGGGCCGGTCGGCCCCTCGCCCATGGCCTTGATGCCCTCGATACTGCGCAGTTGGTGCACAAGTCCGTACTGCGCGGCCACCTTGGCGGCCTGGTCGAGGACGAGGTGTCCATCATCCCGGGTCGCCGCATCGGAGAGCAGGATGTGGCCATGAGCGGTGTGCAGTCGCACGCGTTGCATCGGTGAGTCGGGCGTCCCGCTGCTGCGGGCGATGTCGATGAAGTGCAGGGCCTGGGTAAGGTCGCCGGCGCCGCGGCGGGCGAGGGCAAGTTTTTGGTGGGCCACCGACCAGTCGTCCGGTTCGGTGAGGTCCTCGAAGTCGCGGGTCGCCACCTGCATGACGCGGGTCGCATAGTCGTGCTGGCCGTCCTTGCTCAGCGCGGTCCCCACCCACAGCCTCGCGCGGGCCCGGTCGCGGCGGGAGAGCCGGTCATCGACGGCGAGGGTCTCGTAGTTGCGGGCGGCGATCTCCAGCTCCCCGGACATCTCGGTGACGACCGCGAGGGACAGGTCGAGCTGGGCGACGCGGCGGGGGATGTCGAGCTGGGTGAAGACCGCGCGAGCGCCGGCATAGGAGTGCTGGGCGGACAGCGGGCCCAGGACAACGCCCTGGTCGCGCTTGAGGTCGCCGAGCAGGGCGGTGGAGCGGGCGAAGAGATACAGGCCCTTCTCGTCCAGCTCGGCGGCCTTGAACCGGCCCAGCCACCGGGTGAGGAGGTTGTCGGCGAAGGCGAAGTTCTGCCGGGACAGGGCGACCACGACCCGGTCGAGGTCATCGGCCCAGGACTCGTATTCCCAGGCTCTGGGGCCGGAGGCGGTTACGCGGCGTCGGCCGGCGTTCTGCACCGGGCTGGTCATCTCGGACAGGAGCGTTTCGAACCGCAGGTGGACAGCGGCGTCCGCGCGGCCTAGGGCGGTGTCGAGGATGGCCTGAGTGTCGGGTCTGGGCTCGGTGCCGGCGAGCTTGCTCTCCCACTTGGACACGGTCGCGACGGCCAGGCCGAGCTGCTGGGCGAAGGCCCGCACGCTCAGTCGCAGGGCGAGCCGCAGGGCCCTGGCCTCCAGGCCGGTCCAGTGGTGCACGGTCGCCACGCGTCACTCCCTTCCGCCGGTCATCGAAGCAGATCCGTGCGGTCGGCGGGACGGAAGTGGAACGGAAGTAGAACGGCCGGTGATTGGCCGCGAGTTGGCCGGACGCCACGCTCAGAGCGTCACCATTTGTCGAGCCTTTGGGACGGTCCTGAGCATGGAACCCCTCACGGAGCATCGCCCGGTCAGCGGCCCGGTCGTTTACGGCTTCCTGCGGCTGGTGCGGGTCTCCCAAGCGCGGCAGGACGCGCTGGTCGCCTCGCTCACCGAGTACTGCCGCAGCCACGAACTGCAGTTGTCCGGCGTCTTCACCCACCGCGACGCGTCCGCCGGACCCGCCTCGGCGGCGTTCACCGGGCTACTGGACGTGCTCGCGCTGCCGGACGTCTACGGCGTCATCGCCCCGGCCATGTCGCACCTGGGGCCGAAGGCCATAGCCGCTGAACGCGGGCGGCGGATCGAGGCGGTCGGCTCGCGGCTGCTGCTGGTCCGCAAGCCCCGCACGGCCCACCACTCCCTCTCTCGCAGCGGTCCCGTCCGCCGCCGTCACCCCGGCACCACCCGCGTCCTGGACGCCGAGTCATGAGGACCACCGTGATGACCAAGACGACCCAGCAGTTCTTCGACGCGCGGCCCGAGTCGGTCGGCCAGGCACGGTCCTTCACCTCTGAGGCCCTGGCCGGCTGGGGTCTGCCGGACCGCGCCGAGGACGTCCGGCTCTGCGTCTCCGAACTCGCCACCAACGCCCTGGTCCACGGGACTGCCCCCGGACACGGCTTCCTGGTCAGGCTCGGCGCCGACGAGGGTGTCGTACACCTGGAAGTGCACGACAGCCGCCGCCGGCACCCGGAAGCTCGGCAGGCCGCCGGCACGGACACCTCCGGACGCGGGCTGATCCTGGTGAACGCGCTCGCCGACGGCTGGGGAGTCGAGGACCGCACTCCGGTCGGGAAGGTCGTCTGGTCCTGCTTCAAGGCCACGGGAGGCACGACAGCATGAGCGTTCTGCTCACTCCGCCCGGCCCTGAGCTGCGGCTGCTGGTGTCGCTCGCAGCCTGGACCTGGCCGGGCACCCGCCCGGACGGCCGCGAGATCGCGCACATTCTGATCACCTACACCCCGGCCCTGACCGGCTCGGGCACCGCTGAGACGGCCGAGGCCAGGATGCAGCGGCTGTCCGCCAGCCTGGGGGGCCTGGTCGGCGCCCGGGAGGTCGTTCCGGTGCTGGAGCGCTGCCTGCAGATCGTCGGCGACCAGGTGCTGGTGCGCTTCCCCGGCGCCTCCCGGCGGCTGCGGCTGCCCACCCGTCGGTCCTGGACCGAACAGGTCGCCGGCAGCGGTGAGGCAATCCTCCTGCTCGGGCTGGGCCTCCTGCCGCAGTCCGCTGACGCCGCCAAGGTCGACGCCTACCTGGATGCAGCGCTCGTAGCCGACCGGCTGCTGTTCGGACGCGCCCGCATCCGTTGAACCCGCATCTCCTCGCACGGCCCCCGGACGGAACGGATGAGAGGGAACTGCCATGGAAACCTTCGAACGCGCCCGGCTGGACGCCTACTTCGCCCGGATCGCCGCCCAGTTCGCCCCGGGTGAGCAGACGGCGTCGTTCCTCATCACGCACCTGCTGGCCGAGCGTCCCGCGTTCGTCCGCGCGGTCGCCGCGATGACCCGGCTCACTGCGGTGCTGCCCAAGCCGAAGTCCGTCCACCCGGCCGCGAAGCGCGAGGTCGAGCAGACGCACATGGTCGACACCCTCACCCGCGAAATGTTCGCCCAGGCCGACGACGCTCTGGACTACCTCGAATCCCGTGCCGCCGACCAGACGGTCACCCTGCTGGACGTCGGCGGCTACTTCGCCCCCAGCCTCGCCGACGTCCACAACCGCTTTACCGGCCGGCTCGCCGGGGTGATCGAGGACACCGAGAACGGGCACCACCGCTACGAGGACCTCGACAAACTGCCCTGCCCCGTCATCTCCGTCGCCCGCTCACCACTGAAGGACCCCGAAGACTTCCTCGTCGGCCAGTCCGTGGTCTTCTCCACCGAGGCCGTCATGCGCGATCGCGGTGACATCCTCCACGGCCGCCCCGCCCTGGTGATCGGCTTCGGCAAGCTCGGCAGCTCGATCGCCCGCCTCCTGCATGCCAAGGGCGTTCATGTCACCGTCTTCGACATCGACCCCGTCCGCCGCACCCAGGCACTCTCCCAGGGCTTTACCGTCGCCCGCGACCGTGAAGCCGCCCTGACCGGGGCCGGCCTGGTGCTCTGCGCGACCGGCGCCGTCTCCCTGTGCGGCGAGGACTTCTCCCACCTGCGCAACGGCGCCTACGTCGCCACCGTCACCAGCAGCGAGGACGAACTCGACCTCGCCGGACTCCCTGACGTCTACACCCGCACCCAGGTCGGCGACCACGTCACCCGCTACCAGACCACCGGCCACTACTTCTATCTGGCGAACGGCGGCAACGCCGTCAACTTCATCCACGGCGCCAGCGTTGGGCCGTTCATCTTCCTGGTCCAGGCCGAGATCCTCGCCGCGATCAGGATGCTCACCCGCGGCGACCTCGCCCCCGGCATCCATGAGGTCCCCGCACCCGACCGCGAAGCCATCGCGGCGACCTGGCTCTCCTACTTCAACAGGTGATCACCATGACCATCACGGCCCACCACATCCGCACCACCATCGCCGCCTACCTCGACGAATACCCCGAGGACAAGCGCGAACTCGGCGTCGTCCTCGGCCTCCTGGACGACGGCGACGACCTCACCAGCCGTAAGACGCTGCCCGGCCACGTCACCGCAGGGGCCATCCTCGTCGGCCCCGACGGCCGCATCCTGCACATTCTCCACAACGTGACCCAGAAATGGCTCTTGCCCGGCGGTCATCTGGAGCCCTCGGACGAGACGCTCCTGCAGTCCGCCGGCCGCGAACTCGCCGAGGAGACCGGCATCCCGCCCCACGTCGTCACCCCGCACGGCGAGACTCCGCTCCACATCGACATCCACCCCATCGACGCCAACCCCGCCAAGGGCGAGCCCGCCCACCAGCACTTCGACTTCCGCTTCCTCTTCCGCACCACCGCCGACATCGGCGAACTCCAGGCCGAAGAAGTCTCCGACGCTGCCTGGCGAACGGTCGGCGCCCTCCACGACGAGAGGTTGGGTCAGCGCGTCGCCCAAGCACTGCGTTGACCCCAAGACCGGCCGCCCCTGCGTCTGCAAAGCCCGACGCACGCGGGGGCGGCCTCCCAGCCTCGCGAGGCACTCACCTGACATGCCCAACACCCCGCCCGACGAAGGGAACCTTGTGGCCCAGCAGACCGGCGATCAGCCGAAGGCCCTGAAGCCGGCGCTCGCATCCATGACCCTGCTGGTCGCCGCGGTCATCGTCCACGACAAGGCCACCAACCGCATCGTCCTCCTCCAACGCGGCGGGAACGCCAAGTTCGCCCAGGGCATGTGGGACCTCCCCGTCGGCAAGAGCGAGCCGGGCGAGCCCATCACCGAAACCGCGGTCCGCGAGCTCTACGAGGGAGACCGGCCTCATGCCCACGAATGGACCGGCGAACCCGACAACCGCGAACCCCGCAAGCACGCCCAGGTCTGCTGGGTCGACGTCGGCGCCATCCCCGAGAACTTCGTGGACACCACCTCCAGCGCCCTCCACCGGTACCTCGAAGGAGGCCCGGAAGTCTCACTCGACGGCTGGCAGCAGAGCGCCGGCCTTCTTCCTCGAGAACGGCAGGCAGGCCACGGATGGGATTGCTTCGTGCCCCGCCATCGAGATCGAGGGCGGGGCGCCTGACCGGTTCCCGCTCCTACAAGGTCGGAACCGGCGGCGAGGACCCCGGCGACGGCACGGAAGCCACCAGGACGATGTGGTGCGCTGGTGCCGGACCACGCGCGGGGCCGGCGCTCCGCTCCAGGAGTAGGCGAGGGGCCGCTACCCCGACATGGGTAGCGGCCCCTCGCAGTGTTCCGGCATCAGGTCAGAGCATTGACCCTGTTGTGGGGACTTCCGGTCAGGTCGCCTGACCGGGTCTCTTAGATGTCGAAGTACAGCTCGAACTCGTGCGGGTGCGGTCGCAGCTGGATCGGGGCGATCTCGTTCGTCCGCTTGTAGTCGATCCACGTCTCGATCAGGTCGGACGTGAAGACGCCGCCCGCCTGGAGGTACTCGTTGTCCGCCTCGAGGGCGTCGAGGACCGCGGGGAGGGACGTCGGGACCTGGGGGACGCCCGCGTGCTCCTCGGGGGCCAGCTCGTAGAGGTCCTTGTCGATCGGCTCGGCCGGCTCGATCTTGTTCTTGACGCCGTCGAGGCCCGCCAGGAGCAGCGCCGAGAAGGCGAGGTACGGGTTCGAGGACGGGTCCGGCGCGCGGAACTCGACCCGCTTGGCCTTCGGGTTCGAACCCGTGATCGGGATACGCATCGCCGCGGAGCGGTTGCGCTGCGAGTAGACGAGGTTGACCGGGGCCTCGAAGCCGGGGACCAGGCGGTGGTAGGAGTTCACCGTCGGGTTGGTGAACGCCAGCAGCGACGGCGCGTGCTTGAGGATGCCGCCGATGTAGTAGCGCGCGGTGTCCGACAGACCCGCGTAGCCCTGCTCGTCGTAGAAGAGCGGGGTGCCGCCCGTCCACAGCGACTGGTGCACGTGCATGCCCGAGCCGTTGTCGCCGAAGATCGGCTTCGGCATGAAGGTCGCGGTCTTGCCGTTGCGCCAGGCGACGTTCTTCACGATGTACTTGAAGAGCATCAGGTCGTCGGCCGCGGCCAGCAGCGTGTTGAACTTGTAGTTGATCTCGGCCTGGCCCGCCGTGCCCACCTCGTGGTGCTGGCGCTCGACCTGGAGGCCGTTCTTGTCCAGCTCCAGGGAGATCTCGGCGCGGAGGTCGGCGAAGTGGTCGACCGGCGGGGCCGGGAAGTAACCGCCCTTGTAGCGGACCTTGTAGCCGCGGTTGTTCTCGACCGCACCGGTGTTCCAGGCGCCGGCCTCGGAGTCGATGTGGTAGAAGCTCTCGTTCGCCGACGTCTGGAAGCGGACGTTGTCGAAGACGTAGAACTCGGCCTCGGGACCGAAGTACGCGGTGTCGGCGATGCCGGTCGAGGCCAGGTACGCCTCGGCCTTCTTCGCGACGTTGCGCGGGTCACGGCTGTACTGCTCGCCCGTGATCGGGTCGTGGATGAAGAAGTTGATGTTGACGGTCTTGTCGCGGCGGAAGGGGTCCACACGGGCCGTCGACAGGTCGGCGCGCAGCGCCATGTCGGACTCGTGGATGGCCTGGAAGCCACGGATCGACGATCCGTCGAAGGCCAGCTCCTCCTCCGGGTCGAACGCCGCCGCCGGAATCGTGAAGTGCTGCATGACACCGGGCAGGTCGCAGAACCGGACGTCGATGAACTTGACGTCCTCGTCCGCGATGTACTTCTTCGCGTCGTCGGCGTTCTGGAACAACATCCAACTCCTCCTACTCCCGCCCGGGGCGGGACGGGTTTGCAGCTCGTGGTGCGGCCGGTGGGGTGGCACACGCTGGGACCCGACCTTAGGGACGGGGGATTTCTCAAGCATGACCCATTTGTTTCGCCGAAGTTAACCGGCGCGCTTGCGTGTACCTCCGGTACCCCGCTCCCCGGCCCTCGTACACCTGCCCTCGCACACCTGACCTCGCACTCCTCGCGCCCCCGCCGGCCGTCACGCACACCCGACCCGCCCGTGTCCGCCCGAATCCGGGCGCAGTACCGTGGACGGGTGGACAACAGGCAAGCAATCGGATCGTGGCTCTCGGGCCCGCGCGCGGCCGCGGAGGACGCCGGTGTCGACTTCGGGTACCGGGGCGAGCAGCTCGGTCTGCCCGAGGAGGGGCCGGGGTCGATCGCGCGTCCGGGCCGCCGCATCGGGGCCATCGCCGTGGACTGGGGCCTGTGCATGGTGATCGCATACGGTCTGTTCGCCCGCGGTGACCAGCAGGCGATGGGCAACTGGGCGCTCGGCATCTTCTTCGTCCTCGGCGTGCTCACCGTCGGCACGGTCGGCTGCACGCCCGGCAAGGCCCTCTTCCGGCTCCGCGTCGTCGCCGAGGGCGGCGGCCGGCTCGGCTTCGGCCGGGGGCTGCTCCGCACCCTCCTGCTCTGCGTCGCCATCCCGGCCCTGATCTGGGACCGCGACGGCCGCGGCCTCCACGACCGCCTCGCCCGCGCCGTGCAGGTGCGGATTTAGCGGACCCAGCCGAGCAGGATCTAGCGCACCCAGCCAATCAGGACGGCCACGAGGGCGCCCTACGACGATGAGGGCCCCGGAACCGATCGGTTCCGGGGCCCTCATCGTCGTAGGGCATCGTCGTCAGGGAAGCGGGTGGAAGGGGCGGACCGGGACTACCTGCCCTTCGACCCGCGCGGCATGCGCATGCCCTTGGGCATCGGACCCTTCGGCAGCGGCATGTTCGACATCAGGTCGCCCATCGCGCGCAGCCGGTCGTTCGTCGCCGTGACCTGCGGGCCGGTCAGCACGCGCGGCAGCTTCAGCAGTGTCGTGCGCAGCTTCTTGAGGGAGACCGTGCCCTCACTGGTGCCGACGATGACGACGTGCACCGGCACGTCCGACACGATGCGCGCCATCTTCTTCTTCTCGGCGGCCAGCAGGCCCTTCACGCGGTTCGGGTTGCCCTCGGCCACCAGGACGATGCCGGCCT
Source organism: Streptomyces sp. NPDC005898 (assembly GCF_040629635.1). Lineage (NCBI taxonomy): Bacteria > Bacillati > Actinomycetota > Actinomycetes > Kitasatosporales > Streptomycetaceae > Streptomyces > Streptomyces sp. NPDC005898. The sequence continues at coordinate 242,716 of NZ_JBEXWC010000007.1, read as the reverse complement.
TGCCGACGGTGCGGTGCACCACGTCCTGGCTGCGGTTCATCGCGACCGCGGGGGTCGTCGTCCAGCCGCGGCCGATCTTGTCGAGCACCGCGGCCGCCGCACCGGGCTGGCCCTCCATCTGCCCGAAGGCGGCACGCTCGGCCCTGCGTCCGAAGACGATCGCCATCGCGAGGAAGGCGAGCAGGAAGCCGAGAATGCCCAGATAGACCGGGTGGCCGATCAAGAAGCCGATCGCGAGGAAGACACCAAAGGTGACGATTCCCACGGCCGCGATGATGAGCCCGATTTTTGAGTCGGCCCGTCGGGTCATCTTGTAGGTCAGAGCGATCTGCTTGAGTCGCCCTGGCTCCGCGGCCGCATCCGCCGCGGTGGTTTCCTTCCTCGCCATGCCCTGAAGTCTACGTGGCCCCGGACGCGACTACGACGTGCGGGTTGCCACCGTCTCCTCGAAGACACGCAGCGCCTCGACCCGGTCCTTGGCACGGCGCCGGTCTTCCAGGACGGAAGTCCAGGCGTTGCGGCGCGCGGTGCGCTGGCCGCCGCTCAGCAGCAGGGACTCGACGACGCGCAGGGCGTCGGTGACGGACGGGATGGCGGTGGCGCGTACGGGCGCGGCCTGCATGATGGGGCCCTCCTGAGGACCAGCTCGATGGCTCGGGGGAAAGCTGTACGTCTGGCGGTGGAGCTGTACGTGCGGTGATACCAGGGTCACTGATTGGTGTTACCAGGGCGTGACCGACCGGTCAAACGCCGATGAAACCTCGATCCGGGCCCCGAAACGCCGACGCGGCCCGCACACCCCCGTCACCTGCGGGATCACGCGGGCCGCGGCGTCGCGGCGGCTACCTGTCAGTAAAGGCTTGTGCGCGGATTCACACGGCCTGGGAGGCGACGTACGCCCCGCGCTTCTCGATCGCCATCTGGTACAGGCGGCCGGCGCGGTAGGAGGAGCGGACCAGCGGGCCCGACATGACGCCGGAGAAACCGATCTCCTCGGCCTCCTCCTTCAGCTCCACGAACTCCGCCGGCTTGGCCCAGCGCTCCACGGGGTGGTGGCGCGGCGTCGGGCGCAGGTACTGCGTGATCGTGATCAGCTCGCAGCCCGCCTCGTGCAGCGCGTGCAGCGCCTCGCTGATCTCCGCGCGCTCCTCGCCCATGCCGAGGATGAGGTTCGACTTGGTGACCAGGCCGGCCTCCCGCGCCCGCGTGATGACCTCCAGCGAGCGCTCGAAGCGGAAGCCGGGGCGGATGCGCTTGAAGATGCGCGGCACCGTCTCCACGTTGTGCCCGAGGACCTCGGGGCGCGAGGAGAAGACCTCGGCCAGCTGGTCGGGGTCGGCGTTGAAGTCGGGGATGAGCAGCTCGACCTTGGTCTGGCCCTCGGCGCGCTCCGCGGTCATCGCGTGGATCTGGCGCACGGTCTCCGCGTACAGCCAGGCGCCGCCGTCGGCCAGGTCGTCGCGGGCGACGCCGGTGATCGTGGCGTAGTTGAGGTCCATCGTCACGACGGACTCGCCGACGCGGCGCGGCTCGTCGCGGTCGAGGGCCTGCGGCTTGCCGGTGTCGATCTGGCAGAAGTCGCAGCGCCGCGTGCACTGGTCGCCGCCGATGAGGAACGTCGCCTCGCGGTCTTCCCAGCATTCGTAGATGTTCGGACAGCCCGCCTCCTGGCAGACCGTGTGCAGGCCCTCGCTCTTCACGAGTTTCTGCAGGGCGTTGTACTCGGGGCCCATCTTCGCCCGGGTCTTGATCCACTCGGGCTTGCGCTCGATGGGGGTCTGGCTGTTCCGGACCTCCAGGCGCAGCATCTTGCGTCCGTCGGGTGCGACTGCGGACACATCGGCTCCCTGCTAGCTGGCGTATCTTCGATTCATCGGCGCACACCAGGGTACGCCCGTGATGTCGTCGGCCTTACTTCCGGCCAACCTCTGGCCAACGGGGTGCATTCCCCCGGGTCCGGCGGCCCCGCCCTAGACGGCGGTCTTCTCCACCGGGCGCGGCTTCAGCTCCGCGTTCTCCAGCACGTCCCGCAGGTGCCGCTCCGCCACGGGCAGCACCTCGGAGATCGTGATCTCGCGGCCCAGTTCGTACGAGAGCGACGTCACGCCCGCGTCCCGGATGCCGCACGGGATGATCCGGTCGAACCAGGTGTTGTCCGGGTTCACGTTCAGCGCGAAGCCGTGCATCGTCACGCCCTTGGCGACGCGGATGCCGATCGCGGCGATCTTGCGGTCCTCGCGGCGCTGGCCCGCGTTGGACGGGGCGTACTCCGGACCGTTGAACCGCGCGTCGAACTCCTCGTCCGTCAGGCGCGGGTCGAAGTCCAGGGAGAGACCGCCGAGCGCGGGGCGCCGCTCCACGGGGTCGCCGAGGACCCAGACCCCGCTGCGGCCCTCGACCCGCGAGGTCTCGAGACCGAACTCCGCACACGTACGGATAAGAGCCTCTTCCAGGCGCCGCACATGTGCTACGACGTCCACCGGGCGCGGCAGCTTCTGGATCGGGTACCCCACGAGCTGGCCCGGCCCGTGCCAGGTGATCTTGCCGCCCCGGTCCACGTCCACGACGGGCGTGCCGTCCAGCGGCCGCTCGCTGTCCTGGGTCCTGCGTCCCGCGGTGTACACCGGCGGGTGCTCCACCAGCAGGCAGGTGTCCGGGATTTCGTCGGCGAAGCGGGCGGCGTGCACCCGGCGCTGCTCGTCCCACGCCTCCTGGTACTCCACGGCGTCCGGGCCGAAGCCCAGTCGGACGAACCGAAACTCATTCACGGCTGGTGCCTCCCTGAACGTTCACCGTGCACATATCGCGCCCCAGCCACTGTACGGGCCCCCCGTGCAGGCAACCTCGGCCCGGGTTCCTCACACGATCGGATGAACGAGGGGCGAAGGCGCCGACGCGGGCTGTGATGGCCGTTACATTCGCGCCGTTCACGAGGCCATAAGGGCTGCTCAAGGCAGGTCCGGAAGGCAGGAGACCGCACAGCCGATGACGGAACGACCCCCGCAGCGCACGCCCAACCGCCAGCTAGCCGCGCTCATCTCGGAAGCCGGGTTCTCCCATGCGGGCCTCGCGCGCCGCGTCGATCAGCTCGGGCTCGAACACGGCCTCGACCTGCGGTACGACAAGACGTCCGTGACCCGCTGGCTGCGTGGCCAGCAGCCCAGAGGCACCACACCCGCACTGATCGCCGAGGTCTTCACCAGACGCCTCGGGCGGCGCCTTTCCGCCCAGGACCTCGGGCTCGACGCGTGCGCGCCGGTGTACGCCGGGCTCGAATTCGCGGCCACCCCCGAGGAGGCCGTCGACATCGTCGGCGGCCTGTGGCGCAAGGACTCCGGCAGCCACGCCGAGCTGCGGAAGATCGCGTTCACCCCGGCCGGGCTCGTCGTGCCCAGCCGGGACTGGCTGATCGGCCGGGCCGACGAACGCGTCGGCCGCGGCGAGCCCGACCCCGCGCACCGCGTGCCCGCCCAGGGCCGCCCCGGGGTGCCCCGCCAGCGCAGGGAGCCCGACCGCGGCCCCGGGCAGCGCGTCACCAACGGCGACATCGCGGCCCTGCGCTCGGTCGGCGAGCTGTTCCGCGCCCTCGACCACACCTACGGCGGCGGCCACGCCCGCCAGGCCCTCGTCCGCTACCTGGAGCACGAGGCGGAGCCGATGCTGCGCGGCACCTACGGCGAGCAGGCCGGGCGGCGGCTCTTCGGCGCCGCCGCCGACCTGACCCGGCTCGCGGGCTGGACGTCGTACGACATCGCCGCCCACGGACTGGCCCAGCGGTACTACGTCCAGGCGCTGCGCCTCTCCCAGGCGGCGGGCGACCGGGCGTACGGCTCCTACGTCCTGGTCACGATGAGCCGCCAGGCCGTCTACCTCGGGCACGGGCGGGAGGCCGTGCAGCTCGCGCGGGTGGCCCAGCAGGGCGTCGGCTCCGCCGCACCGCCCGTCGTGCAGTCCCTGCTGTACGCCGCCGAGGCGCGCGGCCACGGCGTGCTCGGCGAGGCGCGGGCCTGCACGGCCTCCCTGATGCGGGCCGAGCGCTCGCTGGAGGCGTCCCGGCCGGGCGACGAGGTGCCCTACTGGGCCCGCTTCTTCGACGAGGCGCAGCTGGCCGACGAGCAGGGGCACTGCTACCGCGACCTCCAGCAGTACCGCGTCGCCGCCCAGCACGCCGAGCGCTCCCTGCAACTGCGCGCCCCCGGGTTCGCGCGCAGCCGCCTGTTCTGCCGGGTGGTGCTCGCCACGGCCCGGCTCGGCCTCGGCGACCTGGAACAGGCCTGCCTGCTGGGTGCCGAGGCCGCCCAGGCGGCCGGCGAGATGCGGTCGGCGCGGGCCCATGAGTACGTACGCGATTTCGAGCGCCGCCTTGAGCCGTACCGGGACGCGGCGCCCGTCCGGGGGTACCGCGACAAGGTGGCGGCGCTGGGCTGAGCCGCACGCCCCCACGTCCGAGCGGCGGTGAGGGGATCAGGCCGCGGCCGGCAGCGGTGCGCCCTGGGCGTGCGCCGGAGCGAGGCCGAAGTCCGCGAGCACGGCGTGCGCCGCGCGCCGGCCGGAGTGCAGCGCGCCCTGCACGGTGCTGGTGTCCCGGTGGTCCCCGCAGACGTAGAGCCCCGCGAGCAACCGGACCGGGCGGCGCGGGTCGTGCGGCGGTGGCATCGCGGGGACCGCCTCGCGGGTGTGGTGGACGGCGAGCAGTTCCCAGCGGTCGGTCGGCGTGCCGTACAGGGCGGCGAGATGCGCGCGGACGGTCCGCTCGTCGGGCGGTGGGCCGAGCACCGTGGAGGAGACGAGGACGCGGTCGGCGGGCGCCCGCGAGGGGTCCACTTGGCTGATGACGGCCGTGTGCGCGACGGGGCCCGCGCGGTCGGCGTCCAGGAGGAGCGCGGGCCCCTCCAGCGGCGGCTCCGGGGCGGTGTGGTGCACCACCGTCAGTTCGTGGAACGGCGGGACGCGCAGGCCCGGCAGCAGCTCGGCGGCCGCGCGGGCGTCGGTGGCGAGCAGCACGGCACGGCAGGCGACCTCGCCGTGCTCGGCGGTGGTGACCGACGTGGTGGAGACCGCCGTGACACGGACGCCGGTGCGGACCGTGCCCGGCGGCAGCGCGGCGGCGAGCAGTTCGGGCAGGACCTCCGCGCCGCCCTCCGGCACGCAGAGCCGGCCGCGCGCGAAGGCGTGCAGGGCCAGGTCGGCGCACCGGCTGGAGGTGGTCAGACCGGGATCGCAGAGCAGCGCGGAGAGCAGCGGCCGCAGAAACCCGTCGATGGTGCGCGAGGGCAGGCCGCGCGCGGAGAGGGCCTGGGCGGCGGGGAGTTCGGGGCGGGACAGGAGCCGCTCGACGGGGGTCGCCGCCAGACGGGCGAGCGCGGCCCCGAGCCGGGCCTGGTCGAGCGGACCGCCTAGAGGGGCGGTGCCTCGGGACGAGGTGCCACGGGAGGAGGCGCCTCGGGGCGCGGTGCCGCGTGCCGGGGTGCCGCCGCGCGATGCCATGCGGGGGGCGCTCGCCAGGGCGCGCGCTGCGGTGAGTGCGCCCCTCGCGCTCCGTCCGGGCAGGGGCTCCGCCACGCGGTGGTGGCGGCCGTCGCTGTGCACCAGGAGGCCCGGCGCGAAGGGCCGCAGGACGAGGGAGTCGAGCCCCGGGGTGCGGCGCAGTTCGGGGTAGGAGGTGGTGAGCAGCTGTCCGATCCGGTCGAGCCGGAACCCGTCGACCTTGTCGGTCGACATCCGGCCGCCCACGCAAGGGGCGGCCTCCAGGACGAGGGTCGGCACACCGGCGCTGGTCAGCCGGTGCGCGGCCGCGAGCCCCGCGGCCCCGGCCCCCACGATGACGACATCCGCATGGTGCGCAGGCTCTAGCACGTGCCCTCCCAGAGGTCGCGCGGCTGGTGGGGAGCTGATGCCCCCGGCGGGGCCCCGGAATCCCCGACTTCGGCAACGAGGGTAGGAGTGGCACCTTCCGGGGGCAGTCGCGCACGGACCGGGCACGGTCGCACGCGGGTCGCACACCGGGTGCCCCCCCCGCGAAGTACGGCCGACTACCGCAGCGCCGCCCGGATCGCGTCCTCGATGTCGGGGAACGCGAAGACGAAGCCGGACTCCAGCAGGCGCTTCGGCAGCACCCGCTGGCTGCCGAGGACGTCCCCGGCCATCTCGCCCAGCACCAGGCGCAGCGCGGGCGCGGGGGCCGTGAGGAGCGTGGGCCGCTTCAGCACCCGCCCCATCGCGGCCGTCACCTCGCGGTTGGTGCGCGGGTGGGGCGCGGTGAGGTTGACGGGGCCGGACAGCGTTCCGGAGTCCAGGAGGTGGCGCAGCGCCGCCACCTCGTCGTGCAGGGAGATGTGGCTCCAGTACTGCCTGCCGTCGCCGAGGCGCCCGCCGAGCCCCGCCCTGAAGAGCGGGAAGAGCCGCCCCCAGGCGCCGCCCTCGCGGCCCACCACCAGGCCGTTGCGGGCCAGGACGGTGCGGATGCCCGCCTCCTGGGCGGCGGCGGTCGCGGCCTCCCACTCGACGCACAGCGCCGGCAGGAAGCCCTCCCCGGCGGGCGCGCTCTCGTCCACCGCGTGCTGACCTGTGTCTCCGTAGTAGCCGATCGCGCTCGCGTTCAGGAACACCCGGGGCGGCTCGTCCAGCGAGGCCACCGCGGCGGCCAGCGCGGCCGTGCCGAGGACCCGGCTGTCGCGCAGCTCCCGTTTGTAGGCGTCCGTCCAACGGTGGTCGCCGATCCCCGCGCCCGCGAGGTTGACGACCGCGGAGCAGCCGACGAGCCCGGCCGTGTCGACGTACCCCTTCTTGGGGTCCCAGCGCACCTCGTCCGGGGTGCGGGGGGCTCTGCGCACGAGCCGGACGACGTCGTGCCCGTCCGCGGCGAGGGAGCGCGCGAGGGCCGTGCCGATGAGCCCGGAGGCGCCGGCGACGGCCACCCGGGACGGCTGCGGGGAACGCGTCGGCTGTGTGGGTTCCATGGGCCCCATCCTGCCCCCGAACCCCGGGAAGAGGCCTGCCGACGCCCGGCCGGGACGCCGGGTCGGGACGCCGGGAAGGGGCACGGCGGACACTGGCCGGAACGCGGCTGGAACGTGGCCGAAATGCCACCGGGACGCGCGATGATCGCCGTACAGTGGCGCCATGACGGCCCCGCACATACGCATCGCGCTGCCCGAGGACGACGACGCCCTGGCCCGTCTGGACCGCGCCGCCTGGTCCCCGCTGCACGCGGTCCAGCCCCGCCCCGAGCCTCCCTACGAGCCCTTCTTCGACGACCGCTTCGGGCCCGGCGACCACCTCGTCGCCGAACTGGACGGGCGGCTCGTCGGCTATGTGAAGCTCGGCTTCCCCACCCCGCTCCTCGTCAACGCGCACGTACGCCAGATCCAGGGCTTCGTGGTCGCCGAGGAGGCACGCGGCAAAGGGGTCGGCAGACGGCTGATGCGGGCGGCCATGGACGAGGCGCGCCGCCAGGGCGCCGTCCGCATCACCCTGCGGGTGCTCGGGCACAACACCCCGGCCCGCAAGCTGTACGAGGCCGAGGGCTTCGCCATCGAGGGGGTCCTGCCCGGCGAGTTCCTGCTGGACGGCGCGTACGTGGACGACGTCCTCATGGGCCGCTCCCTGTGACCGCCCCCCGGGAATCCCGGCCCGCCGCCACGCGGGTCCGGGCACCCGAAGGACCGGCCCGGGGTGCGGCGACCCCTCGCGCGTAGGAGCGTGAGGAAATGATCAGGGCTGCGGCGAGACGTCGTGACGCGGAGGAGCGCGACTGGCTGCTGCGCGGCACGCCACCCCCGCCCTGGGTGCGCTGGCCGCCGCCGCTGCTCCTCGTCGCGATCATCCTGATCCAGCTCATCACGCCGAAGACGGTGGACCTGAGCTTCCTGGTCGCGGCCGTCCCGCCGCTGGCCGCCCTGTCGTACGGGCCCGCCGCCACCGCCCTGCTCGGCGGCGTCGTGGTCGCGCTGCTCACCCTGCCGGACTTCGGGCTCGGCCGTCCCGGCAACAGCGACGCGCTGACGATCACCTTCATCGCACTGCTCAGCATCCTCTTCGCGTGGGTGCGCAGCCGCCGCGAGGCCCAGCTCGTCACGGTCCGCACCGTCGCCGAGGCGGCCCAGTTCGCGGTCCTGCCGCCGCTGCCGGAACGGGTCGGCCGGGTGCGGTGCGCCGGCCTCTACCAGGCCGCCGAGCACGAGTCCCTCGTCGGCGGCGACTTCTTCGACGTACGCAGGGGCCCGGGAGCCGTCCGGGCCCTGGTCGGCGATGTGCAGGGCCACGGGCTCACGGCCGTCGGCACGGTCGCCGCGCTGCTCGGCGCCTTCCGCGAGGCGGTCCTCGACCAGCCCGACCTCCAGGGCGTCGCCGGGCGCCTGGACCGCAGGCTCGTCGTGGACTCGGCGGACGACGAGCACGCCGAGCTGTTCGCCACGGCGGTACTCCTGGAGTTCCCGGACGACTGCGCGTGCGTACGCGTCGTCTCCTGCGGCCACCCGGCGCCGCTGCTGCTGCGCGGGCCCGAGGTCACCGAACTCGCCGTGGCGGCCGGGCCCCCGCTCGGCCTCGGCATCGCGGGCCTGGCCCCGCCCGAACAGCTGACGGTGCCGTTGCTCGCCGGGGACCGGCTGCTCGGCCTGACCGACGGGGTGAGCGAGGCACGGGACGTGTCCGGCGCGTTCTACCCGCTGGCCGAGCGGCTCAGCGAGCTGATCAAGTCCGAGCCCGAGATCCTGGACGACCCGGCGGAGCTGACCGAGCGGATGTGGGCGGACGTGGTGCGGTACGCGGGGACGGTACGGGACGACGTGACGATGATGGTGTTCGCGCCGGAGGCGGAGGCGGAGGCGGAGGCGGAGACGGCGGCGGGCGGGGAGGCCCGCGAGCCGTAAGTCCGGTCCGCCGCGACCGGGTCGCCGTGGGGTCAGTCCGCCATGAAGCGGGCCCACAGTTTCGGATAGCGCTCCGCCATCACCGCGTCGTCCTCGAGGTCGAGCGGCGTGCCCGCCGGTTCCGGCGGGGCGGGCAGGATGCCGAGGTCCGGGGCGACGACACCGGTGAGCTGCTCGTACGCCTCGTCGGCGGCGTAACCCAGCTCCTCGCCGTCGCCGTCCAGCTCCTCGTCGAAGTCGTCCAGGAGCTCGGCGAGCGCGTCGGGGTCGTGCACCGCGCCCTCGAAGACCTCCCGGCCCTGGCCGATCAGCCAGCACCGGAAGTAGTCGAACGCGTCGTCGCTCGCGCCGCCGAGCAGCACCCAGGCCGCGCCCCACAGATCCCAGCGGTAGGCGCGGTTGTAACGGGCCTCGAAGTGGCGTGCGAAGTCGAGGACGGACTCCGGGTCGTACCGCAGCAGTCTCTCGACCAGCAGCTCGGCGTGGTCCTCGGGGTCGCCGCCGGCGGCCTCGCGGGTGCTGTCCACGATCTCCCAGAACTCCGTCTCGTCCATCACGGGTCCAGCATCGGTCCTGGGGAGGGGAGACGCACGCGGAGTACACCGGAATGCGACTGTCTCGTTATCGCGCACATGCCGATGGAAAAACCGACAGGGGTTGTCGCCTTTTGGTGGAAGCCTCGAAGACATGGACACCACACGGCGAACGACCGACAGCACGCACCCCCTGACCGGGAAGATCGCCCTCGTCGCGGGCGCCACACGCGGCGCGGGCCGCGCCATGGCCGTCGAACTGGGCCGGGCCGGCGCCACCGTGTACGTGACCGGGCGGACCACGCGCGAGCACCTCAGCGAGACAGGCCGCGCCACCGAGACCATCGAGGGGACCGCCGAGCTGGTCCGGGCGGCGGGCGGCACGGGCGTCGCCGTACCCACCGACCACCTGGAACCCGAACAGGTCGAGGCGCTCGTCGAGCGGATCGACCGCGAGCAGGGCCGCCTGGACATCCTCGTCAACGACATCTGGGGCGGCGACCTCCACGTCGAATGGGACAAGAAGATGTGGGAGCACGACCTCGGCAAAGGGCTGCGCGTGCTGCGCCTCGGCGTCGAGACCCACATCGTCACCAGCCGGTACGCGCTGCCGCTCCTCGTCAGGAACCCCGGCGGCCTGATCGTCGAGGTCACCGACGGCACCGCCGAGTACAACGGCCCCCGCTACCGCAAGCCCTTCTACTACGACCTCGCCAAGGCCGCCCCGCTGCGCATGGCCCGCGACCTCGCCGAGGAGGTCGCCGAGTACGGCTGCACGGCGCTCTGCCTCACCCCCGGCTGGCTGCGCTCGGAGGCCATGCTCGACACCCACTTCAAGGTGACCGAGGACGACTGGCGCGCGGGCTGCGCGCAGAACCCGCACTTCGCGATCTCCGAGACGCCCGCCTTCGTGGGCCGCGCCCTCGTCGCGCTCGCCGCCGACCCCGACGTGGCACGGCACAACGGCGCCTCGCTCTCCAGCGGCGGCCTCGCCAAGGAGTACGGCTTCACGGACGTGGACGGCTCGGCGCCCGACGCCTGGCGCTACCTCACGGAGGTCGACCAGGAGAGCGACACCGCGGACGTCACCGGCTACCGGTGACCGAGGATCGGTGACCGGTGGCCGGCTACCGGTAGAGCGCCGCCGAGCCTTCCGCCGCGCGGGCGAACCGCTCGCGCAGGGGGGCGGGTTCGAGCACCTCCGCCTCCGGGCCGAGCGCCATGAGCTGCGTGTACGCCACGTCGTCGTTCTCGACGGGCAGGGTGACCGTCACCCGGCCCGCCGCGTCCGGGGCGCCCGCCGACTCCATGGCCTCGGCCGCCACCGCCCGGTCGGTCGCGTACGGGAGCTGCCGTGCGCCCGCCTCGGTGAGCCGCACCACGACCTCGGAGCGCAGGATCGCCCGCGCGAACTGCGCCGCCCGCTCCTCCCAGAAGCCCGGCAGGTCGAACCCCTCGTCCCTTACGAAGCGCTCGTCGCCGACGCTGACCTCGGTGAACCTGTCGATGCGGTACACGCGGTGCGTGCCGTCGGCGGGGACGCGGGCGCACACGTACCAGACGCCCGCCTTGAGCACGAGCCCGTACGGTTCCAGCTCCCGCCCCACCTCCGACTCCTGGCGGCGGTAGCGGGCGGTGACCCGGCGGTCGTCCCACACCGCTTCCGCGACGGCGGGCAGCAGCTCGGGGGCGGGCGTCTCCTTGAACCAGCCCGGCGCGTCCAGGTGGAAGCGTTGGGCCGCGCTCTGCGGGGCGTCCCTGAGGGAGGGCATGAGCGCGGCCGAGACCTTCAGGCGGGCCGCGGAGGCGGCGTCCTCCAGGCCCATCTCCCGCAGGGCGCCCGGCACTCCGGACAGGAACAGGGCCTCCGCCTCGTCGCGGCCGAGGCCCGTCAGGCGGGTGCGGTAGCCGCCGACGAGGCGGTAGCCGCCGGTGCGGCCGCGGTCGGCGTACACGGGGACGCCCGCCTCCGACAGGGCCTGCGCGTCCCTGGTGATGGTCCGCTCGGAGACCTCCAGTTCGGTGGCCAGTTCCGCGGCGGTCATGGAGGGGCGGGACTGGAGCAGGAGCACCATCTTGATGAGGCGGGCAGCGCGCATGGGTCCATGATGCGGGGCGCTGTGCGCTGCGCTGTGCTGGGGCTTCCCCTGAGCCGCCGCTTCGCGGCGGATGTTTCCCGCCCACCCGCCCGATTGCCCGGCGTCATCTCCTGGGCCGCCGCTTCGCGGCGGGTGTTTCCCGCCCACCCGCCCGATTGCCCGGGGTTGCCGGCTGAACGGGTGGGTGGGCGGGAGACGTCGGGAGGGCTACAGGCCGTACTTCGCCCGTGCCTCCTTCACCGCCGACGCCGGCACCTCGCCCCGCCGGGCCAGCTGCGCCAGCGCCGCGACGACGATCGACTCCGCGTCGACACCGAAGTGGCGGCGGGCCGCGTCCCGGGTGTCGGAGAGGCCGAAGCCGTCCGCGCCGAGCGAGGAGTAGTCCTGCTCGACCCACTGGGCGATCTGGTCGGGGACCTGACGCATGTAGTCGGAGACGGCGAGAACAGGGCCCTGCGCGCCTTCGAGCGCCGTACGGAGGTACGGGGTGCGCTCCTCGCCCCGCAGCAGCGCCTCGTCCGCCTCCAGGGCGTCCCGGCGCAGCTCCGTCCAGGAGGTGGCGGACCACACGTCCGCGGCCACGTTCCACTCCTCGGCCAGCATCTTCTGCGCGGCGAGCGTCCAGTGGATGGCCGTACCGGAGCCGAGCAGCTGGATGCGCGGGGCGTCGGAGGCGGGGGAGAGGCCGGCCGACTCCGCCGTGTTGAAGCGGTAGAGGCCGCGCACGATGCCCTCGTCGACGCCCGCGGGCTTCGCGGGCTGCGGCATCGGCTCGTTGTAGACGGTGAGGTAGTAGAAGACGTTCTGGTCCTCGCCGGGCAGCGCCTCGCCGTACATGCGGCGCAGACCGTCCTTGACGATCGCGGCGACCTCGTAGGCGAACGCCGGGTCGTAGGTCAGGGCGGCCGGGTTGGTGGCCGCGATGACCGGCGAGTGGCCGTCCGCGTGCTGGAGGCCCTCACCCGTCAGCGTCGTACGGCCGGCCGTGGCGCCGACGAGGAAGCCGCGGCCGAGCTGGTCGCCGAGCTGCCACATCTGGTCGGCGGTGCGCTGCCAGCCGAACATGGAGTAGAAGATGTAGAAGGGGATCATCGCCTCGCCGTGCGTGGCGTACGACGACGACGCGGCGATGAAGTCCGCCATCGAACCGGCCTCGGTGATCCCCTCGTTGAGGATCTGGCCGTCCTTGGCCTCCTTGTAGTACATCAGCTGGTCGCGGTCGACCGGCTCGTACGTCTGGCCCTTGGGCGAGTAGATGCCGAGGGAGGGGAAGAGCGACTCCATGCCGAAGGTGCGCGCCTCGTCGGGGACGATCGGCACCCAGCGCTTGCCGGTCTCCTTGTCGCGTACCAGGTCCTTGACCAGGCGTACGAAGGCCATGGTCGTCGCCACCGACTGCGAGCCGGAGCCCTTGTCGAACGCGGCGAACGCCTTGTCGGCCGGGGCGGGCAGCGGCGCGAACGGCTGCGTGCGGCGGGCCGGGGCGGGGCCGCCGAGGGCCGCGCGGCGCTCCTGGAGGTAGCGGACCTCGGGCGAGTCGGCGCCGGGGTGGCCGTAGGGCACCTGGCCGTCGACGAACGCGCTGTCCGGGATCGGCAGGTCGAGCCGGTCCCGCATGTCCTTGAACTCGTCCACCGTCAGCTTCTTCATCTGGTGGTTGGCGTTCTTGGACTCGAAGCCCTTGCCGAGGGTGAAGCCCTTGACCGTCTGCGCGAGGATCACGGTCGGCGCGCCCTTGTGGGTGAGCGCCGCGCGGTAGGCCGCGTACACCTTGCGGGCCTCGTGGCCGCCGCGCGAGAGGTGGAAGCACTCGCTGATCTTGTCGTCGCTCAGCAGCTTGCCCAGCTCCACGAGCGCCGGCTCCGAGCCGAAGAAGTGCTCGCGTATGTAGGCGGCGTCGCGCGTGGCGTACGTCTGGAACTGCGCGTCCGGCACCTCGCGCAGGCGGCGGACCAGGGCGCCCGTGGTGTCGAGCTGGAACAGCTCGTCCCAGGCGTTGCCCCACAGGACCTTGACGACGTTCCAGCCGGCGCCGCGGAACTGGGCCTCCAGCTCCTGCACCACGCGGAAGTTGGCGCGGACCGGGCCGTCGAGGCGCTGGAGGTTGCAGTTGATGACGTAGGTGAGGTTGTCGAGGCCCTCGCGGGCGGCCAGGGCGAGGGCCGCCGTCGACTCGGGCTCGTCCATCTCGCCGTCACCGAGGAACGCCCACACGTGCGAGGCGGAGACGTCCTTGATGCCGCGGTTGGTGAGGTAGCGGTTGAAGCGCGCCTGGTAGATGGCGGAGAGCGGGCCGAGGCCCATCGACACCGTCGGGAACTCCCACAGCCAGGGCAGGCGGCGCGGGTGCGGGTAGGAGGGCAGGCCGTCGCCGCCGGACTCGCGCCGGAAGTTGTCGAGCTGCGCCTCGTTCAGGCGGCCGTCGAGGAAGGCGCGGGCGTAGATGCCGGGGGAGGCGTGGCCCTGGATGTACAGCTGGTCACCGGAACCGTCGCCCTCCTTGCCCTTGAAGAAGTGGTTGAAGCCGGTCTCGTACAGCCAGGCCGCCGACGCGAAGGTCGCGATGTGGCCGCCGACGCCGTGCTTGGCACCGCGGGTGACCATCGCGGCCGCGTTCCAGCGGTTCCACGCGGTGATCTTCCGCTCCATCTCCTCGTCGCCGTCGATCGCCGGCTCGGCGGAGGTGGGGATGGTGTTGACGTAATCGGTCTCGAGGAGCTTGGGCAGCGCCAGGCCCGCGCCCTCGGCGCGCTCCAGCGTGCGCCGCATCAGGTACGCGGCACGGTGCGGCCCGGCCGCCTGGGTAACGGCGTCCAGGGAGGCCTGCCATTCGGCGGTCTCCTCGGGGTCGCGGTCCGGGAGCTGGTCGAGCTCGCTCGGCTGGATTGCGGAGGGGTCGGTCATTGCGCCGCCTTCCTGAGTCGGAGGGGGTCCCCTGTTTCGGTAAGGGGTGGGGGTGCCTTGTCTGGCAGGACAGGGCGTGCGGCGCTGGAGCGGAACATTGGTGTGGGTCCGCCTCAGGGCCACCGCCGACTGTAAGCCCGTGATCGATGATCGATCAAAGCGTTCGACGAAAAACTTTCCCGGAACGCGAAAGTCGGCATCCGGTGCCAGCGAAAAGGGCACCGGGTGCCTTCGATTTGAAGGAATCGAGGGGAGTCCGCGCAGGTGGGAGCACGTTTGCGGCCCCCGCCTCACGCATGAGCGCGTCGGTCAGGCGCGCGGCGCGCAGCCGAGGACGTGCGACTTGACCAGCTCCGCGATCGCGGGGTCCCGGCGCCGGAAGGCCGTGACGAGGGCCTCGTGCTCCTCCGCGTACGACTGCTGGACCGTGCCGAGCCACCGGATGGACAGCGCCGTGAAGACCTCGATGCCGAGGCCCTCCCAGGTGTGCAGGAGCACCGAGTTGTCCGCCGCCCGCACCAGCTCCCGGTGGAAGGCGACCGTGTGCCGCACCTGCCCGGTGCCGTCGGCGGCGCGGTCCGCCTCGTAGAGGGCCGCCACATGGGGCTCCAGCGCCGAGCAGTCCTCGGCCAGCCGCTCCGCCGCCAGCTCCGCGGCGATCGCCTCCAGGCCCGCCCTGACCGGGTAGCTCTCCTCCAGGTCGGCGGCCGTCAAGTTCCGTACGCGCACACCCTTGTTGGGCGCCGACTCGATGAGCCGCAGCGTCTCCAGCTCGCGCAGCGCCTCCCGCACCGGGGTCTGCGAGACCTCCAGCTCCACGGCGATCCGCCGCTCCACGATGCGCTCGCCCGGCTTCCAGCGCCCGCTGACGATCCCCTCCACGATGTGCTCGCGGATCTGTTCGCGCAGCGAGTGAACGACGGGCGCGGTCATGAGAGCTCCTCCGGCGGGGGCTGCGGGCCCCAAGGGCGTGTGACCCCTAGACAATACGGCGACGCCCCCGACCGGAAGGCTCCGGACGGGGGCGTACGCGCTGATGAGACGAGTGTTACAGCCTCACCCGGGACCTGACTACAGGCCGAGCTCGACCTCGAACTCGCCGGCTTCCAGGATCGCCTTGACGGCGGTCAGGTAGCGGGCGGCGTCCGCGCCGTCGACCAGGCGGTGGTCGTAGGACAGCGACAGGTACGTCATGTCCCGCACGGCGATGGTCTCGCCGAGGTCGGGGTGGTTGATGACGACCGGGCGCTTGACGGTGGCGCCGATGCCGAGGATGGCGGCCTGGTTCGGCGGCACGATGACCGTGTCGAACAGGGCGCCGCGCGAGCCGGTGTTGGAGATCGTGAAGGTGGCGCCGGACATGTCGTCCGGGGTGAGGCCACCGCCACGGGCCTTGCCGGCCAGCTCGGCGGTCTTCTTGGAGATGCCGGCGATGTTCAGGTCGCCCGCACCCTTGATGACCGGCGTCATCAGACCCTTCTCGGCGTCCACGGCGATGCCGATGTTCTCCGAGTCGAAGTACGTGATGGTGCCTTCGTCGTCGTTGATCCGGGCGTTGATGACCGGGTGGGCCTTCAGCGCCTGGGCGGCGGCCTTGACGAAGAACGGCATCGGGGACAGCTTGACGCCCTCACGGGCGGCGAAGGCGTCCTTGGCCTTGGCGCGCAGCTTCATCAGCTTGGTGATGTCGACCTCGACGACCGAGGTCAGCTGGGCCTGCGAGTGCAGGGCCTTCATCATGTTGTCGCCGATGACCTTGCGCATGCGGGTCATCTTGACCGTCTGACCGCGCAGCGGGGACGTCTCCAGGGCCGGGGCCTTGGGGGCGCTCGGCGCGGCGGCGGCCGGGGCCGGGGCGGCCTGCTTGGCCTCGGCGGCGGCGATGACGTCCTGCTTGCGGATGCGGCCGCCGACGCCGGTGCCCTTGACCTCGGAGAGGTTCACGTCGTTCTCGGAGGCCAGCTTGCGCACCAGCGGGGTCACGTACGCGCCGTCGTCGGCCGGGGTGGGCCGGGCCGGGGCGGCGGGAGCCGACGGGGCCGCGGCCTTGGCCGGAGCCGGGGCGGCAGCGGCGGGCGCGGCCTGCGCGGCGGGGGCCTGGGCGGCCGGGGCGGCGGGCGCCTCGGCCTTGGCCGGAGCCTCCTGCTTCGGGGCCTCCTGCTGGGGAGCCTCCTGCTTGGGGGCCTCCTGCGCGGGGGCTTCCTGCTTCGGGGCCTCCTGCTGCGCGGGGGCGGCCGGGGCCTCCTCCTTGGCCGGAGCCGCGGCGGAACCGGGCGCGCCGACGACGGCGAGCTTGGCGCCGACCTCGGCGGTCTCGTCCTCGCCGACGACGATCTCCAGGAGCACGCCCGCGACGGGCGAGGGGATCTCGGTGTCGACCTTGTCCGTCGAGACCTCCAGGAGGGGCTCGTCGGCCGCGACCTCCTCGCCGACCTCCTTCAGCCAACGGGTGACGGTGCCCTCGGTGACGCTCTCACCGAGCGCCGGCAGGGTGACCTCGGTGCCCTCGGCGGAACCGCCGGACTGCGCCGGGGCGGCGGGCGCCTCGGCCTGGGCGGGGGCCTCCTGCTGCTCGGGGGCGGCCGGGGCCTCCTCCTGGGCGGGGGCCGCCGGGGCCTCCTCCTGCGCCGGGGCGGCCGAGCCGCCCGCGTCGCCGGAGCCGTCGTCGATGACGGCCAGCTCGGCGCCGACCTCGACGGTCTCGTCCTCGGCGACCTTGATGGACGCCAGGATGCCGGCGGCCGGGGAGGGGATCTCGGTGTCGACCTTGTCGGTCGAGACCTCGAGCAGCGGCTCGTCGGCCTCGACGCGCTCACCCTCGGCCTTCAGCCAACGGGTGACAGTGCCCTCGGTGACGCTCTCGCCGAGCGCCGGAAGGGATACGGAAACCGCCATGGTTTCGGTTGCTCCTTACGGATGGGGACTCCCCTGCTCGAGCGAAGTCGAGAGCTTGGGGAAGCGGAAAGTCTGGTCGTCGCGCCCGGTGACTGACGTCAGTCGTGGGAGTGCAGCGGCTTGCCCGCGAGGGCCAGGTGGGCCTCGCCCAGCGCCTCGTTCTGCGTCGGGTGGGCGTGGATGAGCTGGGCGACCTCGGCCGGCAGCGCTTCCCAGTTGTAGATCAGCTGGGCCTCGCCGACCTGCTCGCCCATGCGGTCGCCCACCATGTGGACGCCCACGACGGCGCCGTCCTTGACCTGGACGAGCTTGATCTCGCCCGCGGTCTTCAGGATCTTGCTCTTGCCGTTGCCCGCGAGGTTGTACTTGAGGGCGACGACCTTGTCCGCGCCGTAGATCTCCTTGGCCTTGGCCTCGGTGATGCCCACGGAGGCGACCTCGGGGTGGCAGTACGTCACCCGGGGCACGCCGTCGTAGTCCACCGGGACGGGCTTGAGACCGGCCAGGCGCTCCGCGACCAGCATGCCCTCGGCGAAGCCGACGTGCGCGAGCTGGAGGGTCGGGACGAGGTCGCCCACGGCCGAGATGGTCGGCACGTTGGTCTGCATGTACTCGTCGACCAGGACGTAGCCGCGGTCCATGGCGACGCCCTGCTCCTCGTAGCCGAGACCGGCCGAGACCGGGCCGCGGCCGATGGCGACCAGGAGGACCTCGGCCTCGAAGGTCTTGCCGTCGGCGAGGGTGACGCGCACGCCGTTCTCGGTGTACTCGGCCTTCTCGAAGAACGTGCCGAGGTTGAACTTGATGCCGCGCTTGCGGAACGCGCGCTCAAGAAGCTTGGAGCTGTTCTCGTCCTCGACCGGCACGAGGTGCTTGAGGCCCTCGATGACCGTGACGTCGGTGCCGAAGGACTTCCACGCCGAGGCGAACTCGACGCCGATGACGCCGCCGCCCAGGATGATCGCGGACTGCGGCACGCGGTCCAGGGTCAGCGCGTGGTCCGAGGAGATGACGCGGTTGCCGTCGATCTCCAGGCCCGGCAGCGACTTCGGCACGGAGCCGGTCGCGAGCAGGACGTGGCGGCCCTGGATCCGCGAGCCGTTCACGTCCACGGAGGTCGGCGAGGAGAGCTTGCCCTCACCCTCGATGTAGGTCACCTTGCGGGAGGCGACGAGACCCTGCAGGCCCTTGTAGAGGCCGGAGATCACGTCGTCCTTGTACTTGTGGACGGCCGCGATGTCGATGCCCTCGAAGGTGGCCTTCACGCCGAACTGGTCGGCCTCGCGTGCCTGGTCGGCGATCTCACCGGCGTGCAGCAGCGCCTTCGTGGGGATGCAGCCGTTGTGCAGGCAGGTGCCGCCGAGCTTGTTCTTCTCGATCAGGGCGACGTCCAGGCCCAGCTGCGCTCCGCGCAGGGCCGCGGCGTAACCGCCGCTACCGCCGCCGAGGATCACTAGGTCGAAAACGGTGCTGGCGTCGTTCGCCACGTCACGTCCTCCATGCATGTGCGCCGTACGCCGGACCCCGTGCGTGGGGACGACCGGTCGGTCGGCTGGTATTCGGCCGCTCTTGTTTCGGCCCTTTGGTGGGGGCCCTGTCCTGCCGAGAACCCATCTTCGCACTTGTCGACGGGAGACGGGACGCCGGGCCAGGCTGTGAGACGTCCGATCAGCCGTCTCACAGCGGTTGCCCCGCGCGCGGACCCACGGATTTCGTCGAGGGCGAAATCGAACGGGGCTTCGCGCGCGGGAACGTGCGGGGCCCCGGACGCGGATGCGTCCGGAGCCCCGAGGCGTGCTGCCCGGCTCAGCCGAGGTCGCCCGCGGCGGTGCGCTCCGCCAGGCGGACCAGGGTGCGCACCGCGGTGCCGGTGCCGCCCTTGGGCGTGTAGCCGAACGGCGCGCCCTCGTGGTAGGCGGGGCCCGCGACGTCCAGGTGGGCCCAGATGATGCCCTCGCCCACGAACTCCTTCAGGAAGAGGCCGGCCACCAGGCCGCCGCCCATCCGGTCGCCGATGTTGGCCATGTCGGCGGTGGGGGAGTCCATGCCCTTGCGCAGTTCGGCGGGGAGCGGCATGGGCCAGGACGGCTCGCCGACCTCCTCGGCGATCTCGTGCACCGAGGTACGGAAGGCGTCGTCGTTGGCCATGATGCCGAAGGTGCGGTTGCCGAGCGCCACCATCATGGCGCCGGTCAGGGTCGCCACGTCGACGATCGCGTCCGGCTGCTCCTCGGAGGCCTTGGCGATCGCGTCGGCGAGGACGAGACGGCCCTCGGCGTCGGTGTTCAGGACCTCGACGGTCTTGCCGCTGTACATGCGCAGCACGTCGCCGGGGCGGGTCGCGGAGCCGGAGGGCATGTTCTCGGCGAGCGCCAGCCAGCCGGTGACGTTCACCTCCAGGCCCAGGCGCGCGGCGGCGACGACGGCGGCGAAGACCGCGGCGGCACCGGCCATGTCGCACTTCATGGTCTCGTTGTGACCGGCGGGCTTCAGCGAGATGCCGCCCGAGTCGTACGTGATGCCCTTGCCGACGAAGGCGAGGTGCTTCTTGGCCTTGGAGTGCGTGTACGAGAGCTTCACCAGGCGCGGCGGGGCGTCCGAGCCGGCGCCGACACCGAGGATGCCGCCGTAGCCGCCCTTGAGGAGCGCCTTCTCGTCGAGCACCTGGATCTTGATGCCGTGTTCCTTGGCGGCCGCGGTGGCGACCGCCGCGAAGGCCTCGGGGTCGAGGTCGTTCGGCGGGGTGTTGACGAGGTCGCGGGCGCGGTTCAGCTCCTCGGCGACGGCGGTGGCGCGCTCCAGGGCGGCCTTGTACGCCTTGTCGCGGGGCTTGCCGCCGAGCAGGGTGATCTCGGCGAGCGGCGCCTTGGCGTCCTTGCCGTTCTTCTTCGCGTCCTTGGCGTCGCCCTGGTCCTTGTAGGCGACGAAGGAGTACGCGCCGAGCAGCGCGCCCTCGCCGATGGCGCAGAGGTCGTCGGCGTCCTCGACGGGCAGGGCGAACGCGGCCTTCTTCGAGCCGGTCAGGGCGCGCGCGGCGACACCGGCGGCGCGGCGCAGCGCCTCCGTGCCGTACGTCTCGTCCTTCTCCGGGACCCCGCCGAGGCCGACCGCGACGACGACCGGCGCCTTGAAGCCGGACGGCGCGGGCAGCTTCGTCACCTCGCCCTCGCCGCCCGAGGCGCCGAGGGTCTCCAGGACGGACGCGAGCTTGCCGTCGTACGCCTTGTCCACGGCCTCGGCGCCGGGCGCGACGACCAGAGTCCCCTTGGAGCCAGAGCCCTTCGCGACACCGACGACGATCGCGTCGGCACGCAGGCCGGACGCCGCGGCGGTGCTGAGAGTCAGAGCAGTCACGGTGGTGAGGTCCTCTTTCGGTTGAGTTTCGACGGGCTGCGGGGTGGTGAGCCCGTCGCGAGCCTACGCCCGTGAGTGCTGCGGTGCGCCTCACTGTGTGTGTTCGGTGCGGTGTCGCGCCCACCGGGGCCCTGCCGCGGCGGGGTCTCAGCCGAGCGTGAGCACCACCAGAGCGGTGGTCGCCGCCGTCTCCGCGAGGCCCCCGAACACGTCCCCGGTGACCCCGCCGAACCGCCGTACGCAGTGCCGGAGCAGCAGCTCGGCGGCGCCGACGGCCAGGAGGACGGCCACCGCGCAGCGCACGGCGTCGTACGCCCCGAGCGGCGCGCCCGCTGCCGCCGCCCCGGCCAGGACGAGCGCCGTGACCAGTAGCGCGCGGCCGCGCGGCACGACCCCGGCGACGGCCGCGCCGAGGCCCTCGGGGCGGGCCGGGGGCACCGAGGCGCGGGCGGCCAGGGTGAGCGCGAGGCGGGCGGCGGCGGCCGAGACGACGGCGGCGACGGCGCCCGCGGTCCAGGAGCGTTCGTAGAGCCGGTGGAACACGGCGACCTGGGCCAGCAGCACGAACAGCAGCGTGATGACGCCGAAGGGCCCGATGTCGGACTGCTTCATGATGCGCAGCGCGTCCTCGGCGGGCCGGGCGCTGCCCAGGCCGTCGGCGGTGTCCGCGAGGCCGTCCAGGTGCAGCCCGCGGGTGAGGGCGGCGGGGGTGGCGACGGTCGCCACCGCGGCGAGCAGCGGTCCGCCGCCGAGCAGGCCCAGTGCGGCGCCGGTACCCGCGGCGGCCAGGCCGATCACCAGGCCGGCGAGGGGCGCCCACTGCATGCCGGCGCGCGCGGCCCCCCGGTCCCAGCGGGTGACGCGGACGGGGAGCGCGGTGAGGGTGCCGAAGGCGAAACGTATGCCGTCGGCGGGGGAGGAGGTGGACACCGCGGAAGGCTACCCCGAGGGCACGCCCGCCCTGCGGATCACTCGTGCGGGGCAGAGGATGGCCGCATGAGCGACTGGTGGTACCGGAACATCGTCGAGCCGGGGAAACTGCCGCTGCTGCTCGCCCTGCTCTCCTTCGTGGGGTCGTTCCTGGTCACCCGGACGGTCACCCGGCTCATCCGGGCGGGCAAGGGGCCCTTCCGCGACATCAGCTCGGGCGAGGTGCACATCCACCACGTCGTACCGGGCATCTTCCTGATGCTCGTGGGCGGATTCTGGGCGGTGGCCGCCGGGCAGCAGGGCGCCGGGCCGCTGTACGCCGCCGTCGTCTTCGGGATCGGCGCGGGGCTCGTGCTGGACGAGTTCGCGCTGATCCTCCACCTCGACGACGTCTACTGGAGCGAGCAGGGTCGCAAGAGCGTGGAGGCCGTCATGCTCACGGCCGCCCTGGTGGTGCTGGTGCTCACCGGCTTCACGCCGTTCGGGGTCGACGACCTGACACCGGGGGAGCGGCAAAATCGTGGCCTGCTGGTCCTGGACATCGCTCTGAACTGCGTCTTCGCCCTGGTGGCGCTCCTCAAGGGCAAGCTGCGCACGGCCCTGATCGGCCTGGTGGTCCCGTTCGTCGCGCTGGTCGGCGCCGTCCGGCTTGCCCGGCCGGGCTCGGCGTGGGCGCGGCGGTTCTACCGCCGCCGGCACCGGGCACGCGCGCGTGCGGGGCTGCGCGCCTTCCGGCACGACCGCCGCTGGGCCGGCCCGCGCCGCAGACTTCAGGACTGGATCGGCGGCTTCTCGCCCGACTCCGGGCGGTCCGGGGAGCGCGCCCCCGAGCGCACACCCCCGCCCCGGTGACGCAGGGCGGTGACCGCGCAGAGCGCCAGCGCGGCCGCGATCGCCGCCAGGTGCTCCTTGCCCGCCAGGTTGTTCTTGACGAGCACCTCGACGGCCATCAGGGCGACCACCAGGGCCGCCGTGACGTACGCCCGATACCGCCAGCACAGATAGACCGCGAGGCCCACGACGGCGGCGGACGGGCCCGTGTCGACGACCCAGGCGTCGGAGGCCGGGAGCCCGAGGGGGTGGCCGGGGCCCAGCTCGATGCCCACGCGCGCGTAGAGCGTGCCGGCGAGGGTGGCCGCGTAGCCGATGAGGAGGGTGCGCCACCAGCCGAGGCAGATCTCCGCGATGCCGAAGACGAGCAGGATCTGGGCGAGCGCCCCCCACACCGGCAGGTCGAGCGCGGGCACGAAGAGGGAGAGCGGGGTGCGCGCCAGCGCGAGCCACAGCGGATCCTCGGCGCGCACGGAGCCGACGTTCTGGACGAACTGGTAGCCCCAGGGCTGGTTCTGGACGCATTGGAGGAGCGCGGTGAGGCAGACGGCCGCCGGCGTCATGGGCGCGGCCCGCCACCGGTGGGCGGTGAGCCCGTCCCGCACGGCGGAGGACAGCGGTCCCCACTCGGCGCGGGCGCGGCGGGCCAGGGCGCTCATCGTCTCGACTCCAGGTGTTTGCGGTGCAGCAGCTTCGGCAGGCCCGGCGCTTCGAGGAAACCCTCCGCGCGCGCCGCCGCGATGGCGATGCGCGGCAGGTCGCCGCTCTTCTCGAAGAGGAGGAAGCGCGGTTCCCAGATGGGCCGGTACTTGGCGTTGGCGCGGTAGAGGGACTCGATCTGCCACCACCGCGAGAAGAAGCTGAGCAGCGACCGCCACAGGCGAAGGACCGGTCCCGCACCGAGCCGCGAGCCACGTTCGAAGACGGACCTGAACATCGCGAAGTTGAGGGAGACCTGCGTGATCTGGATCTCGGGGGCGCGCTGGAGGAGTTCGATGACCATGAACTCCATCAGGCCGTTCTCGGAGTCGCGGTCGCGCCGCATGAGGTCGAGGGAGAGCCCGTGCGGCCCCCACGGCACGAAGGAGAGCACCGCCCGCAGCCTGCCCTCCCCGTCGGTGCACTCCAGCATCACGCACCGCCCGTCCGCCGGGTCGCCGAGCCGCCCGAGGGCCATCGAGAACCCGCGCTCGGTGGCGCCGTCGCGCCAGTCGTCGGCGAGGCGCAGCAGCCGCGCCATCTCGTCCTGCGGGATGTCCTCGTGGCGGCGGACGCGGACGGTGTACCCGGCACGCTTCACGCGGTTGTACGCCTGGCGGACGGTGCGCATCGCCCGCCCCTCCAGGGAGAACTCCGCGGTCTCCACGATGGCCTCGTCGCCCAGCTCCAGGGCGTCCAGGCCGTGCCGGGCGTAGATCGTGCCGGCCTCCTCGCTCGCGCCCATCACGGCGGGGAGCCAGCCGTGCTCGCGGGCCTCGGTGAGCCAGGGCTCGATCGCGCCGGGCCAGGCCTCCGGGTCGCCGATGGGGTCGCCGGAGGCCAGTGAGACACCGCCGACGACGCGGTAGGCGACCGCCGCCTTGCCGGTCGGCGACCACACGACGCTCTTCTCGCGGCGCAGCGAGAAGTAGCCGAGCGAGTCGCGCTCGCCGTGCTGGTCGAGCAGCGCGCGCAGCCGCTCCTCGTCGTCCTCGGTGAGCGGGTCGACGGCCCGGCGGGAGCGGAACGCGGCGTACAGGACGGCGCAGAGCAGCAGCGTGCTCAGGACGTTGATGGTGACGTTGACCCAGCCGGGCGTGGCGATGCCCTCGAAGCGCCGGTCGTCGGCGGCCAGCGAGACCAGCCGCATGGTGCCGTAGCGCCAGCGGTCCAGGAAGGTCGAGCGGTAGTCGTCGTCGGCGTGGTTGGTGACGGTGACCAGCAGCGCGGCGATCAGCGAGGTCACCAGGAGCCCGCCGGCGGCGACGGCGCAGGCCAGCTTCGGGTTGGAGCGGTCGCCCTTGGCGTAGAACTCGCGGCGCCCCACGATCAGCGCCGCGACGAACGCGGCGGTCAGGACCAGGGAGATCCAGTTCTGCGCGTACCGGCGCACCTCCGGGAAGAAGCCCACCACGAGGGCGAGGAGCAGCAGGAGGAGGCCGCTGAGCACCAGGTTGAGGATCCACGCGGCGCGCTTGCGGCGCCGCATGGTGATCGCCAGGAACAGCGTGAGCGCCCCCGAGGCGAAGCCGGCGGTCAGCAGGTACGGGGTGTAGTAGTCCTCCGTGTTGTGCTGGCGCACGTCCTGCCCGAGGGAGACCCAGACCGCGCTGAGGAAGTTGACGAACGTGACGGCGCGGAGGTACCAGACGGCGAACCCCGCGGCGCGGCGCTGTGTGACGGTGCGTGGCTTCTGTCGTCCGGCAACGACTTGCTCATCTCCCATGAAAAGGGATCATATGGGCAAGATCGAGGCCGCCGCCCCGGCCCTCAGGGAGCCTGCTCGACCGCCGGTCCCGCCGGCCCCGCTCCGACCTCCGCCACGGCCTGCGCGCCGCTCCCGGCCTCGGCCACCGCTCCGCTCCCCGGGGTGGCCCCCGCTGCGGCCTCGGGCTCGGCGGCCCGTTCCGGCAGCTCCGCCCAGAGCGCGGCGGCGGCCCGCACGAGCGGCAGCGCGAGCAGCGCCCCCGTTCCCTCGCCGACCCGCACCCCGTGCCCCAGGAGCGGCTCAAGCGCCATCCGGTCCAGCGCCTTGGCCTGCGCGGGCTCCCCGCTGTCGTGCCCCGCGAGCCACCAGTCCGGCGCCCGGAAGGCGACCCGCTGGGCCACCAGCGCCGCCGCCGACGCCACGACACCGTCGAGGATCACCGGCGTACGCCGCACGGCGCACTGGAGCAGGAACCCCGTCATCGCCGCCAGGTCGGCGCCGCCGACCGCGGCGAGCAGCTCCAACTGGTCGCCGAGCACGGGCCGGGCCCGCCGCAGGGCGTCGCGCACCGCCGCGCACTTGCGCATCCACGCCAGGTCGTCGATGGGCTCGCCGCCCCGCCCGGTCACCACGGACGCGTCGGTGCCGCACAGCGCGGCGATCAGCGTCGCGGCGGGCGTCGTGCCGCCGACGCTCACGTCCCCGAGCACGACCAGATCGGTGCCCGAGTCGGCCTCCTCGTCGGCGACGGCCATGCCCGCGCGCACCGCCCGCTCGGCCTCCTCGGCGCTCAGGGCGTCCTCGACGTCGATACGCCCCGACCCCCGCCGCACCCGGTACCCCGTCACCTCGGCGGGCAGCTCGGCCGGATCGCAGTCCAGCGCCATGTCGATGACCCGGACCGGCACGTCGAGGCGGCGCGCGAGCACGGCGACGGGGCTCTCGCCGGCCAGGACGGCGCGCACGAGCGCGGTGGCGCCGCCCGCGGGCCGCGCCGAGACACCCAGCCCGGCGACCCCGTGGTCACCGGCGAAGAGCACCACGCGCGGCCGCTCCACGGGCCGGACCGGCACCGCGGACTGCGCCGCCGACAGCCACTCGCCCAGCTCGTCGAGGCGCCCCAGGGCGCCGGGCGGCACGGTCTGCCGCTCCCTGCGTTCCTCGGCGTCGCGGCGCACCCCGCCGTCGGGCCGCTCGATCAGGTCGGTGAAGTCGTCGAGATTCAGCGAACTCATTCGCCGAACAGTACCGGCACGCGCGGCGCCCGTGTTCGAACGGCCCGGACCCTGCACCCCACAGGCGGTCCGGCCTGACGAGCGGTTACGAGTCCTCGCGTATGGGGCACATAACGTCATTGCCGGACCGAACGCGTCAAAACCGACTTCAGGAGTACGACCTTGGACGTCGCCCAGCGTGTGGCCCAACGACGCCCCGCCTACCTCGCCGCACTCGCCGGGGGCACCGAACGGTTCCACGAGCCCCGCAGCGCCGACTGCCCGTGGTGCGGCTCGCCCCGGCTGCGGATCCGGCTGCGCACCGCCGACCTGATCCAGCACAAGCCGGGCGCCTTCACGCTCGACCGCTGCGCCAACTGCGCCCACCTGTTCCAGAACCCCCGCCTCACCCCCGAGGGCCAGGAGTTCTACCGCCGGGACTCCTCCGACCAGGACCTGCGCGCCGGGCTCGGCGCGAAGGCCGCGGCGGCGCTCGTCGGCGTCCGGCCCACCGACCGGCGCCACCTCGCCCGCGCCCGCGCGATGCGCGCCCTCGACGAGCCCGAGTGCTGGCTGGACGTCGGCACCGGCCGGGCCCGCTTCCCGGCCCTCGCCCGGCAGGTCCTGCCGTACACGTCCTTCGACGGGCTCGACCCGGGCCGGGGCGTGGAGCAGGCCGTGCGCCACGGCCGCGTCGAGGAGGGCCACCGCGGCACCCTCACCGGCCTCGCGGACGCCCTCGCCGGCCGCTACGACGCCCTGAGCCTGTTCCACCAGCTGGAGCGCGCACCCGATCCGCGCGCCGAGCTGAGAGCCGCGAAGGCCGCCCTGCGCCCCGGCGGACACCTGATGATCGAGACCACCGACCCCGGCTGCCGGTACGCGAAAGTGCTCGGCAAGTGGTGGCCCTCGTACGCCCAGCCGCGGCACCTGCACCTCATCCCGCTCGCCAACCTCCGCCGGGAGCTGGAGGAGCTGGGCTTCACCGTCGTCGGCGTCGAGCGCCGCGCGGCGCACGTCCCGGCCGACCTCGGCGGGGCGCTCGCGCTCCTGCTCAACCGCTGCCTGCCCCGGGCCGACGTCCCCTGGCGCGCCAAGCCCGCGCACCCCCTGAGGCTGCGGCTCCGCCGCGCCGCCTGGGGGGCCTGCCTGCCCCTGCTCGCCCTCGCCCTGCTGCTCGACGCGCTGCTGGCCCCCCTGCTCACCCGCACCGGCTTCTCCAACGCCTACCGCCTCCTCGCTCGCCGCGGCGCGGACGACTGACGTACGAGGGCCGAGGCGCCCGCCCGACACGGCGGGCCGGGTCAGGCGCGCAGCGGGAGGGCCTGGCCCGCCACCACGAGCAGGACGTGCTCGCACTCGGCGGCGAACGCGGCGTTCAGGCGCCCCAGTTCATCCCGGTAGCGGCGGCCCGACGCGGTCGCCGGGACGATGCCCGAGCCGACCTCGTTCGACACGGCGACGACCGTGCGCCGGGTGGCGCGCACCGCGTCGGCCAGCTCGGCGATCCGCCCCCGCAGCGCCCGCTCGCCGCCGCCCGCCCACCGCGCGTCGTCCCACGCGCCCACCTCGTCCATGGCGTGGGTCAGCCACAGCGACAGGCAGTCGATCAGCAGCGGCGGCCCGTCCTGCGCCAGCAGCGGCACCAGGTCGCAGGTCTCGGCGGTCCGCCACGAACCGGGGCGCCGCTCCCGGTGCAGGCTCACCCGGTCCGCCCACTCGGCGTCGCCGGCACGGGTCCCGCCCGTCGCCACGTACAGCACCTCGGGGAAGGCCGCCAGGCGTCGCTCGGCCTCCACGGACTTGCCCGAGCGGGCGCCGCCGAGGACGAGGGTGCGGCGCGGCACGTCCGGCACGTCCTCGTAGGCGCCGACCACCAGCGTCGTCCCGTCGGGCACCGCCCGCGCGCCCGCCGCCGCGAGCCGGCGCGCCAACTCGGCGCCCGGGGGCACCTCGTGGCCGATGTGGACGGCGATCACATCCGTGGTCGGGCCGACGGCGCCGGCGGCGCGCAGCCGGGCCAGCCCGTCGGGGCGCCCGAGCACATCGCCGACGATCATCTCGTACGTCCCGCGCCCGCCGCTCGCCGCCGCCGAGCCGTTCCCCTCGCCGAGCCCCGCGGGAGCGCCGCCCGGCGGCAGGTACAGCAGCCGCTCCCCGTCGGGCCCCGTCACCTCGTAACCGGAGCCGGGCGCGTCCAGCGCCACCGCGCGCACCCGGTGACCGGTCAGGAGCGTCAACTCCCGCCCGTCGGCGCCCCGTACGGGTTGCGGGAGGCCGGCCGGGACCTCGACGGCGGGTCCGTCGTGCGGATGGGAGAGCAGGACCTGGCGCACACCGCCGAGCGAGTGTCCCGCGCGGGCGGCCGCCAGGGCGGCTCCCGGGGTGAGATCGAGCAGCAGGACGCCGTCCACGAGCAGCGCGGTGGCGGCGCGCGCCGCGCCGCCCAGAGCGGTCGCGCAGGCCGCGCAGGGGCAGCCGGGGAGGGGCAGTCCTTCGGGGGCGCCGGTGCCGAGCAGAGTCAGTTCCACACGAAGATCCTCCCGCGTCGGGTCCCGGGCCGCGCGTCCGGCTAGGCTTCAGGCGGATTCAGGCGGTTCCTCAGACCGCCACGGAACCCTCGGGAGGCTGACATGGCGGCATGGACGTGGCGGTTCGAGAAGGCGGACGGGACGGAGGTCCAGCCCGCGGTGCAGCCGGAGGAGTTCACCACCCAGGGCGACGCGGAGTCCTGGGTCGGCGAGTACTGGAAGGAACTGTCCGAGGGCGGCGCCGACCAGGTGTCCCTCTTCGAGGACACGACCAAGATCTACGGCCCGATGAGCCTGCACCCCCAGGACGCCGAGGACGCGCAGGCCTAGTCCTGTGGCCCGGCCGGGGCGAGGCACCCGGTGGGCGACGCACGGGAGGCGGCGACCGGACTCCGGCCGCCGCCTCCCGCACGCCCGCGGCTCACGCGCCCGCGGTGCTCAATCCCGTACCCCGCACAGGTGCAGCAGCGCGGCGACCCGGCGGTAGGGGTCGGTGCGCCCGGCCCGCTCCTCGGCGGCCAGCAGCGCCTCCAGCTCCTCGTGCGGGGGAAGCGGCGCGCCGTCCTCGGCGGTGTCCGTGAAGACCCGCACGCCGTACCAGGTCTGCAGCGGCGCCGCGATCCCCGCCAGGGTCGACGACAACGCGTCGAGGCGGTCGGCCCGCACGTCCAGGCCGAGCCGGTTGCGGTAGGCGACGGAGCCGAAGGCGGCCAGCGCGCCGCTCCAGTCGCCGCCGAGCCCCGGCCGCATGGCCAGCGCGTCGGCGTTGCGCACGAGGAGCGAGAGCAGCCCGCCGGGGGCCAGCATCCGGGCCAGCCCGGCCAGCAGGGCGTCGGGCTCCTCCACGTACATCAGGACGCCGTGGCAGAGCACCACGTCGAAGCTGCCCGGCAGGAAGTGCGCCCCGGTCTGGTGGCCGTCGCTCTGCACGAGCCGCACCCGCCCCTGGATGCCCTCGGGCTCCGCGGCGAGCGCCTCGCGGGCGGCGGCGATCATCTCGGGGTCCCGCTCGACCCCCGTCACCTTGTGCCCGGCGCGGGCGAGCCGCAACGCCTGCGTGCCCTGGCCCATGCCGACGTCCAGCACCCGCAGCCGCTGCCCCACCGGGAAGCGGGCGGCTATCTGCTCGTCGAGCTGGCGGGCCACCAGCTCCTGGCGTACGGCATTGCGCAGACCGCCCAGCTTCTCCAGCCAGGCACCGGCTCCGCCGGTGAATGCGCTCAGGGCCGCTCTCCGCGCTTGACCTGCGGCTTCGGCAGCCTGAGCCGACGCATCTGGAGCGTGCGCATCAGGGCGTACATGACGGCGCCCTTCTTGTTCTCGCTCGGGAAGCGCTCGGCGAGACGCTTCTTCAGGCGGAACGCGGTCACCACGGAGTCCAGGACGATCAGCACGATCACGACGAGCCAGAGCAGCAGCGCGATGTTCTGCAGCTGGGGCACGCGGACCATGCTCAGGACAAGGATGATCACCGCGAGCGGCAGGAAGAACTCCGCGATGCAAAAGCGCGAGTCCACGAAGTCGCGCGCGAACTTGCGCACCGGGCCCTTGTCACGGGCGGGCAGGAACCGCTCGTCACCGCTGGCCAGGGCCTCGCGCTGCTTGGCCATCTGCGCACGGCGCTCGTCGCGCTGCCGCTTCGCCGCCTCCTTGCGCGA
Source organism: Streptomyces sp. NPDC005898 (assembly GCF_040629635.1). Classification (NCBI taxonomy): domain Bacteria; kingdom Bacillati; phylum Actinomycetota; class Actinomycetes; order Kitasatosporales; family Streptomycetaceae; genus Streptomyces; species Streptomyces sp. NPDC005898. The sequence continues at coordinate 212,487 of NZ_JBEXWC010000007.1, read as the reverse complement.
CGTCGGCGTATTGGTCACGCCGCGGCGCTGCGACTGTGCCATGGAGCGCTTGGGGGTGGGGCGGCCCTTGGGGGCCTGCGGGTCACGGGGCTGCTTGGAGTCGGTCACCGGCGCCTGCGCGGCCGGGGCCTTCTCTTCCTTGGATCGGCTACGGAACACAAAACCCAAGGGTACGTGGTGCGCCGGGCATGGACCCCCGTCCCATGGGGAACGATCCGGCAACACCGGGCGTCTTCACAGGGGTACACCTACTCCTTACGCCGGAGCCGGGCCGTACGCAGTCGTCCTTGGGGATGAGCGCATCCGCACGCGAACAGTGCGGTAATGGATGCAGGGCCCGTACTGTGGGTTCTGAGCAGTACCTGGAGCTGGAAGTCCGTCAGAAGGGGGCGCGCGAAGCCCATGAGCGGTGTCATGAAGCGTATGGGAATGATCTTCCGCGCGAAGGCGAACAAGGCCCTTGACCGGGCCGAGGATCCGCGCGAAACCCTCGATTACTCCTACCAGAAGCAGCTGGAGCTGCTGCAGAAGGTCCGCCGCGGCGTCGCCGACGTGGCGACCTCCCGCAAGCGCCTGGAACTGCAGCTGAACCAGCTCCAGGGCCAGTCCGCCAAGCTGGAGGACCAGGGCCGCAAGGCGCTCGCCCTCGGCCGCGAGGACCTCGCCCGCGAGGCCCTCTCCCGGCGGGCCGCGCTCCAGCAGCAGGTCACCGACCTGGAGACGCAGCACCAGACGCTCCAGGGCGAGGAGGAGAAGCTCACCCTCGCGGCGCAGCGCCTCCAGGCCAAGGTCGACGCCTTCCGCACGAAGAAGGAGACGATCAAGGCGACGTACACCGCCGCGCAGGCGCAGACCCGCATCGGCGAGGCCTTCTCCGGCATCTCCGAGGAGATGGGCGACGTCGGCATGGCGATCCAGCGCGCCGAGGACAAGACCGCGCAGCTCCAGGCGCGGGCCGGCGCGATCGACGAACTGCTCGCCTCCGGCGCCCTCGACGACTCCTCCGGACTGGCCAAGGACGACATCCAGACCGAGCTGGACCGCCTCTCCGGTGGTACGGATGTGGAGCTGGAGCTGCAGCGCATGAAGGCGGAGCTGGCGGGCGGCTCCGGCGCCGGCCAGCAGGCCATCGAGGGCGGCCAGGGGCAGCCCAGGTCGCAGCAGCAGCCGCAGGACACTCCACGCTTCGACAAGCAGTAGTCGCGCGGCGGCACGGGTACCGCTCACGTCCGAGGAGGACGACATGATCGTACGGATCATGGGGGAGGGCCAGGTGAAGCTGGCCGACAGCCACTTCGCCGAGCTGAACAAGCTGGACGACGAACTGCTCGCGGAGCTGGAGGGCGGCGACCCCGTCGGCTTCCGCGGCACGCTCCACGCGCTCCTGGACAGGGTCCGCGAGCTCGGCGAACCGCTCCCGGACGACGCGCTGGAGCCCTCCGAGCTGATCCTGCCCGCGCCGGACGCGACGCTCGACGAGGTCCGGGCCATGCTGGGCGACGACGGCCTGATCCCGGGCTGAGCCCCCGCCGCGGCCCCGCCGCGTGGGCGCGAGATGGCCCGACCGCGGGACCCGCGGCGGAGAACGCGACGGAAGAGCGGGGAAGTTGACCACGCTGGGCAGAGGCCGCTGCTGGGCCAAGGCGCACCCGCTGGCGGTGGACGCCGCGCTCGCCTGCGCCGTCCTCGTCTTCATGGTCGTCGGCTCCTTCGCCGAGCCCTACGGGGAGCACGGACCCACCTGGGGCACCCGCGCGCCCGACGCCCCCAGCCTGCTCCTGATGGCCTTCGGCGCCCTCGCCCTCGTCCTGCGCCGCCGCGCCCCCTGGGCGGTGCTCGCCGTGACCTGCGCCGCCTCCGTCACGGAGCTGCTCACGGGCGATCCCCGCGCGCCCGTCGTGATGTCCGCGGTCGTCGCCCTGTTCACCGTGGCCGCCACCACGGACCGCTCGACGACCTGGCGCGTCGGCCTGGTCACCATGACCGGCCTCACGGGCGTCGCCATGCTCTCGGGACCGCTGCCCTGGTACGCCCAGGAGAACCTCGGCATCTTCGCCTGGAGCGGCATGGCCGCCGCCGCGGGCGACGCGGTGCGCAGCAGACGCGCCTTCGTGGACGCCATAAGGGAACGCGCCGAGCGGGCGGAGCGCACCCGGGAGGAGGAGGCCAGGCGGCGCGTCGCCGAGGAGCGGCTGCGCATCGCCCGGGACCTGCACGACGTGGTCGCCCACCACATCGCCCTGGTCAATGTGCAGGCGGGCGTCGCGGCGCACGTCATGGACAAGCGGCCCGACCAGGCGAAGGAGGCCCTCTCCCACGTACGCGACGCCAGCCGCTCCGCGCTCAACGAACTGCGCGCCACCGTCGGTCTGCTGCGCCAGAGCGGCGACCCCGAGGCGCCCACCGAGCCGGCCCCCGGCCTGCACCGGCTCGACGAGCTGGTCGAGACCTTCCGCAACGCGGGGCTGCCCGTGGAGGTCGCCCTCGGCCAGGTCGGCCTCGACCTCCCGGCGGCCGTCGACCTCGCCGCGTTCCGGATCATCCAGGAGGCGCTCACGAACGTGCGCAAGCACGCGGGGCGGGGCGCCAAGGCCGAGGTGAGCGTCGTGCGCGTGGGCCCGAACGTCGAGGTCACCGTCCTCGACGACGGCCCGGGGCCGGGCCGGGCCACTGACGGCGAGGGGCAGCGGGACCCGGACGGGGGCCCCGGCGCCGACGGCGGCGGGCACGGCCTGCTCGGCATGCGCGAGCGCGTCACCGCCCTCGGCGGCAGCTGCTCCGCCGGCCCCCGCTACGGCGGCGGCTTCCGCGTCCATGCGATCCTGCCGGTCGTCCCCCTCACCCCGGCAAAGGAAGGGACCGCGTGACGATCCGCGTACTGCTCGCCGACGACCAGGCGCTGCTGCGCAGCGCGTTCAAGGTGCTCGTCGACTCCGAGCCCGACATGGAGGTGGTCGGCGAGGCGTCCGACGGCGCCCAGGCGGTGCGGCTCGCCGCCTCGGAGCGGGCGGACGTGGTCCTGATGGACATCCGCATGCCCGGCACGGACGGCCTGGCCGCCACCCGCATGATCAGCGCCGACCCCGCCCTGGCCCAGGTGCGGGTGGTGATGCTGACGACCTTCGAGGTCGACGAGTACGTCGTGCAGTCGCTGCGGGCGGGCGCCTCCGGCTTCCTCGGCAAGGGCGCGGAGCCCGAGGAGCTGCTCGGCGCCATCCGTATCGCGGCGGCGGGCGAGGCGCTGCTCTCCCCGGTGGCCACCAAAGGGCTGATCGCCAAGTTCCTGGCGCAGGGCGGCGACGGGGACGGCGAGGGCGCGGTGCGCGGCGAGCGCCTGGACGCCCTCACCACCCGCGAGCGGGAGGTCCTGGTGCAGGTCGCCGGGGGGCACTCGAACGACGAGATCGCCGAGCGCCTCCAGGTCAGTCCGCTCACCGTGAAGACCCATGTGAACCGCGCGATGGCCAAGCTCGGGGCGCGCGACCGCGCCCAACTCGTCGTCATCGCCTACGAGTCGGGCCTGGTGCGTCCACGGGTGGAGTGACCGGGGAACGGCCGGCGACGACTGGCGGCGACTGGGGATGACGTAAGGGGCGCCCGCCATGGCGGACGCCCCTTACCGCTGACCGGCGTGACCCTACGGAAGCGCCAGCATCCGCTCCAGCGCCAGTTTCGCGAACTGCTCGGTCTCGCGGTCCACCGCGATCTGGTTGACGAGCTTGCCCTCGGCCAGCGACTCCAGCGTCCAGACCAGGTGCGGCAGGTCGATCCGGTTCATCGTCGAACAGAAGCAGACCGTCTTGTCCAGGAAGACGACCTCCTTGTCCTGCGCGGCGAAACGGTTCGCCAGGCGGCGGACGAGGTTCAGCTCCGTGCCGATGGCCCACTTCGACCCGGCGGGCGCGGCCTCCAGGGTCTTGATGATGTGCTCGGTGGAACCGACGTGGTCGGCGGCGGCCACGACCTCGTGCTTGCACTCCGGGTGCACCAGGACGTTCACGCCCGGTATGCGCGCGCGCACGTCCGCGACCGACTCCAGCGAGAAGCGCCCGTGCACCGAGCAGTGCCCGCGCCACAGGATCATCTTCGCGCCGCGCAGCTGCTCGACGGTCAGGCCGCCGTTCGGCTTGTGCGGGTTGTAGACCACGCAGTCGTCCAGGGACATCCCCATGTCGCGCACGGCGGTGTTGCGGCCCAGGTGCTGGTCGGGCAGGAACAGCACCTGCTCGCCCTGCTCGAAGGCCCACTCCAGGGCGCGCTTGGCGTTGGACGACGTACAGATCGTGCCGCCGTGCTTGCCGGTGAACGCCTTGATGTCGGCCGAGGAGTTCATGTACGAGACGGGGACGACCCGCTCGGCGATGCCGGCGTCGGTCAGCACGTCCCAGCACTCGGCGACCTGCTCGGCGGTGGCCATGTCGGCCATCGAGCAGCCGGCGGCCAGGTCGGGCAGCACGACCTTCTGGTCGTCCGTCGTCAGGATGTCCGCCGATTCGGCCATGAAGTGCACACCGCAGAAGACGATGTACTCCGCGCCGGGCCGCGCCGCGGCGTCGCGCGCCAGCTTGAAGGAGTCGCCGGTCACATCCGCGAACTGGATGACCTCGTCGCGCTGGTAGTGGTGGCCGAGGACGAAGACCTTGTCGCCGAGCTTCTCCTTGGCGGCCCGGGCGCGCTCCACCAGGTCCGGGTCGGAGGGGGACGGCAGGTCGCCGGGGCAGTCCACGCCCCGCTCGCTCTTGGGGTCGGCCTCACGGCCGAGCAGGAGCAGGGCGAGCGGCGTGGGCTGCACATCGAGGTCCACGAGGTCCCCGGGGGACTGGGCGGTGGTCACGACGACACCTACCCTTTCTCTTCTGCAGACGAGTTTTCGTCTAATTGACGTTATCTATCATAACCGCTTCACGTCAGTTTGACGATGGCCATAGTGTCGATGTGACGCATTCGCCGTCGCCGGGACCGGTGCCCCCGGGGAGACCATGTGCGAGCATGAGGGGGTAAGACGTAAGCGCTCGGCCCGGAATGAATCCGCGGCCCCGCCGGTTGCAACCGTCGGCAAGCAGTCTCCGTACAACCCGGGAGAGAAGCAGATGTCCGTATCGGACGAGACCACCACCGTGAGCGACGGCATCCTCCTGTCGGACGCCGCCGCGGCCAAGGTGAAGGGCCTGCTGGAGCAGGAGGGCCGGGACGACCTGGCGCTGCGCGTCGCCGTACAGCCCGGCGGCTGCTCGGGCCTGCGCTACCAGCTGTTCTTCGACGAGCGCACGCTCGACGGCGACGTCGTCAAGGACTTCGACGGCGTGAAGGTCGTCACCGACCGGATGAGCGCTCCCTACCTGGGCGGCGCCTCCATCGACTTCGTCGACACCATCGAGAAGCAGGGCTTCACGATCGACAACCCCAACGCCACGGGCTCCTGCGCCTGCGGCGACTCCTTCAGCTAGAGCTGCGGGCGACAGACAGACGTACGAAGGCGGCGGCCCCCTGGACTCCAGGGGGCCGCCGCCTTCGCGTCGTGTCTAGGCGCGGCGCACGCTCTTGCCCGAGGCGTCCACGACCTCGCGCTCACCGAGCGGCTTGTCCAGCGTGACGGTCTTGGAGAGCTTCTTGGCGATCATGACGCAGACCTGGTCCTTCTTCTTGGTCTCCGTGACCTCGACGCTCACCCGGTCACCGTCCTCCCGCGCGGACGCCGAGTACCGGCCACACGCGCTGCCCCAGAAGTGCAGGGTCAGCGACCTGCCGTCGGCGCCGTAGGACTCGATGGCCGCCGCACGCCCGGTGCCGGGCTCCTCGGTGGGCGTCGGGCTGCCGGGCGAGGTCAGGTACTCGGGGGCGAGCGCCGGATGCGTCACCGTGAAGGTCTCCCGCGCGCCCTGCGGCTTCACCTCGAACAGCCACGAAGGTACGAGGGTCTGGCGGCCCGCGACGTAGTGCGTGGCGAGCCCGAAGGTGGCGCCGGTCACGGCCACGGACCGCGGCTTCGGCTGCGCGGACGACGGCCCGCACGGCGCCTGCTGCCCGCCGCCCTCCGTCTTCGTGCGGTCGTCGGCGTGTGGTACCGGGGTGGCGCAGCCGCCGATGCCCATGTGCCCGCCGCCCCTCGAATTCAGCTGGTCCAGGGCCTGACGGGCGCCGATCACCGGGTACTTGGCGCCCTTGACCGGCGCCTTCAACTGGCCGCTGCCGCCCACCACTTGGCCGTCCGAGCCGACCTGGACGCCGGTCGACCAGCCGTAGGTGGGCAGGCCGTCCACCTTCGGGTCGGCGTTCACCACCCGCACCGCGCCCATCAGCTGGCGGGCGTCGAGCTTCGCGTCGTCCTGGCCGAGCGCCTTGAGCAGCGGCGCGGCGGCGTCCTTGGCCGCCTGCTCGCCCACCGCGTCGCCCGCGTCGCCGCCCGGCGCGGTGGAGGTGCCCGAACACGGCTTGCCCTTGGGGCAGTTGTCCGTGCCGCCCACCCCGTGCCGGGTGTACGTCCAGGTGCCGGGCGCCTGCTTGTTCACCTGGAGGGAGGGGCCCGAACCGTCCTTGTCCTGCTCGACCCGCCAGGTGCCGTCCCTCGACGTCGGCGTCCCGGACAGGCCGAGCGCCTCGGCCAGCGCGACCACCTCGCCCCGGGTCACCTCGCTCCGGGCGTGGTAGACGAAGGCCGCGTCCGGGCCCTCGGGCAGCTTGCCCGTCGCCTGGTACGTGGCGCCGCTCGGGTCGGGCTCGCCCGGCGCGATCCCGCCGGTGCCGCCGGGCGCGGCGGAGCCGTCCTGCCGGTCGCCGGCCGGATAGCCGTCCAGCGCGAGCGGCGGCGGATTGCCGCCGTCCCCGGCGGGGGCCCCGTCACCGCCCCGGTCGCCACCGCCGGACGCGGTCGCGGCGAAGTACGCCCCGCCGCCGCCGACCAGCAGGACCGTGGCCGCCACCGAGGTGACGGCGAGGCGGGCACGCCGACGCCGGGGCTCGGCCGTCTCTTGCACGGATCGCTCGGTGTTCACCGCATCGCTCCTTCGACTGCACTGCTGTCCCTGGAAACCCACGGGCGGGCTCCGTCGTATCCCGGTACCCCCTTTGCGGGGGTCGGCGATGGGACGTGGCGGGGGAGCGCGCGGTTCCCTTTCACGCGCGGGGTGCGGGCGCCGGGCCTCGCGGGCGGCCCTTCTCAGTCGCCGTACTCGGACATCCCGTCGATGAGCCGCGCGGAGGACGGCGGCACGGTGACGCCGTGGATCAGGGACGGCGGCACGGGAGTGGCGGCGGCCCGGACGGGTACCGCCCAGTGCGGCGCCATGCGGGCGCAGTCGCCGCGCAGGGTCTCCATGCTCTCGGGGCTCTCCGCGGAGAGCCTGCGGGCGCGCTTGGTGACGACATCCTTCGGGATAACGGTCATAACGGCACCGTAGGCATCTGGACGCCCAGGAAAAAAGCCCTACTATCGGGTAGTTTTGGCCTCTTCAGCGTGGGTGTTCGACCCGCTAACGTGAACTGTCAACCCCTCGCCTCTCCTCTACAGGAGCACCCAGCCGTGCGTATCGCAGTCACCGGCTCCATCGCCACCGACCATCTGATGACCTTCCCCGGCCGCTTCGCCGACCAGCTGGTCGCCGATCAGCTGCACACGGTCTCCCTCTCGTTCCTGGTCGACGCGCTCGACGTCCGCAGGGGAGGCGTGGCCGCCAACATCACCTTCGGCATGGGGCAGCTCGGCACCGCCCCGATCCTGGTCGGCGCCGCGGGCTCCGACTTCGACGAGTACCGCGCCTGGCTCGACCGGCACGGCGTGGACACCGCCTCGGTCCGCATCTCCGAGACGCTGCACACCGCACGCTTCGTCTGCACCACCGACGCCGACCACAACCAGATCGGCTCCTTCTACACGGGCGCGATGAGCGAGGCGCGCCTGATCGAGCTGAAGACGGTCGCCGACCGCGTCGGCGGACTCGACCTCGTCCTGATCGGCGCCGACGACCCCGAGGCGATGCTCCGGCACACCGAGGAGTGCCGCACCCGCCGCATCCCCTTCGCCGCCGACTTCTCCCAGCAGATCGCCCGCATGGGGGGCGAGGAGATCCGCACCCTCCTCGACGGCGCCACGTACCTCTTCTCCAACGAGTACGAGAAGGGGCTCATCGAGTCCAAGACCGGCTGGACCGACGCCGAGATCCTCTCCCGCGTCGGCCACCGCGTGACGACCCTCGGCGCGAACGGCGTGCGCATCGAGGCCGTCGGCCAGGACCCGATCGAGGTCGGCGTCCCCGAGGAGGAGGCCAAGGTCGAGCCGACCGGCGTCGGCGACGCGTTCCGCGCGGGCTTCCTGTCCGGCCTCGCCTGGGGCGTCTCCCACGAGCGCGCCGCCCAGGTGGGCTGCATGCTCGCCACCCTGGTCATCGAGACCGTCGGCACCCAGGAGTACGAGCTGCGGCGCAGCAACTTCATGGACCGCTTCACCAAGGCGTACGGCCACGAGGCCGCCGCCGAGGTCGGCGCCCACCTCGTGTGATCACGAGCGCCGGCGGACCACGTACGCGCTGCCCCGGTCCGCCGGCCGCTCACCCACGTACTCCTGCTCGCGCATCTCGCACCACGCCGGGATGTCGAGGCGCGCCGCCTCGTCGTCGGCGAGCACGGTCACCGTCCCGCCCAGCGGGACGTCCCCGATGACCTTCGCCAGCTCGATGACGGGCAGCGGACACCGCTTGCCGAGCGCGTCGACGACCAGTGCCGCCCCTTCCGTACGGGGCCGCGGCCCCACCGGCGCCCCCAGCTGCTCGCGCACCCCGGCGACGGCGCCGGGCAGCACGTCGAGGAACCGCTCCACCTCGGCCGCCTCCGTGCCCATCGGCAGCGAGACCCGGACGTTCCCCTCGCTCAGCACCCCCATCGCCTTCAGGACATGGCTCGGGGTCAGCGTGGAGCTGGTGCACGACGACCCGGACGACACGGAGAACCCGGCCCGGTCCAGCTCGTGCAGCAGGCTCTCCCCGTCGACATAGAGACAGGAGAAGGTGACGAGGTGCGGCAGCCGCCGTACGGGGTCGCCCACCACCTCCGCGTCCGGCACCAGGGCGGGCACCCGCGCCCTGATCCGCTCCGTCAGCTCCCGCAGCCGCACCCCCTCCGCCGCGGCCTCGGCGCGCACCGCCCGCAGCGAGGCCGCCGCCGCGACGACGGCCGGAATGTTCTCGAACCCGGCGGCGCGCCCCGACTCCCGCTCGTCCGCGGGATCTTGCCCGGCGAAGCGCACCCCCTTGCGCACGACGAGCAGCCCGACCCCCGCCGGGCCGCCCCACTTGTGGGCGCTGCCAGTCAGCAGCGACCAGTCGCCGCCCACCGGCCCCCAGAGCAGCGACTGCGCCGCGTCCACCAGGAGCGGCACCCCGGCCGCCCGGCAGGCCGCCGCCACCTCGGCCACCGGCTGCTCGGTGCCCACCTCGTGGTTGGCGGACTGCAGGCAGGCGAGCGCGGTGTCCTCGCGCAGCGCGGCGGCGAACACCCCGGGGTCGACCGCCCCGCCCCGGTCCACCGGCACCTCGGTCACCGTCCCGCCGCCGGCCTCGTGGGCCGCGGCCGAATGGAGCACCGACGAGTGTTCGACCGCCGACACGATCAGGTGGCGTCCGGCGCGGCGCCGCCCGGCCAGCGCGCCCGCGACCCCGGAGTGCACGGCACGGGTGCCGGAGGAGGTGAAGACCAGCTCGTCGGGCCTGCACCCCACGGCCTCGGCGGCCGCCTCCCGCGCCGCGTCGAGCAGCAGCCGGGCCCGCCGCCCCTCGCGGTAGAGCCGCGCCGGATCGGCCCACCCCTCATCCAGCGAGGCCACCAGGGCCTGCCGGGCAACGGGATGAAGAGGCACGGAAGAAGCAACATCAAAGTAGGCCACCCCCCAACGCTAGACCGCCCACCCCTGAGGGGCGCCCGCAGGGCGCACCCCTCAGGGGCGCGGGGAACTGCGCGCCCAGCCCCCACCGAACCCGCACCCGCGGACGACCAGATTCCGCCGAGCTCAGAGGCACCCGACCCCCCGTCAGAAAGCGCGAGGCGGCGCACCGTCCCACCCTTCGGAGTGACCCGCGGCGCGTTAGGCACCCTCCCCGCGCGACCCCAAAATGCGTCCAGTAGGGTTTGGTCCGCATAAACATCCAAACCCCTGCCCGTCGCAGGGCGGCGACCGACCAGCGAGAAGGCCGCAGCCGACAAGCGCGGGCGAGACTCTCGGGAAGGCGCTACGTGAGTCCCAACGGCTCCGACCGCTCGTCGCGGCGCCCGATGCGGCGGAAGCTGCCGCAGGTGCTGACTGCGGGCCTGATCCTGGCGACCGCCACCGGTTGCACATACAAGGATTTCCCCCGCCTTGGAATGCCGACCCCGGTAACGGAAGAGGCTCCGCGGATTCTCTCCCTCTGGCAGGGCTCGTGGGCGGCAGCGCTCGCCACGGGCGTGCTGGTCTGGGGCCTGATCCTGTGGAGCGTCATCTTCCACCGGCGAAGCCGCACCAAGGTGGAGGTTCCTCTTCAGACCCGTTACAACATGCCCATCGAGGCGCTGTACACGGTCGTCCCCCTCATCATCGTCTCCGTGCTGTTCTACTTCACGGCACGGGACGAGTCGAAGCTCCTCAAGCTCGAGGACAAGCCGGCCCACACCATCAACGTGGTCGGCTACCAGTGGAGCTGGGGCTTCAACTACGTCGAGAACGTTCCGGGCGCGGGCAAGGAGAACGCCAGGACCTCCAAGGACCTGGAGGCCATCCCGGACAAGTTCCGCGACGACTTCCCGGCCAAGGCCAACGGCGTCTACGAAGTCGGCACGCCCGGTGAGCGGAACCCCCAGAACGGAAACCCCGGCCCGACCCTCTGGCTCCCCAAGGGCGAGAAGGTTCGTTTCGTCCTGACTTCGCGTGACGTCATCCACTCCTTCTGGGTGGTGCCGTTCCTCATGAAGCAGGACGTCATCCCGGGCCACACCAACGCCTTCGAGGTGACTCCGAACAAGGAGGGCACCTTCATGGGCAAGTGCGCCGAGCTGTGCGGCGTCGACCACTCCCGGATGCTCTTCAACGTCAAGGTCGTCTCTCCCGAGCGCTACAAGCAGCACCTCGAGGACCTGGCGAAGAAGAACCAGACCGGTTACATCCCGGCCGGCATCGAGCAGACGCCCCACGAGAAGAACCGGGAGACGAACAACCTGTGAGCATCCTCAACGAACCTCAGGGTGCCGCGGCAGCAGAAGACTCGTACGAGAACGAGCTGCCGGTCAGGCGCAAGCGGCCGGGAAACGTCGTCGTCAAGTGGATGACCACCACTGACCACAAGACCATCGGCACGCTCTATCTGGTCACCTCGTTCGCGTTCTTCTGCATCGGCGGAGTGATGGCGCTCTTCATGCGCGCCGAACTCGCCCGCCCGGGCTCGCAGCTCATGTCGAACGAGCAGTTCAACCAGGCGTTCACGATGCACGGCACGATCATGCTGCTGATGTTCGCGACGCCGCTGTTCGCCGGCTTCGCGAACTGGATCATGCCGCTGCAGATCGGCGCGCCCGACGTCGCCTTCCCGCGACTGAACATGTTCGCCTACTGGCTCTACCTGTTCGGCTCGCTCATCGCGGTCGGTGGTTTCCTCACGCCGAACGGCGCGGCCGACTTCGGCTGGTTCGCCTACAGCCCGCTCTCGGACGCCGTCCGCTCCCCGGGCATCGGCGCCGACATGTGGATCATGGGTCTGGCCTTCTCCGGCTTCGGCACGATCCTCGGCTCGGTCAACTTCATCACCACGATCATCTGCATGCGCGCGCCCGGCATGACCATGTTCCGCATGCCGATCTTCGTGTGGAACGTGCTGCTGACGGCCGTCCTCGTGCTGCTGGCCTTCCCGGTCCTGGCCGCCGCGCTGTTCGCCCTGGAGGCGGACCGCAAATTCGGTGCCCATGTCTTCGACGCGGCCAATGGCGGCGCATTGCTCTGGCAACACCTCTTCTGGTTCTTCGGCCATCCAGAGGTGTACATCATCGCGCTGCCATTCTTCGGAATCATTTCCGAGGTCATCCCGGTCTTCTCCCGCAAGCCGATGTTCGGCTACATGGGCCTGATCGGTGCGACGATCGCGATCGCGGGTCTGTCGGTGACGGTGTGGGCGCACCACATGTACGTCACGGGCGGCGTGCTGTTGCCGTTCTTCTCCTTCATGACGTTCCTCATCGCCGTACCGACAGGCGTGAAGTTCTTCAACTGGATCGGCACCATGTGGAAGGGGTCACTGAGTTTCGAGACCCCGATGCTGTGGGCGGTCGGCTTCCTGATCACCTTCACCTTCGGCGGTCTGACGGGTGTCATCCTGGCCTCGCCGCCGATGGACTTCCACGTCTCGGACTCGTACTTCGTGGTGGCGCACTTCCACTACGTGGTCTTCGGCACCGTCGTCTTCGCGATGTTCTCCGGCTTCCACTTCTGGTGGCCGAAGTTCACCGGCAAGATGCTCGACGAGCGCCTCGGAAAGATCACCTTCTGGACGCTGTTCGTGGGCTTCCACGGCACGTTCCTGGTCCAGCACTGGCTGGGCGCCGAGGGCATGCCGCGTCGTTACGCGGACTACCTCGACGCCGACGGCTTCACCGCGCTGAACACGATCTCGACGATCAGCTCGTTCCTGCTCGGCCTGTCGATCCTGCCGTTCTTCTACAACATCTGGAAGACGGCCAAGTACGGCAAGAAGGTCGAGGTCGACGACCCGTGGGGCTACGGCCGCTCGCTGGAGTGGGCCACGTCCTGCCCGCCGCCGCGGCACAACTTCCTCACCCTGCCGCGCATCCGCAGTGAATCGCCGGCCTTCGACCTGCACCACCCCGACATCGCCGCGCTCGGCCAGATCGAGAACGCCGGGCAGAAGGACACCAAGATGTTCGGTGGCGACAAGGAGGCCGCGAAGTGAAGATCCAGGGCAAGATGTTCATCTGGCTGAGCGTCTTCGTCCTCGCCATGGCGATCGTCTATGGCGTGTGGTCGAAGGAGCCGGCCGGTACCACGGCGCTCTTCCTGGCCTTCGGCCTGTGCATCATGATCGGCTACTACCTGGCCTTCACGGCCCGGCGGGTCGACGCCTCCGCACAGGACAACAAGGAGGCCGACGTCGCGGACGAGGCCGGCGAGGTGGGCTTCTTCAGCCCGCACAGCTGGCAGCCGCTCTCGCTGGCCATCGGCGGCGCGCTCGCCTTCATGAGCATCGCCATCGGCTGGTGGCTGCTGTACTTCTCCGCCCCCCTCCTGCTCATCGGCCTGTGGGGCTGGGTCTTCGAGTACTACCGCGGCGAGAACCAGACCCAGTGAGTCTGTAGCTCCCGCCCGCGCCAGGGGCCCGGACACTCCGTCAGGAGCGTCCGGGCCCCTCGGCGTGTCGCGCTCGCCCCTCCAACGGGTCACTCACCGCGCCGGACCGGATGAACCTCCCTACCGTGAGTTCATGAGCCACTCACCGCGAATCCCCACGGTACTGAGCTGCACGATGCTGGTGGCCGCACTCGGTGCGGGGGCCACGGCATGCGGCGGCCCCGACGGCCACCCGCTCTCGGCGAAGCCGTACGACGCGGCCGGCCAGATCGCCTTCAACGGCCCGGTGGGCAGCAAGAAGGCGGACCCGGACAAGCCCCTTGAGGTCACCGCACAGGGCGAGGACGGACGCATCACCGACGTCACGGCCACCGACGCCCTGGGGCGGTACGTGGCGGGCGAACTCTCCGCCGACGGCGCCCGCTGGCGCAGCACCGGCCCGCTGGCGGCAGGCGCCCAGTACACCGTCCGGGTGAGCACCGAGGACGAGGAGGGCGCGCCGGGCCGCAAGGTCATGAACTTCGAGACCGAGGTGCCGCCCAAGAAGAAGCGGCTGGGCGTCACCTTCGGCCCCGAGGCGGGCACCTACGGCGTCGGACAGCCCGTCATCGCCTCCCTCGACGCCGCGGTGAAGGGCAAGGAGGCCAGGGCGACCGTCGAGCGGGCCCTGAAGGTCCGGTCGGTGCCCGCGGTCGAGGGCGCCTGGTACTGGGTGGACGACAAGACGCTGCACTACCGCCCCAAGGAGTACTGGCCCGCCCGCGCCACGATCAGCGTGTCCAGCAACCTGGCGGGCATCAAGGTCGCCGACAAGCTGTGGGGCGGCGAGAGCAAGCCCCTGAAGTTCACCACCGGGGACCGGGTCGAGGCCGTGACGGACGCCGGATCCCACTGGATGACGGTCTACCGCAACGGCAAGGAGATCAACTCGATCCCGGTGACCACCGGCAAGCCCGGCTACTCCACCCGCAACGGCGTCAAGGTCGTGCTCGGCAAGGAGTACTCCGTACGCATGACCAGCGCCAGCATCGGCGCCTCGGACTTCTACGACAAGCAGGTCTACTACGCGACGCGGGTCACCGACTCCGGCGAGTACGTGCACGCCGCGCCCTGGTCGACCGGCTCCCAGGGCGTGGCGAACACCAGCCACGGCTGCACCGGCATGAGCACCGGCAACGCCGCCTGGTTCTACGAGAACGTGCGCCAGGGCGACCTGGTGAAGGTCGTCAACAGCTACGGCGAGGACATGCCGGCGTTCGGCAACGGCCTCGGCGACTGGAACATGAGCTGGACGAACTGGCGCAAGGGCAGCGCGCTGCTGTCCGGCACCAAGGAGGGCCCCACGGCGGCCGACGCGGCCCGACTGCGGCCGCAGGTCTAGCGAGGCCGCAGGAGACGGCTCACAGGGCCCCACACCGCGCCGTGAGACCCCGGCCGGGCCGCTGTGGCCCCTGCCCTCGGGCCTCAGGCCCGCACGGCCGCCCTGCCGCGCAGCAGGCCCGCCAGCGCGTCCGCGAACTCCACCGGTTCGACCGGAAGGGTCACCGCCGCTTCCGCGCGGCTCCAGGTGGCGAGCCAGGCGTCCTGGGGGCGCCCGATGAGCAGCAGGACCGGCGGCGCCTGGAAGATCTCGTCCTTGATCTGACGGCACACGCCCATGCCGCCCGCCGGCGTCGCCTCGCCGTCCAGCACGCAGACGTCGACGCCGCCCTCGTCCAGCTGCTTGAGCACGGCGGGCAGGGTCGCGCACTCGATGAACTCGACCTCGGGAACGTCCGTCGCCGGCCTGCGCCCGGTGGCCGACCGGACCTGCTCGCGGGTGCTCGCGTTGTCGCTGTAGACCAGCACCGTGGCGGTCGGCTGCATTGTTCCTCCAGATCATCGAGCTGAACAGGCTGTGCCGTCGTGGGATCGGGGACCGATGCGCGGATGCTACCCCTCCCGACACCCCGTCAACAGCGGTTCGGACAGGCCTCCGATGGGCCATACGGGCAGGACACACCCCGCAGACACTCCGAACGGCACCCCCCGGGGTGAGGGCGGGATAAGCGACCGACATAATGTCGGTCGTGGCGACAGCAACGACAGTAGATACCGGGCACGCGCACCCGCCGGTCAATCGACCGAACCTCACCAGCGTCGGAACCATCATCTGGCTGAGTTCCGAGCTGATGTTCTTCGCGGCCCTCTTCGCGATGTACTTCACCCTGCGATCGGTGACAGGTCCTGATCACTGGAAGGAAATGGCCTCGGCCCTGAACTTCCCGTTCTCGGCGACGAACACCACCATCCTGGTGCTCTCCTCTCTCACGTGTCAGCTCGGCGTCTTCGCCGCTGAGCGTGGCGACGTGAAGAAGCTCCGGATGTGGTTCATCGTCACCTTCATCATGGGTGCGATCTTCATCGGCGGTCAGGTGTTCGAGTACACCGAGCTGGTCAAGAAGGACGGGCTCTCGCTCTCCTCCGACCCGTACGGCTCGGTCTTCTACCTGACCACCGGCTTCCACGGACTGCATGTGACAGGCGGCCTGATCGCCTTCCTGCTGGTCCTCGGCCGCACCTACGCGGCCAGGAAGTTCACCCATGAACAGGCGACCGCAGCCATCGTCGTGTCCTACTACTGGCACTTCGTCGATGTGGTCTGGATCGGACTCTTCGCCACGATCTACATGATCAAGTAATCGGCGGGGTCGCTCGCGCGACGTACCGACACATTCCAGCATCGACGCAGAAGATCCTGACACCGGGGTAATCCGTGAAAAAGCTCTCCGCACGACGACGCCATCCGCTGGCGGCGGTCGTCGTCCTACTCCTCGCGCTGGCGGCCACCGGGGGGCTGTACGCCGCGTTCGCGCCGGCGGACAAGGCGCAGGCCGACGACACCGCCCAGTCCCTCGCCATCGACGAGGGCAAGAAGCTCTACGCCGTGGGCTGCTCCAGCTGCCACGGAACCGGCGGTCAGGGGTCCTCCGACGGTCCGCCGCTGACGGGCGTGGGCGCCGCGGCGGTCGACTTCCAGGTCGGCACCGGGCGTATGCCGCTCCAGCAGCAGGGTGCCCAGGCGCCCAAGAAGAAGGTCATTTACAACCAGGCCCAGATCGACCAGCTCGCGGCGTACATCTCCTCGCTCGGCGCCGGTCCCTCGGTCCCCACCGAGAAGCAGTACAGCCCGGCCGGGGCGGACATCGCCAAGGGTGGCGAGCTGTTCCGCACCAACTGCGCGCAGTGCCACAACTTCACCGGTGAGGGTGGCGCGCTGACGCACGGCAAGTACGCGCCGTCACTCGAAGGTGTCTCCCCGAAGCACATCTACGAGGCCATGCAGACCGGCCCGCAGAACATGCCGTCCTTCCCCGACACCACGATGCCGGAGAAGGAGAAGAAGGAGATCATCGCGTACCTCGACGCGGTCAACGGCGAGAAGACCCAGAGCCCCGGCGGTCTCAAGCTGGGTGGGCTGGGCCCGGTCAGTGAAGGCCTCTTCGGCTGGATCTTCGGTCTCGGCTCGCTGATCGCGGTCGCCGTGTGGGTCGCCGCTCGGACCGCAAAGGCCAAGAAGTCATGAGTAGCCAAGAGATTCCAGAAGAGAACCTGCCCAGCAAGCAGGTGACCGAGCCCGAGCACGGTTCGGTGGCGGTCGCGGACGAGAACCCGTTCGCCGACCCGGGGCTCCCGCCCCACCAGCACCGCATCCAGGACATCGACGAGCGGGCCGCGAAGCGCTCCGAGCGTGCGATCGCGTTCCTGTTCACGCTGTCCATGCTGGCCACGGTCGGCTTCATCGCCGCGTTCGTGACCATCCCGGCCGACCGCAGCGTCTTCGTCTGGCCGATCGGACACATCAGCGGGCTCAACTTCGCCCTGGGTCTGACCCTCGGCCTCGCGCTCTTCTGCATCGGCGCGGGTGCGGTCCACTGGGCCCGCACCCTGATGTCCGACGTGGAGGTCGCCGACGAGCGTCACCCGATCGAGGCCGAGCCCGAGGTCAGGGCCAAGGTCATGGCCGACTTCAAGGCCGGTGCCGCGGAGTCGCAGTTCGGCCGGCGCAAGCTGATCCGCAACACGATGTTCGGCGCGCTGGCCCTGGTCCCGCTCTCCGGTGTCGTCCTCCTGCGCGACCTCGGTCCGCTGCCCGAGGACAAGCTCCGGCACACCAAGTGGGCCAAGGGCAAGAAGCTCGTCAACATGAACACCAACGAGCCGCTGCGTCCCTCGGACGTGCAGGTCGGTTCGCTGACGTTCGCCATGCCCGAGGGCATGTCGGAGCACGACCACGACTTCCAGACCCAGATCGCCAAGGCCGCCCTGATGATCGTCCGGATCCAGCCGGAGAACATCAAGGACAAGCGCGAGCTCGAGTGGTCGCACGAGGGCGTCGTGGCGTACTCCAAGATCTGCACCCACGTGGGCTGCCCGATCTCCCTGTACGAGCAGCAGACGCACCACGTCCTGTGCCCGTGCCACCAGTCCACCTTCGACCTCTCCGACGGTGCCCGAGTGATCTTCGGCCCCGCTGGTCACCCCCTGCCGCAGCTGCGCATCGGTGTGAACGAGGAGGGCTACCTCGAGGCGCTCGGCGACTTCGAAGAGCCCGTCGGTCCTGCCTTCTTCGAGAGGGGCTGACCTGATGAGCAGCGACAACAAGAAGAAGGCACCCGCCGGCGAGCGGGTGGCCGACTGGGCCGACGGCCGCCTTGGGATCTACTCCCTGGCCAAGGCCAACATGCGCAAGATCTTCCCGGACCACTGGTCCTTCATGCTCGGCGAGATCTGCATGTACAGCTTCATCATCATCATCCTCACGGGTGTGTATCTGACGCTGTTCTTCCACCCGTCGATGAACGAGGTGGAGTACCACGGCAGCTACGTCCCGCTGCAGGGACAGCTGATGTCCGAGGCGTTCAACTCGACCATGCACATCTCCTTCGATGTGCGCGGTGGTCTGCTGATCCGGCAGATCCACCACTGGGCGGCGCTGATCTTCCTCGCCGGCATGTTCGTGCACATGATGCGCGTGTTCTTCACGGGCGCCTTCCGCAAGCCGCGTGAGGTCAACTGGCTGTTCGGCTTCCTGCTGTTCGTCCTCGGCATGTTCACCGGTTTCACCGGTTACTCGCTCCCGGACGACCTGCTCTCCGGCACCGGTGTGCGCTTCATGCAGGGCGCGATCCTGTCCGTCCCGGTCGTCGGCACGTATCTGTCGATGTTCCTGTTCGGCGGGGAGTTCCCGGGCGGCGACTTCGTGGCGCGGTTCTACTCGGTGCACATCCTGCTGCTGCCGGGCATCATGCTGGGCCTGATGGTGGCGCACCTGATCCTGGTCTTCTACCACAAGCACACGCAGTTCGCGGGCCCCGGCAAGAGCAACAAGAACGTCGTCGGCATGCCGCTGCTGCCCGTGTACATGGCCAAGGCCGGAGGCTTCTTCTTCCTGGTCTTCGGTGTCATCGCGGCCATCGCGGCCATCGCCTCGATCAACCCGATCTGGGCGATGGGCCCCTACCGTCCGGACCACGTGTCCACCGGCGCCCAGCCCGACTGGTACATGGGCTTCGCCGAGGGCCTGATCCGTGTCATGCCGGGCTGGGAGATCAACCTCTGGGGCCACACGCTGGTCCTCGGTGTGTTCATCCCGTTGGTGATCTTCCCGTTGGTCCTCGCGGCCATCGCGGTCTACCCGTTCATCGAGTCCTGGGTCACCGGGGACAAGCGCGAGCACCACATCCTGGACCGCCCGCGCAACGTCCCGACCCGTACGGCCTTCGGTGTCGCGTGGATCACCGCGTACATGATCATGCTCGTCGGTGGCGGCAACGACCTGTGGGCCACGCACTTCCACCTGTCGCTGAACGCGATCACCTGGTTCGTCCGGATCTTCTTCTTCGTCGGACCGGTCATCGCCTTCATCGTCACCAAGCGGATCTGCCTCGGCCTCCAGCGCCGCGACAAGGACAAGGTGCTGCACGGCCGCGAGTCGGGCATCATCAAGCGCCTGCCGCACGGTGAGTTCATCGAGGTCCACGAGCCGCTCGACCAGGGGCAGCTGCACACGCTCACCGCGCACGAGCAGTACGCGCCGGTCGAGATCGGCCCCTCGGTCGACGAGAACGGTGTCGAGCGCAAGGTGTCCGGTTCGCAGAAGCTCCGGGCCAAGCTCTCCCAGGGCTACTACGGGGACGACAACCAGATCCCCAAGCCCACCGTCGAGGAGTACAAGGAGATCACCAGCGGCCACGGCCACCACTGATCACCTGAAGCTCCACGAGCTCTGACCTCCCCCACTTTCGGCCTCGCCGGGGCGGGGGACCCACATGGTCGCCACGGCAAGAGCCCCGTCCGGTTCATGGACGGGGCTCTTTGCCGTCCCGGCGGCTGGATAGGGTGGACACCGAGGACCCGGCCCGGCCGACGCGTCGGGTTCTTCCTTCCCCGACAGACGAACACCAGGAGCGGCCATGAGCGCTGTGACCCCCGCAGGAGGCACGACCGCGGCGGGCCGTTCCTGGCCCGACGTGCTGAACGGCCTGCTCGACGGGCGCGACCAGAGCGCCGACGACACGGCCTGGGCCATGGACCGCATCATGCGCGGCGAGGCCACCGACGCCCAGATCGCGGGCTTCGTCGTGGCGCTGCGGGCCAAGGGCGAGACCGTGCAGGAGATCTCCGGCCTGGTCCGCACCATGTACGACCACGCCAACGTGATCGAGGTGCCGGGGCGGACCGTCGACATCGTCGGCACCGGCGGTGACGGCGCCAAGACCGTCAACATCTCCACCATGTCCGCCATCGTCGTGGCCGGCACCGGCGCGAAGGTCGTCAAGCACGGCAACCGCGCCGCGTCCTCGGCCAGCGGCGCCTCCGACGTGCTGGAGAGGCTCGGCGTCAACCTCCAGCTGACCCCCGAGCGGGTCGTGGAGGTCGCCGAGGAGGCGGGCATCACCTTCTGCTTCGCGGTGAAGTTCCACCCGGCGCTGCGACACGCCGGCGCCGCGCGCGGCCAGCTGGGCATCCGGACCGTCTTCAACCTCCTGGGCCCGCTCACCAATCCGGCCCGGGTGCGCGCCCAGGCCGTCGGGGTCGCCGACGCGCGGATGGCCCCGGTCGTCGCCGGTGTCTTCGCCGAGCGCGGCAACTCCTCGCTGGTCTTCCGCGGCGACGACGGGCTGGACGAGCTGACGACGACGGCGACCTCCCGGGTCTGGACGGTGCGCGACGGCGCCGTGCGCGAGGAGGCCTTCGACCCGCGCGACGTGGGGATCGACCTGGTGCCCGTCGAGGCGCTGCGCGGCGCCGACGCCGCGTACAACGCCGAGGTGGCGCTGCGGCTGCTCGACGGCGAGAAGGGGCCGGTGCGCGACGCGGTCCTGCTGAACTCGGCGGCGGCCCTGGTGGCCCTCGCGCAGGAGCCGGGGACCCTCACGGAGCAGATCCGCACGGGCATGGACCGGGCGGCCGAGTCGATCGACTCCGGGGCCGCCAAGAAGGCCCTGGAGCGCTGGGTGGCGGCCAGCAACCGCTGAACCCCCCTCACCCGTGTGACGCACGGCGCGGTCCGGATTCTGGACCGCGCCTTGCGCGCCGAAGATCGTGTGGCAAGATGCTGCACAGGTCATGAGTGACAGCGACTACGGCCCCGGCCCGCTGTCCGGCAACCCTCCGTCCGTGGCGGGGTGCCCCGGGTGAAGACCAGGTCGTACGCAGCAAGGCGTATGGCAAGCGCGGACCCCTGGACATCGGTGGATGTCACAGCCCTGGGGTCCTGGTCCTCAAGGGAGCAGTCTCGTGAGCAAGCGAATGTGTTAGGGCCTCGTCGCCCCTTTTCCGCACACCTTCTTCTTTTCGTCACTGCACCGCCGTACCTCTGCCGTACGCGCGTCGACGCAGTGAACTCACTTGCCTCTTACGGGAGTTCGCCATGTCTGTTTCCGCCGTTGCCGCCGACTCGTCCGTCTGTGCCCCGCTGGCCGTCCTCGGCCGGGACGTCACCGTGCCGCTCGTCACCGGCGGCGAGGTGACGTACGCCGCCCTCGACTACGCGGCGAGCGCGCCGGCGCTCCAGCGGGTGTGGGACGACGTGGCCGCGTACGCGCCGTACTACGGCAGCGTGCACCGCGGCGCCGGGTACCTCTCGCAGCTGTCCACCGACCTCTTCGAGAACTCCCGTACGGCCGTCGCGGAGTTCCTCGACTGCCGCCCGGACGACCAGGTCGTCTTCACCCGGTCCACCACCGACTCGCTGAACCTGCTCGCCGCCGCGCTGCCCGCCGGCTGCGAGGTCTTCGTCTTCGAGACCGAGCACCACGCCTCGCTGCTGCCCTGGCGGGACGCCCGCGTCACCTACCTCGACGCGCCGCGCACCCACGCCGAGGCCGTGCGGACCCTGGAGCGGGCCCTGGCCGCCCGCGAACCCCACGGGCCCGCCCTGGTGTGCGTGACCGGCGCCTCGAACGTCACCGGCGAGCTGTGGCCGGTGCGGGAGCTGGCCGCCGCCGCGCACGCCCACGGCGCCCGCATCGTCCTGGACGCCGCGCAGCTCGCCCCCCACCACCCGGTCTCCGTACGGGAGTTGGACGTCGACTGGGTCGCCTTCTCCGGGCACAAGCTGTACGCGCCGTTCGGCTCGGGCGTGCTCGCGGGACGCTCCGACTGGCTGCGGGCGGCCGAGCCCTACCTCGCGGGCGGCGGCGCCTCGCGCAAGGTGGCGCGGCGCCCCAAGGAAGCGGGCGGCGGCGTGGACGTCGAGTGGCACGAGAGCGCCGCCCGCCACGAGGCCGGCTCGCCGAACGTGATCGGCGTCTACTCCATCGCCTCCGCCTGCAAGGCGCTCACCGAGGCCGGCTTCGAGGAGCTGGTCGCCCGGGAGCAGCACTTGATCGGGAAGGTGCGCGAGGGGCTCGCCGAGGTGCCCGCCGTGCGGATCCTCTCGCTCTTCGGTGACGACGCGCCGCGCGTGGGCGTCATCTCCTTCGTGGTGGACGGCTGGAACAGCTCGCACTTCGCCGCCGCGCTCTCCGCCGAGTACGGCATCGGCGTACGCGACGGCCTGTTCTGCGCCCACCCGCTGCTGCGCACCCTGCTCGGTGCCGAGAGCGAGGAGCCCGGCGAGTGCGGCGCCCCCGAGGCCGCGCCGGGCGAGAAGTCCCTGAACGCGATCCGCGTGAGCTTCGGCGCGGGCACCCCGGACGAGCACGTCGAGCGGTTCGTGGGCGCCGTCAAGGAGCTGGTGGCCGACGGCGCGCGCTGGAGCTACCGCACGCAGGACGGCCGCTGCGTGCCGGACACCGGCGCCGCCTGAGAGGTCCCGCCGGGGGGCTAGGAGTCGAGGCCGATCGCGAACGCCGCTTCCAGGTCGTGCTGCGAGTACGTGCGGAACGCCACGTGGGTGTCCGTCGCCTCCACGCCGGGGATCTTGCTGATCCGCCCGGGGATGACGTCCGCGAGGTCGTCGTGGCGCGGCACCCGCACCATCGCGATCAGGTCGTAGGTGCCGGTCACGGAGAAGACCTCGCTGACCGAGTCGAGCGCGGCGATCGACTCGGCGATCTCCGGAATCCGGTCCACGCTGGTCTTGATGAGCACGATCGCGGTGATCACGGCTGGCTGTCTCCCTCGGTGGCCGGTACTGCTGTGCCTGTCACCTTAGCCTTCCGCGCGGACCACCCCCAGGCGTAGAGAAAGCCCAGGGAGAAGCCGACGAGGTGGGCCAGATAGGCCACTCCGGTGCCCTTGCCGGCCTGCCCCGCCGCCAGCCACTGGAGCGTCACCCAGAACGGCAGCACGAGCCAGGCGGGAAAGCGCAGGGGCAGGAAGAACAGGAACGGGAAGAGGCTGGTGACGCGCGCCTTCGGGAAGAGGCGCAGGAACGCGCCGAGGACCGCGGAGATCGCCCCGGAGGCCCCGACGAGGGTCTGGCCGGAACCCGCGTGCGCCGCCGCGTAGGCGAGCAGGGCGAAATAGCCGCAGACGACGTAGAAGAGTGCGTAGGGCACATGTCCCATGCGCTGTTCGACCATGGCCCCGAAGACGTACAGGAACAGCATGTTCCCGAGCAGGTGCACCCAGCTGCCGTGCACGAACAGCGCGGTGAACGGGCCAAGGGCGGCCCGTGGGACGCCGCTGAACAGCTCGGCGGGGACCACGCCCCAGCGTTCGAAGTAGGCCTGTTGCGCGGCGAGCAGCTGGTCACCGGTGCCGTGGGCGGGGTTGAACCCGGAGACCGGGGAGATCACGAAGATCAGGCAGCAGACGGCGATCAGGCCATGGGTCATCGGGGCCGACCGGCCCCCCAGCAGCCGGACCGCCTTCGGGCTCCATGCTTTGATCATGGGCAGAGCATGACGTAACGGGAGCTACCCGCATAGACCGCCATGCCGGGCCGGACACCGCCGCACGGCGACCCTTACAGGCCTTAGGGTTACGGGCGATGCGCCTCGCCGAGCACCGCGGGCGGGCACGGCCACCGAGGAAAGCGAACAGCCACGATGACGGTTCCCCTGCCGACCGCCACCACCCGGTGGCGCTGCACGCTCTGCGGCAATCTCACGCGTTTCGACGTGACCCGCACCTCCAAGGTCGTCGAGTATGTGCATCTCGACCTGGCCGGTGAGTCGAACGTCGAGGAACGCGAGGTGGTCAGTGAGACCATCGAGTCGGTGCGCTGCCGCTGGTGCAACGCGGTGGATCAGGTGGAACTCGTGGACAGGCCGGGCACCGACTCCTGAGGGAGCGGGCCCGCACGGCTAGTGGGGTGACGGATGGTGGAGAGCGCGGGCGGGGAGCCGGACGACGGCACCGCTGAGGTGCTCGACCGTCCGCTGCCCGACGGGGTGCGCCGACGGGTCGTGCAGATCGTCTCGGACGGCTTCGGCGGGCTGACCATGGCGGAACTGCCCGCCCAGCTGAGGCAGTACGCCCGCTTCACGCCCACCCGGCGCGCCAAGTTCGCGGCCAACGCCATGGCGGCGGCCCTGGAGGGCGACACCCTCTTCCGCCAGCGCATCGGTGAGCGCCTCAGGGAGGCGCAGGCCGAGCTGGCCGCCGCCCTGGACGCGGGCACCCCGCCGCCGGCCGCCGACCCCCTGGACGTGGCCGCCGCGGCCTTCGTGCTGCGCCCGCCCGGCTGGGTGAAGCTGGTGACCGCCGCGGGCGAGGAGGCCCAGCGGGCGGACGCCGAGCGCGTGCAGGAGGAGACCAGGGCCGAGCTGGAGCGGCTGCGCGAGGAGCTGGCCGCCGCCCGCGGCCAGACCAGGGCGGAGACCGAGCGGCTGCGCGCGGAGCTGGACGCGGCGCGCAGGGAAGCCGAGTCGATGCACCGCAAGCTGCGCGGCGCGCTCAGTGACGTCAAGCGCGGCGAGGCGGCGCTGCGCAAGGCGACCGCCGAGACCGAGGCGGTCCGCGCCGAACAGCAGGCGCTCCTGTCCGCCGCCGAGAGCGAGACGCGGCGGCTCAAGGCGCGGCTCGGCGAGACCGAGGCCGCCCTGGAGGCCAGCCGCAGGGCCGTCCGCGAGGGGCGCAGCGTGGAGGACATGCGGGTGCGCCTGCTGCTCGACACGGTCCTGGAGTCGGCCCAGGGGCTGCGGCGCGAGCTGGCCCTGCCGCCGGTCTCCGTGCGCCCCGCCGAGACCGTGGACGCCGTGGAGCCCGGCCGGATGTCCCCCAAGGACATCGCCGCCCGCGCCCTCTCCGAGAACGATCCGGCGATCTTGGATCAGCTGCTCGCGCTGCCCCAGGCGCATCTGGTCGTCGACGGCTACAACGTCACCAAGACGGGCTATCCGACCATGCCGCTGGAGAAGCAGCGGTTGCGCCTGCTCGGCTCGCTCTCGCAGCTCGCCCTGCAGTCGGGCGCCGAGGTCACCTGCGTCTTCGACGGCGCGGAGCTGGCCGCTCCGGTGCTGCTGGCGCCGCCGCGCGGGGTGCGGGTGCTGTTCTCCAAGCCCGGTGTCACGGCGGACGAGTTGATCCGCCAGCTGGTGCGCGCCGAGCCGCCCGGCAGGCCCGTGGTCGTCGTGTCGACCGACCGTGAGGTGGCCGACGGGATCGCGAAGGCGGGCGCGCGGCCGGTGGCTTCGGCGGTCCTGCTGAAGAGGCTTTCGCGGGGCTAACGTGCCTGGTGCAACTCCTGGGTCGTATGCCCGAATTGAGCGTCGACCGGAGTGGCGTAGCGTCAGAAGGTCATCACCGGCTGTGCCTTATCGGTAAAGAATGCGCTTCGCGACCGATTTTTTGCCGACGTGATTTGAACTGATCACAAGAAGGTCACTAGGGTCACCCTTCGAACCCCCGCTCGGTTGATCACCCATCCGGGGTGGCGGCGGTGGTACCCGCCCGCCGCGTCTCGGTAGGCGGCTGGAGGAAGAAGGAGCCGCCCGAGTGGCGTCCCACCGTCGACCCAAGCAGCCGAGCCGCACTCGCGTGACCGTGCTCACCGCGACCGCCGCCGCTGCCGTGGCCCTCACCTCGCAGGGCGCCGCCCAGGCCGCGCCGAAGCCGGGCAAGGACGAGGTCAAGTCCAAGGTCGACAAGCTCTACGAGGACGCGGAACGGGCCACCGACAAGTACAACGGGGCCAAGGAGAAGCAGGAGAAGCTGGAGAAGCAGATCGACGCTCTCCAGGACAAGGTCGCCAAGGGCCAGGAGCAGCTCAACGACCTGCGCGACGGCCTCGGCACGATGGCCAGCGCCCAGTACCGCTCCGGCGGCATCGACCCCTCCCTCCAGCTGTTCCTCTCCTCCGACCCGGACGACTACCTCGACAAGGCGTCCACCCTGGACCAGTTGAGCAGCCAGCAGGTCGAGGCGCTCAAGAAGATCCAGAAGAAGCAGCGGGACCTCGCGCAGCAGCGCAAGGAGGCCGCCGGCAAGCTGGACGACCTCGCCGACACCCGTACGGAACTGGGCAAGAAGAAGCGTGAGGTCCAGGGCAAGCTCGGTGAGGCGCAGAAGCTCCTCAACACCCTGACGGCCAAGGAGAAGTCGGACCTGGCCGCCAAGGAGAAGCAGCGCGCGAGCCGTGCCGCCGACCGCGCCGCCGACAAGCCCGCGGACCTCGGCAAGGAGGCCCCCGCCTCCGGCCGCGGCGCCGCCGCCCTGAACGCCGCCGCCACCCAGCTCGGCAAGCCGTACGTCTCCGGCGGCACCGGCCCCAACTCCTTCGACTGCTCGGGCCTTACCCAGTGGTCGTACGCCCAGGCGGGCGTCTCCCTCACCCGGACCACGTACACGCAGCAGAACGACGGCACCAAGATCGGCCGCGGTGAACTCAAGCCCGGCGACCTGGTGTTCTTCAACAACCTCGCGCACGTCGGCCTCTACGCCGGCAACGGCCAGGTGCTGCACGCCCCCAAGCCGGGCGCCGTGGTGCGCTACGAGGCGATGGAGTACCTCGGCGACTTCCAGTTCGGCGTCCGCGTCGCCTGACGTCAACACGCGTGCCGAACCGTCCGAACGGGCGAATTACGGCACCTCGCGCTGACCCCCGCGCCCCGCTGATGACCTGCGTCTGAGGCGGGGCGTCGCGCTGTCCGCACCCATCCGGGTCGTTGGCCGCCGGGGATGCGCACGGCTACTGTCGGCGCGCGTTCCCCCGGGCCGGCCGGGGGGCCCTCCAGCGGAAGGGAGAGCGGCTACCCGTGGTGTCCCATCGCCGTCCCGCCCAGCCCGGCATCGACCGGAGCACGCGCGCCACCGTCCTCACGGCCGCCGCCGCCACCGCGGCCGTCGCCCTCGGCGGCGTGCCCGCGGACGCGGCGCCGCGGGACAAGCCGTCCGACGCCCACTCCAGGGTGGACCGGCTGTACGAACAGGCCGAGCGGGCGACCGAGGCCTACAACAAGGCCGACGAGCGCGCGGACAGGCTGCGCGCGCAGGTCGAGCGGGCCAGGGACCGCGTCGCGCGCGGCCAGCAGCGGATCAACGAGATGCGCGGTTCGCTCGGCGCGCTCGCCGGGGCGCAGTACCGCGAGGGCGGCATCGACCCCGCGCTCCAGCTGATGCTCTCCTCCGACCCGGAGGGCTACCTCGACAAGGCCACGGCACTGGACCGCGTCAGCACCCGGCACGCGGGCCGCCTCGCCGACCTCAGCCGGGCGCAGCGCGGCCTCGCCCAGCAGCGCGCCGAGGCCGGGCGCAAGCTCGCCGAGCTGGAGAAGAGCCGCGCCGTCGTCGCCCGCCACAAGCGCACCGTCGAGCACAAGCTCGCCCAGGCCAGGCGGCTGCTCAACGCGTTGCCGGGCAAGGAGCGCGAGGCCCGCGAGAGGTCCTCGCGCACCAGCGGCCGCGAGGACCTGCCGCAGCCCGGCGCCGCCCCCTCCGCCCGGGCCGCCGCAGCCCTCGCCGCCGCCCGGTCCGCCATCGGCCGCCCCTACGTGTGGGGCGGCAACGGACCCTCCGGCTTCGACTGCTCCGGCCTCATGCAGTGGTCCTACGCCCAGGCCGGCGTCGGCCTGCCGCGCACCTCGCAGGCCCAGCGGTACGCCGGACGGCAGGTGCCGCTGGCCCAGGCGCGCCCCGGTGACCTCGTCGCCTACCGCGACGACGCCAGCCACATCGGGATGTACGTGGGCAACGGCCAGGTCGTGCACGCCCCGCACCCCGGCGCACCGGTCCGCTACGACCCCGTCGGCATGATGCCGGTCTCCTCCGTGACCCGGATCTGACCTCGGGGCGCCCGCCACCGCCCCGTACGATCGGGAAGATGGCCGGTGGCGGGCGTGGGTCGTGGGCGGTGGCGCTGTGCGTCGCGCTCTGCCTCGCCGTGCTGTCCGGCTGCGGCGCCGACCCCGTACCGGACGCCGCCGCCGGGGACGTCCGCAGACTCCTGGACCGGCGCGCGCACGCGGTCCTCGACCGGGACGAGCAGGCCTACGGACGCACCGAGCGGCGGGCGGCCGGCGCGCCCCGTCCGCCCGATCTCCTGGCCCGCGTGCGCGCCCTGCCGCTGGACTCCTGGGAGTACCGCCTCAAGAGCCTGGACCGCACCGGGGCCCGGGCCACCGCGAGCGCCGAACTGCGCTACCGCCTCAAGGGCCACGACCGCGCCCCGCGCACCGCCGCGCGCACGCTCACGCTGGAACGGCACGGCGGACAGTGGTACGTCACCTCCGAGCGGCCCGCGCGGCAGGCGGGCGAGCAGCTCTGGGACCAGGGGCGGGTCGCGGTCGTGCGGGGCCGGCACAGCCTCGTCCTCGGGGTCGGGCACAGCACCGCGGAGCTGCGCGGCCTCGCCGGGCCCGCCGACCGGGCGGTGCCCGCCGTGCGGGACGCCTGGCCGGGTGCGTGGGCGGGGAAGGTCGTCGTCCTCGTGCCCCGCTCCCTGAAGGACATGGCGGACCTCCTCGGCGCGCCCGTGTCCGGGTACCGGGGGATAGCGGCGGTCACCACGGGCGAGGCGGGCGGCTCGGGGCGCGCCCCGGCGGACCGGATCCTCGTCAACCCCGAGGCGTACGGCATCCTCGGGGACCTCGGCAAGCAGGTCGTCCTGACCCACGAGACGGCCCACGTGGCGACCCGCGCGCACACCTCCGATGCCACCCCGCTCTGGCTCTCCGAGGGCTTCGCGGACTGGGTCGGCTACCGCGGCACGGGCCGCACCGCGCGGCAGGCCGCGCCCGAGCTGCGGCGGGCGGTGCGCGGCGGCTCGCTGCCCGGCGCGCTGCCCGAGGACGAGGACTTCGGGTTCGCCGGCGACGCCGGGCGCCTCGCCCAGTCGTACGAGGGCGCGTGGCTGGCCTGCCGGATGATCGCCGACCGGTGGGGCGAGCGGCGGCTGACCGACTTCTACCGGGCCGTCGGGGAGCACGACCGGCGGGCGGGCGCGGTCCGGGACGCGCTGCGGGACGTCCTGCACACCACACCGCGCGACTTCACGGCGCGCTGGCGCACGTATCTGCGCTCGGAGCTGGGCTGACCCGCCCAGGCGCGGTCCCGCCCGACCGCTCGCGGGGTTCGGACAGGGTCTGGCGCCACAGGGTGCGGCAGGCCAGCAGCGTCGCCGCCACCAGCAGGCCGTTGCGTACGCACATCAGGGCGACGCCCAGCGGGTCGCTGACCACGACGTGCGAGAACCACACCGGAAACTCCAGGAACGTCACGAACGTGGCCACCAGCACCAGGCGCACCGGCAGCTCCATGCGGCTCGTGCGGAACGCCAGGCACACGGCGGCCGCGCCGACCAGCCACAGCATGTACTGCGGGCTGATCACCCGGCTCGTCACGGTGAAGAGCAGCACCGCCACGAAGGCCGCGTCCGCGAGGGTGTTCGCCGCCCAGGCCCGGGCGTACAGCCGCCACGCCACGAGCCAGCTCAGGGCCGCCGCCGACAGGAGCTGCGCCGCCGCGCTCACCAGGGGGACGTACGGGCCGAGGAACTCCACCGAGCCGTAGTTGAGCCGGACCTCGCCCCGCCAGCCGAGGTGGCGCCCGACATGGAAGACGAGGGCGCCGAGGGACTCCACCTCGGTGCCGCGGTCACGCTGGAAGGTGAGGAACGCGAGCGCCCCCGGCATCGCCACGAGGAACACCAGCGCGGCGCCGAGCGCGGTGCCCGCCGCGGCGGACCAGGACCGCCGCGTCACCCGCCCGCGCGGGGTGCCGACGAGCAGCAGCACCGGCCACCCCTTGAGCAGCGCCCCGAACCCGGCGAGGGCCCCCGCCACCCGGGGCCGGCCGGCCCCCGCGAGCAGCGCGGCGACCGCGACGGCGGTCACCATCACGTCGTAGCGGGCGTACACGGTCGGGCCGAGCAGGGGCACGCCCACGACCCACACCCACAGCCCGCGCGACGACTTGCCGGGCCGCCGGCCCGCGTACAGGAGCAGCCCGCAGACCGCCGTGTCCGCGAGGAAGGCGAGGACGAAGAAGGCCGAGGCGTAGCCGAGGAAGGGCAGCAGGGCGGGGGAGAGGACGGCGAGGGCGGCGGCGGGCGGGTACTGCCAGGTGACGTCGTCGAGCGGGAAGGTGCCGGTGCGCAGGACCTCGTACCAGCCCTGATAGATGACCGAGACATCGCTCGTGACGTCCGGGCCCGGGACGACGAGCACCCGGAAGACGCAGAGCAGCAGGAGGATCCTGGTCGGGGCCCAGACGGTCAGGACGCGTGCTGTGCCTGTCATGCGCTCCTCGCCCCTTTTCACATGCTTCGTCGTGATTCGTGGAGTCATGATGCCGGGTGGGACCGGCGGCGGACGAAGAGGCCGGGCCGTTCGGTACTGTCGTGCGCGATGCACAAGACCCTGATCGTCACGAACGACTTCCCGCCCAGGCCCGGTGGCATCCAGGCGTTCCTGCACAACATGGCGCTGCGCCTGGACCCCGAGCGGCTCATCGTCTACGCCTCCACCTGGAAGCGCGGCCGCGAGGGCGCCGAGGCCACCGCGGCCTTCGACGCCGAGCAGCCCTTCAAGGTCGTCCGGGACCCCACGACGATGCTGCTGCCCACCCCGCGCGCCACCCGCCGCGCCGTCTCGCTCCTGCGCGAACACGGCTGTACGTCGGTGTGGTTCGGGGCGGCCGCGCCGCTCGGGCTCATGGCGCCCGCGCTGCGCAGGGCGGGCGCCACGCGGCTCGTCGCCACCACGCACGGCCACGAGGCCGGCTGGGCCCAGCTGCCCGCCTCGCGGCAACTCCTGCGGCGGATCGGCGAGTCGACGGACACGATCACCTATCTCGGTGAGTACACGCGCTCGCGCATCGCCGCCGCGCTGACGCCGGCCGCTGCGGAGCGCATGGTCCAACTGCCGCCCGGGGTCGACGAGAAGACCTTCCACCCGGGGTCCGGGGGCGACGTCGTGCGGGCCCGGCTCGGCCTGAGCGACCGTCCCGTCGTGGTCTGCGTCTCGCGGCTCGTGCCGCGCAAGGGGCAGGACACGCTGATCCTCGCCATGCCGAGGATTCTCGCCGCGGAGCCGGAGGCGGTGCTCCTGGTCGTCGGCGGCGGGCCCTACGAGAGCGACCTGCGCAAGCTGGCCGCCGAGACCGGCGTCGCGGACTCCGTGCGCTTCACCGGGGCGGTGCCGTGGGAGGAGCTGCCCGCGCACTACGGCGCCGGTGACGTCTTCGCCATGCCGTGCCGGACCCGGCGCGGGGGCCTGGACGTCGAGGGCCTCGGCATCGTCTACCTGGAGGCGTCCGCGACCGGGCTGCCCGTCGTCGCCGGTGACTCCGGCGGGGCGCCGGACGCGGTCCTGGACGGGGAGACGGGCTGGGTCGTCCGGGGCGGCGCCCCCGAGGAGGCGGCGGAGCGCGTCACCGCGCTGCTGGCGGACGCGGAGCTACGCGCCCGCATGGGCCGGCGGGGCCGCGCCTGGGTAGAGGAAAAATGGCGCTGGGACCTCCTGGCGGACCGACTCCGCGCCCTGCTCTAAGGGTCCTCGCGCAGTTCCCCGTGCCCCGCCAACGGGAAAGCGGGCGCAGCCCGTCTTTCAGGGGCGCGGGGAACGGCGCGAGCAACCAAGAGAGGCCCGAAAGCCGCGAGACGACAGACCCCTCACGGCGAGTGGGCGCCCCGAGCCGCAGCCAGAAGTCGTCACTCACCCGACGGCCGTCGTGGGCCGCTCGCGCAGTTCCCCGCGCCCCTGAGGCAGGACCACCGCCCCGCCAACAGAAAAGCGGGCGCAGCCCGCCCCCCAGGGGCGCGGGGAACGGCGCGAGCAACCACAGAACTCCGCAAGCCGCGAGACGACAGGTCCCCCACGGCGAGTGGGCGCCGCAACCACACGAGACCGGGAGCCGCCCATCAAGAGGCCCCCCACGGCGAGTGGGCGCACCCGCTGACGCTACCCGCGGTAAATCGCTTCGATCTCGTCCGCGTAATCCTTGGCCACCACATTCCGCTTCAGCTTCAGCGACGGCGTCAGATGCCCCGACTCCTCCGTGAACTGCGAGGCCAGCACCCGGAACTTGCGTACAGACTCCGCCTTGGAGACCGCCGCGTTGCCGTCGTCCACCGCGCTCTGGATCGCCGCGAGCAGATCCACGTCCTCGCGCAGGGACGCGGCCGTCGACCCGGCGGGCTTGCCGTGCTCGGCGGCCCAGCGGCCGAGGAACTCGTCGTCCACGGTGACCAGCGCGCCCACGAAGGGGCGGCCGTCGCCGACGACCATGCACTCGGCGACCAGCGCGTGCGCCCGGATGCGGTCCTCGATCACGGCCGGGGCGACGTTCTTGCCGCCGGCGGTGACGATGATCTCCTTCTTGCGGCCGGTGATGCGCAGATAGCCGTCCTCGTCGAGCGTGCCGATGTCGCCGGTGTGGAACCAGCCGTCGGCGAGGGCCTCTTCGGTGGCGCCCTCGTTGTTCCAGTACCGCGAGAACAGGTGCTCGCCGTGCAGCAGTACTTCCCCGTCGTCGGCGATCCGCACCACCGAGCCCGGCAGCGGCTGGCCCACCGTGCCGATCTTCTGGCGGTCCCACGGGTTGAAGGCGGTGGCCGCGCAGGACTCGGTCAGGCCGTAGCCCTCCAGGACCGTGAAGCCGATGCCGCGGAAGAAGTGGCCGAGGCGCTCGCCGAGCGGGGCGCCGCCGGAGATCGCGTACTCCCCGCGGCCGCCGAGCACCGCGCGCAGCTTGCTGAAGACCAGCTTGTCGAAGACCTTGTGCTTGATCCGCAGGCCGAGGGAGGGCCCCGAGGGGGTGTCGAGCGCGCGGCTGTAGGCGATCGCCGTGTCCGCGGCCTTGTCGAAGATCTTGCCCTTGCCGTCGGCCTGGGCCTTGGCGCGGGCGGAGTTGTAGACCTTCTCGAAGACGCGCGGGACGCCCAGGATCATGGTCGGCCGGAAGGAGGCCAGCTCCTCCGTGAGGTTCTTCACGTCGGGCGCGTGGCCCAGCTTGATCGGCGCCATCAGGGCGGCGACCTCGACCAGGCGTCCGAAGACGTGGGCCACGGGAAGGAAGAGCAGGACCGAGCACTCGCCCGTGCGGAAGAGGGGCTTGAGGCGCTCCACCACATTGCCGCACTCGGCGAAGAAGCTGCGGTGCGTCAGGACGCAGCCCTTGGGGCGGCCCGTGGTGCCGGATGTGTAGACGATGGTGGCCGGGTCGTCGGCCTTGGCGACCGCGCTGCGCTCGTCGACCGTCTGGTCCGAGACCTCGGCGCCCGCGCGGTTCAGGTCCTCGACGCCGCCCTTGTCGATCTGCCAGACGTGGGCGAGGGCGGGCAGCCCGTGGCGGACGGACTCCACGGCGGCGGCGTGCGCGTCCAGTTCGACGACGCAGGCCACGGCACCGGAGTCGCCGAGGATCCACTGGATCTGCTCGGCCGAGCTGGTCTCGTACACCGGCACGGTCACCGCGCCGGCGCTCCAGATGGCGAAGTCGAGCAGCGTCCACTCGTACCGGGTACGGGACATCAGGCCGACGCGGTCGCCGGCCCGCACGCCGGCGGCGATCAGCCCCTTGGCGGTGGCGCGCACCTCGGCGAGGAAGGTCCTGGCGTCGACGTCCTGCCAGCTGCCGCCGACCTTGCGGCCGATGACGGCGACATCCGGGTGCTGCGCGGCGTTTCTACGGACGATGTCGGTCAGATTGCCGTCCGCGGGGACCTCGTACAGGGCCGGAAGGCTGAACTCGCGCAAGACTGCTGCTCCTACATAGGGCGCCGGCGCCACGACGTTGTGTGCTGCGACGGTGCGGTCCAAGATCGGGCAGGTGCTCAGTCGAGTGGGGGGCTGAGCACTACTGGACTGCCCGGACGTTACCCACCGGTATGGCTTGTTCGGTAGGGGGGCGGGCCCAGATGTTCGGTGCGTCACACGTCGCCGTTGGTCTGAACCGCACAGTACGCCACCCCCTTCCCGACTCGGAAGTAACCGCAGGTCCGGCCGTGGGCCCGGGCCCTACCGCCGCCCGGGCGGCCGTCCTAGGGTGATCCGCATGCCAGCTTTCCGGGTCCATGTGGTCAGTGACGTGCACGGCAACGCGGCGGAACTCGCCCGCGCGGGGGACGGCGCCGACGCGCTCATCTGCCTGGGCGACCTCGTCCTCTTCCTGGACTACGCCGACCACTCGCGCGGCATCTTCCCCGACTTGTTCGGCGCGCGGAACGCGAGCAGGCTGGTCGAGCTGCGCACCGCCCGCCGCTTCGAGGAGGCCAGGGCGTTCGGCGCGCGGCTGTGGGCGGGCGTCGACCGCGTCCCGGCCATCGAACGCGCGGTCCGCAAGCAGTACGCCGAGCTGTTCGCCGCCTTCCCCACCCCTACGTACGCCACCTACGGCAATGTCGACATGCCGACCCTGTGGCGTGAATACGCCGGTCCCGGCACCACCGTCCTGGACGGCGAGCGCGTGGAGATCGGCGGCCGCGTCTTCGGCTTCGTCGGCGGCGGCCTGCGCACCCCGATGCGCACGCCCTACGAGATCGGCGACGAGGAGTACGCCGCCAAGATCGAGGCCGTCGGCGAGGTCGACGTCCTGTGCACCCACATCCCCCCGGACGTCCCCGAGCTGCTCTACGACACCGTGGCCCGCCGCTTCGAGCGCGGCAGCCGGGCCCTGCTCGAAGCCATCCGCAGGACCCGCCCCAAGTACGCGCTCTTCGGCCACGTCCACCAGCCCCTGGTCCGGCGCATGCGCGTCGGCGCCACCGAGTGCGTGAACGTGGGCCACTTCGCCGGGTCCGGCAGGCCCTGGGCCCTGGAGTGGTGAGCCGGCGGCGCGCGGTAGCCTTCACGCGGCAGACGTCCCGTCCCGGACCCGGACCGCATCTGGAGGAGCCACAGCGATGGCGGAACACACCAGCTCGACCAT
Source organism: Streptomyces sp. NPDC005898 (assembly GCF_040629635.1). Lineage (NCBI taxonomy): Bacteria > Bacillati > Actinomycetota > Actinomycetes > Kitasatosporales > Streptomycetaceae > Streptomyces > Streptomyces sp. NPDC005898. The sequence goes on along the minus strand of NZ_JBEXWC010000007.1, from coordinate 177,431 downwards.
CATGATCGAGGCGGCCCCCGCCGAGGTCATGGGAGTGATCGCCGACTTCGCCCGCTACCCGGACTGGACGGGAGAGGTGAAGGAGGCCGAGGTCCTCGCCACCGACGAACGCGGCCGCGCCAAAGAGGTCCGCCTCGTCATGGACGCCGGCGCCATCAAGGACGACCAGACCCTCGGCTACACCTGGACGGGCGACGACCAGGTCAGCTGGACCCTCGTCAAGTCCCAGATGCTGCGCTCCCTGGACGGCTCCTACCTCCTGCGCCCCGCCGGCACCGGCACCGAGGTCACCTACCGGCTGACCGTCGACGTCAAGATCCCGATGCTCGGCATGATCAAGCGCAAGGCCGAGAAGGTCATCATCGACCGGGCGCTCGCCGGGCTGAAGAAGCGGGTCGAGTCCAAGGAGGCGTGAGCCGGCGGCCCGGCAGGGCCGCTGACGTAGCGTTCACCCCTATGCGCACCCTCCTGGTCACCGGCCCCGGCGGCTCCGGACGGACCACCGTCGCCGCCGCCACGGCGCTCGCCGCCGCCCGCGCCGGCCGGCGGACGCTCGTGATCGGCGCCGACCGCGCCGACACCCTCACCGCGGTGCTCGGCGGCCCGGCCCCGCATCCGAACCTCACCGTGCGGCGCCCCGCCCCCGACGACCGCTTCCGGGACGACCTGCTCGCCCTGCAGGAACGTGCCGCCGCCGGCCTCGACCTGCTCGGCGCCGAACGGCTCGACGGCGAGGAGCTGACCCCGCTGCCCGGCGCCGAGGAGCTGGCCCTGCTGCGCGCCCTGCGCGACGCCGCCCGCGAGGGCGCCCACGACACCGTGGTGCTCGATCTGCCCCCCGCCCCCACCGCCCTCGCGGTGCTCGCCCTGCCCGAGCAGCTCCGCCGCTACCTGCGCAGGCTGCTGCCGCCCGAGCGGCAGGCCGCCCGCGCCCTGCGCCCCATGCTCGGCCGCCTCGCGGGCGTCCCGATGCCGGCCGCCTGGCTGTATGGGACCGCCGCCCGCTGGGAGGACGAACTGACCGCCGCCCAGGCCGTCGTCGAGGCCCCCGGCACCACCGTCCGCCTGGTCGCCGAACCGGGCCCGGCGGGCGCCGACGCCGTGGCCTCCACCGTCACCGGCCTCGCCCTCCAGGGCCTGCGCACCGACTGCCTGCTCGCCAACCGGCTGCTGCCCGACACCTCCGCGGACACCTGGCTCGCGGGGCTCTGCGCCCAGCAGCACAAGACGCTGGCCGCCTGGGAGAGCGCGTACGAGCCCGTCGCCCGCATCCCGCACCTCGGGCGCGACCCGCGCGGCGCCGACGACCTCGCCGCCCTCGGCGTGCCCGCCCCCGCCGTCGCACCCGCCCCCGCCGAGTGGCCCGTCACCGAGGCGGCCGACGGCGAGGGAGGCCACACGTACGTATGGCACATCCCGCTGCCCGGCGCCGTGCGCGAGGAGCTGGGCCTGATCCGGCGCGGCGACGAACTCGTCGTCACCGCCGGCGCCCACCGCCGCATCGTCGCCCTGCCGTCCGCGCTGCGCCGCTGCACCGTCGCCGGGGCCGGGCTGCACGAGGGGGTGCTGCGCGTGCGGTTCACACCCGACCCCCAGCTGTGGCCGCGCGGACGGTGAACGGGATGCCGCCATTCGGGTAACGTCGAGTGGTATGAGCGATGCCAGCGAGCGCGAAGCCCCCGAAGCTCCCGGACCGGACGTCGACGCCGACGCCTGGGAGCAGGCGTGCGCCGAGGACCTCGCGGCGGAGCGGGCCCGCCGCCGTGCCCAGTACGGGACGCCGCCCGGATCGGCCGCCGAGGAGCTGCGCAAGCTCGTCGACGCCGTCTCCGAGAAGCTCGCCGGGCTCCAGGCGCCGCTGCTCGGCGCGGCCGCGCAGGGCGCCGTCGAGCAGACCGTGCGGCAGGTCGTCCAGCAGGCGAAGGCCGCGGTCGAGCCGGTCATCGAGCGCAACCCCGACGTCTTCGACCACCTGGCCGCCGCCGGATCCGAGCTGCTCGCCGCCTACCGCTCGGCCGCCCGCGGCCAGGAGGGCCGCTGGACGCGGGGCGAGGGTCCGCGGGCCCCGGAGCGCGAGCGCGGCACGGACCGCGGCGACGAGGAGCCCCCGGCCGCGGAACACATCGATCTCGACTGACCCCCCTCGGGTACGGTGGGCCGTAGCGGGGCTCGATCGAACTGAGGGATTCATGGGACTCACCATCGGCGTCGACATCGGCGGCACCAAGATCGCGGCCGGAGTGGTCGACGAGGACGGCAACATCCTCTCGACGTTCAAGGTGCCGACCCCTGGTACTTCCGAGGCCATCGTCGACGCGATCGCCTCCGCGGTGGAAGGCGCGCGGGCCGGTCACGACATCGTCGGCGTGGGCATCGGTGCCGCCGGCTACGTCAACCGCCAGCGCTCCACGGTCTACTTCGCGCCGAACATCGACTGGCGGCAGGAGCCGCTCAAGGATGAGGTCGAAAAGCGCGTGGGCCTGCCGGTCGTCGTGGAGAACGACGCCAACGCCGCGGCCTGGGGCGAGTACAAGTTCGGCGGTGGCAAGGGCCACCGCAACGTCATCTGCATCACGCTGGGCACCGGCCTCGGCGGCGGCATCATCATCGGCAACAAGCTGCGCCGCGGCCACTTCGGCGTGGCCGCCGAGTTCGGCCACATCCGGATGGTGCCGGACGGGCTGCTCTGCGGCTGCGGCAGCCAGGGCTGCTGGGAGCAGTACGCCTCCGGGCGCGCCCTCGTGCGCTACGCGCGCCAGCGGGCCAACGCGACCCCCGAGAACGCCGAGTTCCTGCTCTCGCTGGGGGACGGCACGCCCGAGGGCATCGAGGGCAAGCACATCTCGATGGCCGCCCGCCAGGGCGACGCCGTGGCCATCGACTCCTACCGCGAGCTGGCCCGCTGGGCCGGTGCCGGTCTCGCCGACCTGGCCTCGCTGTTCGACCCGTCCGCGTTCATCGTCGGCGGCGGCCTCTCGGACGAGGGCGAGCTGGTCCTCGACCCGATCCGCAAGTCCTTCAAGCGCTGGCTCGTCGGCGCCGCCTGGCGCCCCGAGGCCCAGGTCATCGCCGCCCAGCTGGGCAACAAGGCGGGCCTGGTCGGCGCGGCGGACCTGGCGCGGGAGCCCGACCCGGTCATGTGACCCCGCGCCGGGGGGCGCGGCCGATCGCGCCGCGCGCCCCCGTCGTGCCCGTGCGCGAACGAACGCCGGACAGGCCGGAGACCTCCGCCTGCCCGGCGTTCGCGTATCTTGATCGCCATGTCGACGAGCCCGACCCGTACGCTGCCCGACTCGCGCACCGAAGGGGACGGCTCGGCCGTCGTCCGGGTGCTCAGCTACAACATCCGCTCGATGCGCGACGACACCGACGCGCTCGCCCGCGTCATGGCCGCCTGCGCCCCCGATCTCGTCCTGATCCAGGAGGCGCCGCGGTTCTTCCGCTGGCGCAAGAAGCTCGCCCGGCTCGCGCACGCCGCCGACCTGGTGGTCCTCTCCGGCGGCGGCTCCGCGGCCGGGCCCGCGCTGCTCTGCTCGCTGCGGGCGGGAGTCGAACGGACCGAGGACGTCCTGCTGCCCCTCACGCCGGGGCTGCACCGGCGCGGCTTCGCGACCGCCGTCGTCCGCTTCGGCGGTGCCCGCCTCGGCGTCCTGAGCTGCCACCTCAGCCTCCAGGCCGAGGAGCGCCGCGCCCAGGGCGGGATGCTGCTCGAGCGCCTCGCCGCTCTCGGCGTGGAGCACGCGGTCGCGGGCGGCGACCTCAACGAGCGGCCGCAGGGGCGGACGTTCCGCGGGCTCGCGGCCGAGCTGCGGGACTGCTGGACGGCCAACCCCTGGGGCGGCGAGCACACCTCCACCCCCGAGGACCCGCACCAGCGCATCGACGCGATCTTCGCGACACCCGGGATCGAGGTCCTCGGCTGCGGCGTGCCCTCGCACCTGCCCGGGGTGAGCGCGACGGACCTGAGGGCGGCCACGGACCATCTGCCGGTCCTGGCCGCCCTCAGGGTGCCGCCCGCCCGATAGGGCACCCGGCGACGGCCCGGTCCTCAGACGACCGCGCCGCGCCCCGGGTCGTCGTCCTCCTCGTCGTCCCCGCCGTTCATCCGCACCACGAGCGTGGCGAAGCCGCCGAGGAAGCCGCCGATGCCGAGGGTGGTCAGCCACCACGTCATCTGCCAGCCGAGCAGCACGGCGAGCAGGATGAGCAGCGGGCCGCCGAGCACGGCCAGCCAGGCGAACTTGGCGGTCACGTCGGCTTCGGGCAGCGGCGGCGGCTCCGGCGGTACGAAGTGCCCCTCGTCGTCCGCGTCGAAGTCGTCCTCGGAGGGCTGCGCGGGGGTGTGGTCGCGGGGGCCGCCGACGCCGGGCGCGAAGGAGACGGAGCTGCCGAGCGCCTTGCCCGCGCCGGAGCCGGTGTCGTCCTTCGAGGCCGAGCTGTCCTCGGCCTCCTTGCCCGGGTCCTTGGTGCGGGCGCTCGCGGGGCCGTCCGCCGGGCCGTTGGACTCCGCTTCCAGGAGCGCCAGGTCCTCGACCGACTTGAAGGGCTTCGCGCCCGGCGGGTCCGCGGGCTCCTCGCCGTAGGCCGCGACGATCGCCTGCCAGGCGGCGTCCTCGTCCAGCGGCAGCCCGTCGCCGGAGGGCTCGCTCCGGTCGGGCCCGCGAGCGCCGTCGCGGTTCTGCTCGCGCTTCCCCTCACGGCTCTCGTCACGGCTCTCGTCGCGGTCCGCCTCGTGCTCAGCCACCGGTGGCCGTCCCTTCCTTGCCGACGCTGGGGGCGAGCCGGTCGATGAACGCGTGGCTCTCCTCGAAGATCCGGTCCGCGTCATGGTCCAACGTCGCCACGTGGTAGCTCTGTTCCAGCAGGATCTCGGTGACGTCCGTGGACGAGACGCGGCTGAGGACGCGGGCCGAGTCGACGGGCGGCACCACGTGGTCCCGCGGGCTGTGGAGCAGCAGCAACGGCTGGGTCACCTGCGGCAGTTCACCGTCGACCAGCCGCAGCAGGCGGCGCATGGAGTGCGCGGCGTGCAACGGCACCCGGTCGTAGCCGATCTCCACCGGGCCGTCCTTGGCGATGTCGCTGGTGATGCCCTTCGTCGTCCGCACGAGATGACGGGCGACCGGCAGCGCGTAGGGGGACAGGCCGTGCAGCTTGTTCGCCGGGTTGACCAGGACGATGCCGCTGATCGCGTCGCCGTGCCTGGCCGCCAGCCGCAGCGTGAGCGTGCCGCCCATGGAGAGGCCGCAGACGAAGACCCGCGAGCACCGCTCCCGCAGGACGCGCAGCTCGCGCTCCACCTCCGCGTACCAGTCCTGCCAGCCGGTGACCTGCATGTCCTGCCAGCGGGTGCCGTGCCCGGGAAGGAGCGGCAGCGAGACGGTCAGACCCCGCTCGGCCAGGAACTCGGCCCAGGGGCGCAGCGACTGCGGGGATCCGGTGAAGCCGTGGCAGAGCAGGACGCCGACCTCGCCGCCATCGTGGCGGTACGGCTCGGCTCCGGGGAGGACCGGCACCTTCGGTCTCCTTCGTGAGATGTGGCAAGGGGGGTAAGGAGTACCTCACCGTACGCGACCGGACTGACACCGACCAGGGTCGTCGGGCCCATTGGCCGTACCCCGGGTTAAGGTCTGATCCACAGAAACAGGAGGCACTCGGTTTGATCTACGGCGCAATGAAGGTTGCCATCGGAGGGCCGCTGAAGCTCGGCTTCAGGCCCTGGGTGGAGGGCCTTGAGAACGTCCCCGCCGAAGGGCCCGCGATTCTCGCGAGCAACCACCTCTCGTTCTCGGACTCCTTCTTCCTCCCCGCGGTCCTCGACCGCAAGGTCACCTTCATCGCCAAGGCGGAGTACTTCACCTCACCCGGGGTGAAGGGCAAGCTCACCGCCGCCTTCTTCAAGGGCGTGGGCCAGCTGCCCGTCGACCGCTCCGGAGCGCGCGGCGCGGGCGAGGCGGCCATCAAGAGCGGCATCGAGGTCCTGGAGCGCGGCGAGCTGTTCGGCATCTACCCCGAGGGCACCCGCTCGCCCGACGGCCGCCTCTACCGCGGCAAGCCCGGCGGCCTCGCGCGCGTGGCGCTCGCCACCGGCGCGCCGGTGCTGCCCGTGGCCATGATCGACACGGAGAAGATCCAGCCGCCCGGCAAGGTGCTCCCCAAGCTGATGCGCCCGGGCATCCGCATCGGCAAGCCGCTCGACTTCCGCCGCTACCAGGGCATGGAGCAGGACCGCTTCGTGCTGCGGGCGCTGACGGACGAGGTCATGTACGAGATCATGAAGCTCTCCGGCCAGGAGTACGTCGACATGTACGCGACGGCCGCGAAGCGGCAGATCGCCGACGCCGTGAAGGCCGCCAAGGCGGCCGAGAAGGCGGCGGCCGACAAGGCGGCGGACAAGCAGCGGCAGGACGAGGAACGCTCCGGCTCCTAGCGGCGTCCGTTCAGGGGGCGGGAGGACGGCGGGGAAGACGGCGGCGGGGGACGGCGCCGGGGCACGGGGACGCGGGGGGACGGGGTCGTGGTCAGGCGCGAGAGAGTCATGAGGATGTCGGTCGAGCAGCCGCTCTGGCGCGCGCTCGCCGGCTACCGCGTCCTGACGATGCTCTACGCGATCGGCCTCTTCTCGACGGCGCACGAGCGGGCCGAGCGCCCCTGGGTGGCCATCGCGTACTACGTGGTGCTCGCCGGCTGGACGCTCGGCTCGCTGCCCCGCGTGGCCGGCGCCGCGAGCTGCACCCGGCAATTCCTCGTCACCGACCTGACCGTGGCCCTCGCGGGCATCCTGCTCACGCCGCTCGCCTACGCGCACCAGCGGATCGTCGACGGCGGCCCGACGCTGCCCTCCATATGGACCGCCGGCGCCGTCCTCGCGTTCGCCATCAAGGGCGGCTGGCGCTGGGCGGCCCTCGCCTCCCTGCTGGTGGGCGTCGCCAACGTCGTGCAGCGCGGCGCGTTCAGCCGCGACACCGTGCACAACGTCCTGCTCGTGTGCATCGCCTCCATCGCCATCGGCTACGTCGTGGAGGTGGCCCGCGCCTCCGAGCGCACCCTGGCACGCGCCCTGGAGATCGAGGCCGCGACCCGTGAGCGCGAGCGCCTCGCCCGCGACATCCACGACAGCGTCCTGCAGGTCCTCGCCATGGTGCAGCGGCGCGGCACCGCCCTCGGCGGCGAGGCCGCCGAACTGGGCCGGCTGGCGGGCGAGCAGGAAGTGGCGCTGCGCACCCTGGTCGCCGGCGGCCTGGTGCCCGCCTCGCGCGCCTCGGAGGACGCCGCCCAGGGCGCGCTCGTACGCCTGGTCGAGGAAGCCGACGAGGAGCCCGACGACACGGCGCCCCGCGATGTGCGCCCCCTCCTCGCCCCGCACGCCGGGGCGAAGGTGACCCTGTCCGAACCGGGCGCCCCGGTGCTCCTCGCGCCGCCCGCCGCCCGGGAGCTGGCGGCCGCTGTCGGTGCCGCACTGGACAATGTCCGCAGACACGCCGGAGCGAACGCCCACGCCTGGATCCTGGTCGAGGACGAGCCGGGCGAGGTGATCGTGACGGTCCGGGACGACGGGCCGGGCATCCCGGAGGGCCGGCTCGCCGAGGCCGAGGGGGAGGGGCGCCTCGGCGTCGCCCTGTCGATCCGGGGGCGGCTGCGGGACATCGGGGGCACGGCGGAGCTGCTCTCGGTGCCGGGCCAGGGCACGGAAGTGGAATTGAGGGTCCCGCGCGAAGCGGCACGGGACACACGGGGGAAGGCAGGAAGGACACGATGACCGAGCAGCAGCGACAGCAGGCCGGGCCGGTGCCCGCGGAGGCCGACGGCGGCCCCGGACGGACGGCGGGCGGCGCCGCCGCCATCAGGGTCATGGTCGTCGACGACCACCCGATGTGGCGCGACGCGGTCGCCCGCGATCTCGCCGAGGCGGGCCTGGACGTGGTCGCCACCGCCGGGGACGGCGAGCAGGCCGTCCGCCGCGCGCAGGCCGCCGCCCCCGACGTGCTCGTCCTGGACCTGAACCTCCCGCTCAAGCCCGGCGTCCAGGTCTGCAAGGAGCTGGTCGCCGCCAACCCCGCGCTGCGCGTCCTCGTCCTGTCGGCGAGCGGCGAGCACGCCGACGTCCTGGAGGCGGTCAAGTCCGGGGCCACCGGCTATCTCCTGAAGTCGGCTTCCACGCGGGAGCTGATCGACGCCGTGCGCCGCACGGCCGTCGGCGACGCGGTCTTCACCCCGGGCCTCGCGGGCCTGGTCCTCGGCGAGTACCGCCGGCTGGCCACCGAGCCCGCGGCCGGCACCCCGGACGACCCGAAGGCCCCGCGCCTCACCGACCGGGAGACGGAGGTCCTGCGCCTGGTCGCCAAGGGCCTGAGCTACAAGCAGATCGCCGAGCGCCTGGTCATCTCCCACCGGACCGTGCAGAACCACGTCCAGAACACCCTGGGCAAGCTCCAGCTGCACAACAGGGTGGAGCTCGTGCGGTACGCGATCGAGCGCGGCATCGACAGGGGCGGCGACGCCTGACCCCTCGTACGAGTGAAAGCCCCTGATCAACTCCCGTATCCCGGCGGGGAATTGACCGTACGCCCCGTCCCCGGGTGACCTGGATCACCATTAGCGTGACTCGCGTCAGGTCACTGAGGCGAAGGGACTCTTCCATGGGGGCCAAGAAAATCGGCGTACTGACCGGCGGCGGCGACTGCCCCGGGCTCAACGCCGTCATCCGGGGCATCGTCCGCAAGGGCGTGCAGGAGTACGACTACGACTTCGTCGGGTTCCGGGACGGCTGGCGCGGTCCGCTGGAGGGCGACACCGTCCCGCTCGACATCCCCGCGGTCCGCGGCATCCTGCCGCGCGGCGGCACCATCCTCGGCTCCTCGCGCACCAACCCGTTCAAGGCGGAGAACGGCGTGCGGCGCATCAAGGAGAACCTCGCCAAGCACGAGGTCGACTCCCTCGTCGCGATCGGCGGCGAGGACACGCTCGGCGTCGCCGCGCGCCTCACCGACGAGTACGGCGTCCCGGTCGTCGGCGTCCCGAAGACCATCGACAACGACCTCTCCGCCACCGACTACACCTTCGGCTTCGACACCGCCGTCGGCATCGCCACCGAGGCGATCGACCGCCTGCACACCACCGCCGAGTCCCACATGCGGGTCCTCGTCGTGGAGGTCATGGGCCGGCACGCCGGCTGGATCGCCCTGCACTCGGGCCTCGCCGGCGGCGCCAACGTCATCCTCATCCCCGAGCAGCGCTTCGACGTCGAGCAGGTCTGCGCCTGGGTGACCTCGCGGTTCAAGGCGTCGTACGCCCCGATCGTCGTCGTCGCGGAAGGGGCGATGCCCAAGGACGGCGAGATGGTCCTCAAGGACGGTACGCAGGACTCCTTCGGGCACGTCCGGCTCTCCGGGGTCGGTGAGTGGCTCGCCAAGGAGATCGAGGGGCGCACCGGCAAGGAGGCGCGCACCACCGTCCTCGGCCACGTCCAGCGCGGCGGCACCCCGAGCGCCTTCGACCGCTGGCTCGCCACCCGCTTCGGCCTGCACGCGATCGAGGCGGTGCGCGACGGCGACTTCGGCAAGATGGTCGCGCTGCGCGGCACGGACATCGTCCGCGTCCCGATCGCGGAGGCCACGGCCCGCCTGAAGACGGTGGACCCGGCGCTGTACGAGGAGGTCGGCGTCTTCTTCGGCTGACGGCGAGGGCACCCCCACCGGCCCGACCGGGACGGCTCCGGGCGGGGCCGGTGTGCTGTCCCGATCAGCGCTCAATAGACTCACACCCATGGAAATCCTCGCATTTGGCGTGCAATCGGACGAGAAGCCGCTGCTGGAGAAGGCCTTCGAGGGACACCACGACGTCCGCTGCCTCGACGTCTTCCTCGATGAGGACACCGCCCCCATCGCCGCGGGCTACGAGATCATCTCCTCCAGCGTCAACGCGACCCTGGACAACCGCGTCCTGCAGACCCTCGCGGCCGGTGGGACGCAGATGATCGCCCAGCGCTCCACCGGGTTCAACAACATCGACCTCCAGGTCGCCGAGCGCCTCGGCCTGACCGTCGCCCGCGTCTCGTCCTACTCGCCCTACTCCGTGGCCGAGTTCGCCTGGACGCTCGCGATGGCCGTCAACCGCCGCATCGTCCGGGCGAGCAACCGCACCCGCGACTTCGACTTCCGCCTCGACGGGCTGATGGGCCGCGACCTGCGCGGCCGCACCGTCGGCGTCCTCGGCACCGGCAGGATCGGCGAGGCGTTCACGCGCATCGCGCACGGCTTCGGCATGCGCCTGCTCGGCTGGGACGCCGCGCCCAACCAGGCCTGCGTCGAGCTGGGCATGACCTATGTGGAGAAGGACCGGCTCTTCGCCGAGGCCGATCTGCTCAGCCTGCACGTGCCGCTGCTCCCCTCCACGCGGCACCTCGTGGACGCGGCGGCGCTGCGGGCGATGAAGGACGACGCGATCCTGGTGAACTCCAGCCGCGGCGGACTGATCGACACCGAGGCCCTCGTCGCCGAGCTGCGCGCCGGGCGCTTCACGGGCGTGGGCCTGGACGTGTACGAGGCGGAGGCGGGCCTGTTCTTCCTCGACAAGTCCCTGGAGGCCATGGCGGACGACACCCTGGCCCGCCTCGTGACGTTCCCGAACGTGCTGGTCACGTCCCACCAGGCGTACTACACCGCGGACGCCGTCAGTCAGATCATCGACACCACCCTGGCCAACGTCCTGGACTACATCGAGGGCCGCCGCGGCGAGAACGTCCTGGTCCCCGCCGTGGACAGGACCTGACCGAGCAGCTCCCGCACGACCTCGGTGCCGCGCAGCGTCAGCACCGACTCCGGATGGAACTGCACACCGGCGAACGAGGCCCCGCGCAGCGCGTGGACCGCGCCGCTCGCCGTGTCCCTGCTGACCGCCACGCCGCGCGCGGCCAGCTCCGCCGCCCCCGTGTCGTCGCAGTGCGCCACGAAGCTGTTGTAGAACCCCACCGTCTCGGTCCGCCCGAACAGGTCGACCTCGCTCTGCGCGCCCTGGTGCGGCACGTCCTTGCGGACGATCTCCAGGCCCAGTTCCGCCGCGATCAGCTCGTGCCCGAGGCAGACGCCCAGCACGCCGTGCCCGTGGCCGGCGAGCACCTCCGCCGTCAGGGAGCGCAGGAACCGCATCTTCGGGTCCGCGAGGTCGGACGGGTCGCCGGGCCCGGGACCGAGCACGACCGGACCCCGGTGCGCGAGCACCGCCTCCCGCAGCCCCACCGCGTCGTACCGCCGCACGGACACCTGGAGCCCCAGGGAGCGCAGGACGTGCGCGAGCATCGCGGTGAACGTGTCCTCGCCGTCCACGACGAGCGCGTGCCCGGTCAGCTCCTGGGCCGGCTCCTGCATCCGCAGCCAGAACGGCGCGAGGTGGGCGCGCCGCCCGTCCAGAGCGGCACGCACGCGGGGATCGTCGGCGAGGGCGGGGCGCACGTCCTCATGGCGCGGCCGCCCGGGGCGCACGCCGAGGGCGGCCAGCACGCCCGCCGCCTTGGCGTGGGTCTCCGCGACCTCGCCCGCGGGGTCCGAGCCGCGCACCAGCGTCGCCCCGACCGGCACCCGCAGCCTCCCGGCGGCACAGATGTCGGCGGTGCGGATCAGGATGGGGGAGTCCAGGGTCTGCGCGCCGCCCGCGTCCCGGCCGACGAGCGCGAGGGCGCCCGCGTAATAGCCGCGGCCCCCGGCCTCGTGGCGTTCGATGACGCGGCAGGCGTTCTGCACCGGCGACCCGGTGACGGTCGCCGCGAACATGGTCTCCTTCAGGACCTCCCGCACGTCCAGCGAGGACTTGCCGCGCAACTCGTACTCGGTGTGCGCGAGGTGGGCCATCTCCTTCAGGCGCGGCCCGATCACGACCCCGCCCCGGTCGCCGACGGTGCACATCATCTTGAGCTCCTCGTCGACGACCATCGACAGCTCCTCGATCTCCTTGCCGTCGGCGAGGAAGGCGAGCAGGTCGTCGGCGGTCGGCCCGCCCGCCGGGTAGCGGTAGGTGCCGCTGATCGGGTTCATGACGACCGTCCCGCCCGACATCCGCACATGCACCTCGGGGCTCGCCCCGACGAGCGTGCGCTCCCCGGTGTGCACGACGTACGTCCAGTACGCCCCCCGCTCACCCACCAGGAGCCGCCGGAAGAGCGCGAGGGCGTCCGCTCTGCCGAACCCCGGGATCTGCCCCTCGTAGGTCCGGCGGATGACGAAGTTGGCGCCCTCGCCCCGCCCGATCTCCTCGCGCAGGACGCGCCCGACGATGTCCGCGTACGCCGCGTCGTCCACGTCGAAGGCGCCGCCCTCGACCCGCACGTCGTGCGCGGGCAGCGCCGCCAGGGCCGCGTCGAGCGGCAGTTCGTACGTCTCCTCGGGGGTGAGGACGGTCAGCGGCGTGCCGTCGTCGCGGACGTCGAAGCCGCGCTCCCTGATCTGCCGGAAGGGCACGAGCGCGAGGCCCTCGGGGATGTCCGCGAGGCGGTCGTAGGTGCCCGTCGGGCCGATGAGGACCTCGACCGTGTCGTGGTCGCGGCCCGGCGTGCGGCGGCGCAGCAGGGCGAACGGGCGGTCGTGGCGGAGCAGGTCGGTGAGGACGGTCTGCTGCATGGGTCGGGTTCCTTCTCACTCGAAGGAGGAACGGCCCGGCCCCGGCGAGCGCCGGGAAACACAGAAGGCCGCCCCTCGGGCGGCCTTCGCGAGTCGTGCGTACGCGCAGTCAGTGGGCCGCCGGATGAGCGGGCCACCACCAGTTTCGCGTCGTCGTCTGCGCGTGCATGTCCGGCACCCTAGCGCATCGGCGGCGCATCGTCGGCGGATCGAGGCGCCGGCCGGGACGGGCGCCGTACGCGGGCGGGCCGCGCGAGGCGCCCGCTCTTCCGTGTCTGCTCCGTCTCACTTGGTGAGCGGGTGAATGGACCGGTGCGTCCGACCCCGTAATGTTGACGAGGTGACCGTGAACGCTAAGACCACCGCAACCGGTGGCAACACCTGGCGAAACCTGCCCGCGGCGCAGCAGCCCGAGTACCCCGATGCCGAGGCTCTGCGCGATGTGATCGCGGACCTCGAGTCGTATCCGCCGCTCGTCTTCGCGGGCGAGTGCGACCAGCTGCGCGCCCGACTGGCCTCCGTCGCCAAGGGAGAGGCGTTCCTGCTCCAGGGCGGCGACTGCGCCGAGGCCTTCGACGCCGTGTCGGCCGACCACATCCGCAACAAGCTGAAGACCCTGCTCCAGATGGGTGCCGTCCTCACGTACGCGGCGTCCGTGCCCGTCGTGAAGGTGGGCCGCATCGCGGGGCAGTACTCCAAGCCGCGCTCCAAGCCGACCGAGACCCGCGACGGCGTGACGCTGCCGACCTACCGCGGCGACTCCGTCAACGGCTTCGCCTTCACCGAAGAGGCCCGGATCCCGGACCCCGAGCGCCTGAAGCGGATGTACCACGCCTCCGCCTCCACGCTGAACCTGGTGCGCGCCTTCACCACCGGTGGCTACGCCGACCTGCGCCAGGTGCACGCCTGGAACCAGGACTTCGTGAAGTCCTCCCCGTCCGGCCAGCGCTACGAGCAGCTGGCGCGCGAGATCGACAACGCGCTGCACTTCATGCGGGCCTGCGGCACCGACCCGGAGGAGTTCAAGACCGTCGAGTTCTACGCCTCCCACGAGGCGCTGCTGCTCGACTACGAGGGCGCGCTGACCCGCGTCGACTCCCGCACCGGCCGGCTGTACGACACCTCGGGCCACATGGTCTGGATCGGTGAGCGCACCCGCCAGCTCGACCACGCGCACATCGAGTTCGCCGCGCGGATCCGCAACCCGATCGGCGTCAAGCTCGGCCCGACCACCACGGCCGAGGAGGCGCTGCAGTACATCGAGCGCCTCGACCCCGACCGCGAGCCCGGCCGGCTGACCTTCATCGTCCGCATGGGCGCCGACAAGGTCCGCGACAAGCTGCCCGAGCTGGTCGAGAAGGTCACCGCCTCCGGCGCGACCGTCGCCTGGATCACCGACCCGATGCACGGCAACACCTACGAGGCGGCCTCCGGCCACAAGACCCGCCGCTTCGACGACGTGCTCGACGAGGTCAAGGGCTTCTTCGAGGTCCACAAGGCCCTCGGCACCCACCCGGGCGGCATCCACGTGGAGCTGACCGGTGACGACGTCACCGAGTGCGTGGGCGGCGGCGACGAGATCTTCGTCGACGACCTGCACCAGCGCTACGAGACGGCCTGCGACCCGCGGCTCAACCGCAGCCAGTCGCTCGACCTGGCGTTCCTGGTGGCGGAGATGTACCGCGACCAGTAGGTCCTTGGGACGTACGTACGAGTGGGGCGCGGATCCATGTGATCCGCGCCCCACCGGCGTATCGGGGGCTTTTGTGGGCCCCGAGTCATGGGTAAGGTTAGGTTAGCCTCACCGATCAATCGGGACGGCGCCGCTGATGAGTCCTGTCCGTCCCCCGTCCGGGAGGTGAGCCGCGTGTACGTCTGCAACTGCTTCGGGGTCACCGAGGCGCAGGTGAAGAAGCACGCGGAGGCCGGTGCCTGCACCCCCCGCCAGATAGCCTCGGCCTGCAAGGCGGGCACGGACTGCGGTTCATGCGTACGGCGCATCCAGGCACTGCTCGGCAGGGGCGCGTGCCCCCGCCGCGAACTGGTCGACCAGGGGACACCGGCGCTCGCCGCGCTGGAGGAGGCGGCCTGAGCCCCGCCGGGGCCCGCGGGCCTCAGCTCTCCGGCTGCTCGATGAGCTGCGCCAGATAGAGCGGCTCGCCCAGCTTCTCGACCAGTTCGAGCTGGGTGTCGAGGTAGTCGATGTGGTGCTCCTCGTCCGCGAGGATCGACTCGAAGATGTTGGCCGAGGTGATGTCGCCCTTGGCCCGCATGACCTCGATGCCGCGCTTGAGGCGGTCGATCGCCTCCACCTCGACCTGCCGGTCCGCCTGGAACATCTCGGTGACGCTCTGGCCCACCCGGACGTGGAAGAGCCGCTGGTAGTTGGGCAGACCGTCGAGGAACAGGATCCGGTCGGTCAGCGTCTCCGCGTGCTTCATCTCGTCGAACGACTCGGCGCGGGTGTACTTGGCGAGCTTGGTCCAGCCGAAGTTCTCCTGCATCTTGGCGTGGAGAAAGTACTGGTTGATCGCCGTCAGCTCGGCGGTCAGCTGCTCGTTGAGAAATTCGAGGACCTCGGGGTCGCCCTGCATCGCAGAGGCTCCTTCCACGGGGGTGAACTGGGCAGGTAGCGCGCATCTTTGCACCGGTGTTCGGAAGCCGTCCAGTAAGTGCACGCTTAGTAGGAGTTGCCCGAATCCGTATCTGTCAGACTTCGTCTGGTCACTCCCACTGTCCCCCGTCTGTCAGGATGGAGTCATGGGTCAGCCGGCGGAACGCGCATCTCGACAGGCGGCGGAGTCGGAGCTTCCGCCGGGTCAGCGGCTGCAGCGCGGCTGGCCGGTGACGCACTACGGTCCGGTGCCGAAGTTCCGCCCCGAGCGCTGGGAGTTCAGGGTCTTCGGGGCCACGGCGGACGGCGAGAAGCACTGCTGGACCCACGAGGAGTTCTCCGCCCTGCCCTACGCCACGGTCGTGGGCGATCTGCACTGCGTCACGAAGTTCAGCATGCTGGGCGCCGAGTGGGGCGGCGTGCCCGCCCGCACGCTCCTGGAGCTGGCGCCGCCCGCCCCCGAGGCCACCCACGTCATGGTCTGGGCCGAGTACGGCTTCAGCTCCAATCTGCGGATGGCGGACTTCGCCGCCGAGGACACGATTTTCGCCACCCACAAGGGCGGCGAACTGCTCACCGCGGAGCACGGCTTCCCCCTGCGGCTCGTCGTGCCGCATCTGTACGCCTGGAAGGGCCCCAAGTGGGTCCGCGGCGTCGAGTACATGACCGCCGACCGCCGCGGCTTCTGGGAGGAGCGCGGCTATCACAACGTCGGCGACCCCTGGCGGGAGCAGCGCTACTCCTACCAGGAAGAGCCCGGGGACGGCCCCGAGCTCTAGCCGGCGCACCCGCTCAGTGGTGGTACTGGTGCACCACCGCGTGGCCCTTGCCGCGGCCGATCATCCACTTGTTCACGGGGGTGGTGACCACGAAAGCGGCGGCCAGGGCGATGGCCAGGATCCACCAGAACATCGGGTCGCCCAGGTGCGCGTCCATGGCGCCGGGCCACAGCGCGATCACGCCGTTGTCGATCAGCTCCATCACGGCGATGGAGAGCGTGTCGGCGGCGAGCGCCACGCGGAAGGCGGTCCTGAAGTCGACGCCCGCCTTGAGGATGCCGCGCAGCGTCAGGGCGTAACCGAAGGCGAAGGCCAGGGCGATGGCGAGGATCATCGTCGGCACGTTGCCCCAGCCGAGCGCGGTGCCGATGATCATCCCGAGCACCTCGCCGATGGCGCAGCCCGTGAGGCAGTGCAACGTCGCCTGGGCGGCCATGCGCCAGCTGACCCCGCCGCCCTGCGGGAGATGGTGCGCGTGGTCCTGCGGGGCGTGGTCGTCGTCGTGGTGCTGGTGGTGCTGGTGCGTGTGCTCGGCGTCTGTCTCGTGCTGCATGACTGGCTCCCCAACGTAAGGCAACGGTTCCTGCCGCCAGACAGGAACCGTATACCCCCCAGGGGTACTCTTCAAGTGTTTCTAGCTGCTCCTGAGCCCCTTGAGCCGCGCCACGTCCGCCGCGTGCCCGTCCTTGCCGCCGGGCGTCTCGATGATCAGCGGTACGCCCTCGGTGGCGGGGTGGAGCATCAGCTCGCGGAAGGGCTCCTCGCCGATGTGGCCGGATCCGATGTTCTCGTGCCGGTCCTTGTGGGCGCCGACGACGTCCTTGGAGTCGTTCGCGTGCACGAGCTTCAGCCGGCCCTCGCCGACCGTGTCGACCAGGAGGTCGAGGGTCTGCTTCATGCCGCCGGGGCCCGCCAGGTCGTGCCCGGCCGCGTAGATGTGGCAGGTGTCCAGGCACACGCCCAGCCTCGGGTGGGCGTCCAGCGCCTCGAAGTACGGCCCGAAGTCCCAGGTGCGGGAGCAGAGCGAGGCGCCCTGGCCGGCGGTCGACTCCAGGAGCAGGTACGGGTCGTCGTCGTGCGTCAGCTCGTCCAGCAGGGGCAGCACCAGCTCCCGCATCTGCTTCAGGGCCACCCCGCGCTCCCGTCCGCCGGTCGCGGAACCGGTGTGCACGACGACGCCGAGCGCGCCGATCTCGCGGCCCCGGCGCAGCGAGTGGCGCAGGGAGTCCACGGACTTCTCGGCGGTCGCCCCGGTGTGCGAGCCGAAGTTGATGAGGTAGGGCGCGTGGACGTACGCCGGGATGTTCTCGGCGGCGCAGGCCGCGCGGAACGCCTCGTCCTGCTTCGGGTTCCCCGGCGGAGTCGCCCAGCCGCGCGGATTGGCCACGAAGACCTGGACGGCCTCGGCGCCGATGTCCCGGGCGTAGGAAAGCCCCACGGAGGCCAGGCCGCCGGCCACGGGCACATGGCCGCCGACGGGGTTGCGGGACGCGGCGCCGCGGGACGCCGTCAGGAGGGTGTTGTCGCTGCTCACCCTGTCAAGGGTGGCACGCACGCGGGGGCACGCGGACAGCACCGGGGGTGGGATTGGTCATGGCCCCCGACGGAACATCCACCCGTCCCTGAGGAGAGCGACGGGCCGTCGGCGGCCTCGCGGGTGCGGTCAGGAGAGTTCGATGACCTCAGCGGATCTCGATGGTGATCGTGGACCCCTTGGGGGCCTTGTCGCCGCCGTCCACCGACTGCTTCTTGACCGTGTCCCCGAAGAGGCCGAGCAGACCGCGGTCCTTGTCCACGTCGAAGCCCGCGTCCTCCAGCGCGTCCACGGCGTCGTCCACGCTCATCCCGGTCACATCCGGGACCTCGACCATCGGCGGGCCCTTGGAGAGGACCAGCGTGACGGTGTCGCCCTCGGCGAGCTGCCTGTCCGCCCCGGGGGACTGCTCGACGACGGCGCCCTTGTCCTCGTCGGAGTGCTTCCGGTTCGGATCGATCTTCACCTTGAGCCCGGCGTCCTCCAGCTCCGAGGTGGCGTCGGCCTCGGAGTCACCCGTCACGTCGGGCACCTGGACCGCGCGGCCCTTGCTGACCACCAGGGCGACGGCCGAGTCCGCCTTGCGGGTGAAGCCCGCCCTCGGGTCCGTGCTGATCACGGAGCCCTTCTCGACGCTGTCGCTGAAGCCCTTGGTGACCATGCCGGGGGCGAGACCGGAGTTCTTCAGCTCCTGCTTCGCCCTGGCCAGCGGGATGTCCTTGACGTCCGGCACCTTCACCTTCTCCGGGCCGCGCGAGACGGTCAGCGTCACCTGGTCGTTCTGCCGGATGCGGTCGCCCGCCTCGGGGTCGCTGTCCATGACCGTGCCGCGCTTGTCCGTGTCGCTGTAGGCGCGCTTGACCTCCTTCACCTCCAGACCGGCGTCCGCCAGACGCTTCCTGGCCTGCGCCTCGGTCTTCGCCAGGACCGGTGGGACCTCCGTGAACTGCCCGGAGTTGATGTACCAGACCCCGGCGCCCAGACCGAGGGCCAGCAGCACCGCGGCGACCACCGCCAGCGTGCGGCGGCGCGGATCGAGGCGGCGGCGCCCCGGCCGGACGGGCGCGGCGGGCGCGGCCGGCGGGGTCGGCAGGACACTCGTGCGGTTCAGCGGGTCCTGCCCGGCGCCGCCCTCGGCGGGCAGCGGCGGCCGGCCGGAGCGGGCCGCGCGCGGGATGACGCTGGTGCGGTCCTCGGCGTTGTCGTGCTCCGTCGTGTGCGCCTGCGGCGGCACCGCGTCGAGCTGCTCCTCGCTCAGGGCGGCCCGGGCCTCCCGGAGCCGGGCGAGGAGCGCCACCGCGTCGTACGGGCGGGCGTCGGGGGTGCGGGCCGTGGCGTGGGCCACCAGCCCGTCGAGTTCGGGGGCGAGCCCGGGCACGGCCGCCGACGGGGGCGGCACGTCCTCGTTGAGGTGCTGGTAGAGCACCTGGGCGGGGGAGTCCCCGGAGTGCGGCTTGGCGCCGGTCAGCATCTCGTAGAGCACGACGCCGCACGCGTACACGTCCACACGCGTGTCGGACGTGCCGTGCTCGATCTGCTCGGGGGCGAGGTAGGAGACGGTGCCAAGGACGGTGCCCGTGGTGTTCGTGACGGTGTCCACCGCGCGGACGAGCCCGAAGTCGGCGACCTTGACCCGGCCGTCGTCCCCTATCAGGACGTTCTCCGGCTTCATGTCGCGGTGCACGAACCCGGCGCGGTGCGCGGCGCCGAGGGCGGCGAGGACCGGCTCCAGGATGTCGAGCGCGGCCCGCGGCTGGAGCGCGCCGCGCTCGCGCAGGACGTCGCGCAGGGTGCAGCCCGCGATGTACTCCATCGCCAGATAGACGTACGACCCGTCGGTGCCCTGGTCGAAGACGCCCACCACGTTCGGATGCGAGAGGCGGGCGACCGATTTGGCCTCGCGGATGAAACGGTCCACGAAGGAGGCGTCGGCCGCCAGCGCGGGGTGCATCACCTTGAGCGCGAGCACGCGGTCGAGGCGGGTGTCCACGGCCCGGTAGACCGTGGCCATCCCGCCCACCGCGATGCGCCCCTCGATCCGGTAACGGCTGTCGAGCAGCTGCCCGACGAGGGGGTCCTGAAGGGTCGTGTCCACGCAGGGGAGTCTACGAGCCGCCACCGACACCTCGTCCCGGCCGGTCCTGCCCGCGGCCGGACTGCAGCCGAGCTGTGACGGGCGCCGGGCCCCCGGCGGGCAGCCGTGAGCGCCCAGAGCCCCGCCCTTCTCAGGGCGTCCCGAACGCCGGCCGCTCCGGATCGAGCCTGGCCATGCCCTCCGCGGGAGAGGACGCCTCCGCGAAGTGCCGCCGGGGAATCCGCCCGGCCCGGTGGGCGAGGCGCCCCGCCTCGACGCCGTGCCGCATGGCCTCCGCCATCAGGACCGGCTCCTGCGCCCGCGTCACCGCCGAGGCGAGCATCACGCCCGCGCACCCCAGCTCCATCGCGAGCGTGGCGTCGGACGCCGTGCCCGCGCCCGCGTCCAGGATCACCGGCACGCGCGCGTGCTCCACGATCAGCTGGAAGTTGTGCGGATTGCGGATGCCGAGCCCCGAGCCGATGGGCGAGCCGAGCGGCATGATCGCCGCGCAGCCCACGTCCTGGAGCTTGCGGGCGAGCACCGGGTCGTCGTTCGTGTACGGCAGGACCGTGAAACCGTCGTCGACCAGAATCTCGGCGGCGTCCAGCAGCTCGATCGGGTCGGGCAGCAGCGTCCGCTCGTCCGCGATGACCTCCAGCTTCACCAGGTCCGTGCCGAGCGCCTCGCGCGCGAGGCGGGCGGTCAGGACGGCCTCACCGGCGGTGTAGCAGCCCGCCGTGTTCGGCAGGACGCGGATGCCGAGCCGGTCGAGCACGGAGAGCACCGAGCCCTGCACGCCCGGGTCGAGGCGGCGCATCGCGACGGTGGTCAGCTCGGTGCCGGACGCGACCAGGGACCGTTCCAGGACGTCGAGGCTGGGCGCCCCGCCCGTACCCATGATCAGGCGCGAGGAGAGGGTGAGCCCGCCGAGGACGAAAGGGTCGTCTGCCATGGTCGGATCAGCCTCCCTGGACGGCGGTGAGCACTTCGACGCGGTCGCCGGCGACGAGTGCCGTGCCGGTCCACCGCGCGCGCGGGACGACGGTCTCGTTGAGGGCGGCGGCGACACCGGAGGGCGCCGCGGTGAGCGTGGCGACGAGGACGTCGAGCGTGGTGCCCGGGGCCACTTCGCGCGCCTCCCCATTGACGGAGACGGAAATGTTCGTACTCATGCGGGTTGCTCCGTGAACGACTGCGTAGGGGGGACGGGGGAGGGCCCGGTGAAGCGCCGCGGGGTGAACGGGCGCGCCTCGTCGGGCAGTTCCCCGGTGGTCAGGGCGTGCGCCATGACGTCGCCCGTCACGGGCGTCAGCAGCACGCCGTTGCGGTAGTGCCCGGTGGCCAGCAGCAGGCCGGGCAGCCGGGTCGGGCCGAGCAGCGGCGCGTTGTCGGGGGAGGCCGGGCGCAGGCCTGCGCGGGTCTCGGTCAGCGGCAGCTCCGTGATGCCGGGCACGAGTTCGTGGGCGTCCCGCAGGAGTTCGTAGACGCCGCCCGCCGTGACCGTGGTGTCCCAGCCCAGTTCCTCGCTGGTGGCGCCGACGACCAGCTCGCCGTTCTCGCGCGGCACGAGGTAGAGGTGGCTGCCGCGCACGACCGCGCGCACGGTGCGGCTCAGGAACGGCGCGTACGGCTTCGGCACACTCAGCCGCAGCACCTGCCCCTTCACCGGCCGCACGGGCGGCAGCACGTCGTCCGGCACGCCCGCCAGGCGCCCGCTGAGACTGCCCGCCGCCAGCACCACCTGCCCCGCGTGCAGCTCGGTGCCGTCCCCGAGGAGCACTCCCCGGGCCCGCTCGCCCGCGACCGACAGCCGCTCGGCCCACGCGCGGTGCAGGGCGACGCCCGCCCGCTCGCAGGCCACCAGGAGCGCCGCCGCGAGCCGGCGCGGGTCGACCTGGTGGTCGCCGTCGACGCGCAGCCCGCCCCGCACGCCCGGGGCCAGCATCGGCTCCAAGCGGCGGCACTCGCGGCCGCTCAGCCACTCCGAATCCAGGCCGGAACGGCTCTGGAGGGCGTGCAGCTCGCGCAGATGGGCCCGGTCGTCGGCGTCGAGCGCGACCGCGAGCGTGCCGCACGCGCGATGGCCGACGTCGCGGCCGCTCGCCTCGGTCAGTTCGGCGACGAAGTCCGGATAGCGGCGCGCGGAGGCGAGGTTGAGCCCCAGCAGGGTCTGCTCGCCGTGGTGCAGTTCGGTGACGGCGGCCAGCATGCCGGCCGCGACCCGCGCGGCGCCGCCGCCCGGTTCGGGGTCCACGACGGCGACCGAGAGGCCGCGCTGCGCGGCCCGCCAGGCCGTGACCAGGCCGATGATGCCGCCCCCCACGACGAGGACGTCCGTCGGGCCCGTGGATCGCGCCGGCGGCGCGTGTGCCGATGTACGTGGCTGCATGGGCGTCCAGCCCCTCCCTTCGCCGGCATGACCCGGATCAGGTTCGTACGGTCGGAGGCCGTCCAGCCTCCCTCTCAGCCCGGTGCGTCCGGGCTCCCGCGAGTGCTCTGCGCCGACCACCCTAGCCCGTCGCCCGGTGAGGCAGTAGGGGAGCTGTCCGGGCATGGACGGTGACGTTGTGTCAGAGATCTCCTTACCGGCCTCTGAGGACAGCCCCGCCCGCCGCCCTACAGTGATCGGGTGAGCGAGCAGCAGAGGCAGAGCGGGCAGCAGGGGCAGGCCGGGCGGCGCGTCGTCATCGTCGGCGCCGGAATGGCCGGGGTGCAGACCGCCGTGGCCCTGCGCGAGCAGGGTTTCGCCGGCACGGTCACCCTCATCGGGGCGGAGCCGCACCAGCCCTACGACAGGCCGCCGCTGTCCAAGGCGGTGCTGCTCGGCAAGGCGGAGGGCTCCGCGTTCGACATCGACTTCGAGGCCCTCGGCATCGACCTCACCCTGGGCCGCGAGGTCACCGGGGTGCGCCCCGCCGACCACGTGCTGGACACCGCCGAAGGACCGGTCGGCTACGACGTCCTGGTCCTCGCCACGGGCGCCGAACCGATCCGGCTGCCGGGCACCGAAGGCGTCCCCGGCGTCCACCTGCTGCGCACCCTGGACGACGCCGAGCGGCTGCGGCCGGTCCTCGCCGCGCAGCACGACATCGTGGTCGTGGGGGCCGGCTGGATCGGCGCGGAGTTCGCGACGGCCGCGCGCGAGGCGGGCTGCGCCGTCACCGTGGTCGAGGCCGCGGGGCGGCCGCTGGCCGGAGCGCTGCCGGAAGAGGTCGCCGCCCGCATGGCGGGCTGGTACGCGGACTCCGGAGCCGCTCTGCGCACCCACGCGCGCGTGGAGCGCGTCGAGCCCGGCGCGGTGCTCCTCTCCGACGGGACCCGGCTGCCCGCCGGCGCCGTCGTCGTCGGCATCGGTGCGCGCCCCGCGACGGGCTGGCTGGCCGGCTCCGGCATCGAGCTGGGCGCCCACCGGGAGGTCGTGGCCGACGACCACCTGCGCGCCTCGGCGCCCGACGTGTACGCGGTCGGCGACTGCGCCTCCTTCCCCTCCGCCAGGTACGGCGAGCGCCTGCTCGTCCACCACTGGGACAACGCCCTCCAGGGCCCGCGCGCCGTGGCGGCCGACATCATCGGCGACACCCCGACGGCGTACGACCCGGTGCCCTACTTCTGGTCGGAGCAGTTCGGCCGTTTCGTGCAGTACGCGGGCCACCACACGGCGACCGACGAGCTGGTGTGGCGCGGCGACCCGACGGGGGTGGCCTGGTCGGTGTGCTGGCTCAGGAGCGGCGCCCTTGCGGCGGTCCTCGCGGTGGGTCGCCCCAGGGACCTGGCCCAGGGCCGCAAGCTGATCGAGGCGGGCACCCACCTGGACCCGGTCCTGGCGGCCGACCCGTCGGTGCCGCTGAAGAAGGCGGCACTGTAGGAAGAAGGCGGCGCTTCAGGAAGAAGGCGGGGCTGCGGGACGCCACCGGGGAGAGCCAGGCACGCCCGGGCCCCCGGCCAGAGATACGCTGGGGCGGTGACCGAGATTGACTCAAAGACCGACGCGCTCGTCCCCGCCTGGCTCCACCTCCCCGACATCGCCGAAATGCTCGACGTCGAGGTGACGCGCGTACGCCAGCTGGTCAAGGAAGGCCAGCTGATCGCCGTACGCCGTGGTGAGAACCGCACGCTCCAGGTGCCGGCCGCCTTCATCGACGGCGACAAGGTCGTCAAGGGCCTCGTCGGCACTCTGACGCTGCTGCGGGACGACGGCTTCTCCGACGAAGAGATGCTGGAGTGGCTCTTCACCCCCGACCCCTCCCTGCCCGGCACCCCCGCGCAGGCCCTGAGCGAGAATCGCGGCACGGAGGTGAAGCGCCGCGCCCAGGCGCTCGCCGTCTGACCGAACACACCGCTTCGGGTGCGGGCCGCGTTCGCGCGCGGCCCGCGTCGCCCATCCACACCGGGGGGATCTCTCCATGGCCGCCGACCACCCGCGCGCCCAGCTCGCCGACGCCCGTCTCTACCTGTGCGTGGACGCCCGCAGGCGCCAGGGCGACCTCCCCGAGTTCCTCGACGCCGTCCTCGCGGGCGGCGTCGACATCGTGCAGCTGCGCGACAAGGGCATGGAGGCCGGCGAGGAGCTGGCGCACCTGGAGGTCTTCGCCGACGCCGCACGGCGGCACGGCAAGCTCCTCGCGGTCAACGACCGGGCGGACGTCGCGCACGCCATCGGCGCCGACGTCCTCCACCTCGGCCAGGGCGACCTGCCGGTCCCCGCCGCCCGCGCCATCCTCGGCCGGGACGTGGCTATCGGCCGCTCCACGCACGCCGAGTCCGAGGCCGCCGCGGCCGCCGCCCAGGAGGGCGTGGACTACTTCTGCACGGGCCCCTGCTGGCCCACCCCCACCAAGCCGGGCCGCCACGCCCCCGGCCTGGACCTGGTCCGGTACACGGCCTCCCTCGGCACGGACCGCCCCTGGTTCGCCATCGGCGGCATCGACGCGGGCAATCTCGACCAGGTCCTCGAAGCGGGCGCGCGCCGCGTGGTCGTCGTACGGGCGATCACCGAGGCCGACGACCCCGGCGCGGCCGCAGCGGACTTCGCGAAGCGGCTGCGTACGGCCGGCTGAGCCGTGGCGCGGACGTGGTGCTGCCGTGGCGCGGACATGGCGCTGCCGTGGTGTGACCGGGGCGCGGCCGTGTCCGGTCCGTGGACAAGACCCCCGACAAATGCCCTGAAATCGCCAGGTCCGGTTGGGGGACCGCCGGGGCCTGGCTAACCTGCCCATATGGCCCTAGGCACAGCTTCCACCAGGACGGACCGCGCGCGCACCGTGCGCGACATGCTCGCGACCGGCAAGACGACGTACTCGTTCGAGTTCTCCGCGCCGAAGACCCCGAAGGGCGAGCGGAATCTGTGGAACGCGCTGCGCCGGGTCGAGGCGGTCGCCCCCGACTTCGTCTCCGTGACCTATGGAGCGGGCGGTTCGACCCGGACCGGCACGGTCAAGGAGACCCAGCAGATCGTCGCCGACACCACGCTGACGCCCGTCGCACACCTGACCGCGGTCGACCACTCCGTGGCGGAGCTGCGCAACATCATCGGGCAGTACGCCGACGCCGGCATCCGGAACATGCTCGCGGTCCGCGGCGACCCGCCGGGCGACCCGCTCGGTGAGTGGATCGCGCACCCCAAGGGCCTCACCTACGCCTCGGAACTGGTCGAACTCATCAAGGAGTCCGGCGACTTCTGCGTGGGCGTCGCCGCCTTCCCCGCCATGCACCCGCGCTCGCCCGACTGGGAGTCCGACACCCGCCACTTCATCGACAAGTGCCGGGCCGGCGCGGACTACGCCATCACGCAGATGTTCTTCGACCCCGAGGAGTACCTGCGGCTGCGCGACCGCGTCGAGGCGGCGGGCTGCGCGACGCCGATCATCCCCGAGATGATGCCGGTCACCAACGTCCGCCAGCTCGACCGGCTGCCCCAGCTCAGCAACGCCGTGGTCCCGGACAGGCTGAAAGAGCGGATCCTCGCGGCCAAAGACGATCCCGCCGCTGTACGCTCCATTGGCATCGAGTTCGCGACGGAGTTCTGCGCGCGGTTGCTGGCCGAAGGCGTGCCGGGATTGCACTTCATCACGCTCAACAACTCCACGGCGACGCTGGAAATCTACGAGAATCTGGGCCTGCACGAACAGGCCTGAACGGCAGTACCCCCGTACCCACGGGCGGCGGCCGTAGGGGAGTGGGGCGTACATGGGCTGGACGGTCCTCTACATCGCGTTCGGATTCGTCGCGCTGTGGCTGCTCGGCGAGGTGTTGTTGCAGTACAAGGCCAGGCTGCGCTGGCGCCTGCTGGCCTTCGTGGGCTTCCTGGGCGTCGTCGTCGGCGTGGTGCTCTCCTCGGTCCTGGTCATCGCGGCCGGCGCCATCGCCTTCGCCGTCGGCCAGACGTACGTGACGCTGTCGTTCCGCCGCGGCTTCTCCACCGGCTGGGCGCTCGGCGGCAAACCAGGCCTGAGCAAGCGCCGCAAGAAGCCGTCCCGGCCCGCCGCGGACGTGCGGGAACCGGCGCTCCAGGTGTCCGACCTGGAGTACGAGCAGGTCCCGCCGCCTCCCGCGCACGACCCGGCGGTCCACGAACCGCAGCCCCTGCCCGACGACACCGGGCAGTACGGCGTCTACAGCGACACGCCGTACGCCCCGCCCGCCGCTCCGCAGGCTGCCGGTAACGACTTCGACGCCGCGCCCTTCCCCGGCTACGACCAGCAGCACTACGGCTACGACGAGACCGGGCACCAGCAGTACGCCGCGTACTCCGACCCGTACGTCGGCACCCAGACCTACGACGCGGGACAGAGCTACGCCGGCTACGGCGACCAGCAGAGTTACGCCCCGTACGGCGGCGACACCTACGGCGGGCCCGGCGAGGTCTACGACGACACCCCGCCCGGCGGCGTCTGGGTGCCGCACCAGCGCTCCACCGAGGGGCAGTACGGCGGCGAACTCCCGGCGGAGCAGCCCTACCCGCCCCAGGACGGACACGCCGAGGGCCACGACGGCCACGACAACTCGGGCTACAACGAGCAGCAGTACCGCTACTGACCCCCTGCGGAGGTCAGGGTCACTGCGAGCCCCGGAAGTCCGGGCCCTCGACGATCAGCCCCGCGACCAGCGCGCCCGACATGCCGGCGTGGGGCAGGCCACCGCCCGGGTGCGACCAGCCGCCGACCGCGAAGAGGCCCGGCAGTCGGGTGCTGTTGGACGGGTGCAGGAGCCGTCCGCCGGCCGCCGCGAGCGCCGGGGCGGGGACCGCGCCGCCGTCGGCTCCGGTGGCCTCGGCGATGTCGGCCGGGGTGTGCGTCCCGTGCCACAGGAGGCGTTCGCGCAGCCCCGGGAGGACGGACTCGGCCCGGGAGATCACCCGCTCCACGTCGGCCGGGCCCACCTCCAGGCGCGCGGGCACCGTCACCGTCAGCGTCACCGCCTCGTGCGCGCCGTCGGGCGTCAGGCTCGGGTCGTCGGGGCGCAGCACCGTCACGGTGGGGGAGGCGGGCAGGCCCGGCCGCTCCCCGAAGAGGCGCTCCAGCTCGTCCTGCCGGTCGCGGGAGTGCAGCACCGTCCGGTGCGGGGCGCCCTCGGGGCGGGCGCCCGACAGGGCCAGCAGGACCGTCAGGCGGCTGGGCAGCCCGGCGCGCGCGGGGACGTCGTCCCGCGCCCGTATCTCCACACCGGAGAGCATCCCGTCCAGCACGGTGGGTGCCACACCGGCCACCACGAAGTCGGCGTCGGCCGTCGAGCCGTCGGCCAGCTCCACACCCGCCGCCCGGCCGTCCTTCTCGACGATCCGGACCACCGCCGTGTCGAACACGAACTCCACCCGGCGGGCCAGACACCGCTCGTACACCGCCGTGGCCAGGGCGCGCAGGCCGCCCCGCACCGACCAGGTGCCGAAGGTCTGCTCCAGGTACGGCAGGACGGCCGCGCTCGCCGGGGTCGACCGGGGATCGAGGCCCTGCGCGAGGGCGAACTGCTCCAGGAGCGCCAACAGCCGGGCGTCGCCGCCCAGCTCCAGCTCGCCGATCTCGCTGAGGGTGCCCGCGCGGCGCTCACGGCGCAGCAGGCGCTTGTGGGGCACGGCGGGGTACGGCTCGCGGGCGCCGAGCACCTGCCAGTTCGGGTACAGGGGCTCTTCCAGGAGAGGGCGGCGGGTGCGGTCCCACGTCTCCCTCGCGCGGTTCATGAACGCCGCCCAGCGGGCGCCCGCGCCGGCGCCGAGGGCCGCGTCCAGGGCCTCGCCGACGCCCGCGCGCGAGGCGTTCGGCAGGTCGGTCGTGGTGCCGTCGGCGAAGACGTGGCGCACGGCGGGCTCCACCTGGGAGAGCTCGACGCACTGCTCCAGGGGCTCCTTGCCGGTCTTGACGAACACGTCGCGGTAGACCGCGGGGAGCTGGAGCAGGCCGGGCCCGGTGTCGAAGGCGAACCCGTCCCGCTCGACGCGGCCGAGCGCGCCGCCGTAGGTCCGCCCGCGTTCGTACACCACCACCCGGTGGCCCGCGACGGCCAGCCGGGCGGCGGCCGTCATGGCGCCCATCCCGGCGCCGATCACCACAATCCGTGCCATGCCAGGGACTTTATCGGCCACCACCGACAGCCGTGCCGCAGGGCCTCAGAGCGCGGGCGGCCCGTCCCGTCCGGCCAGCCGTCTCTCCTCGCGCCGCTGCGCCCTGCGCCGCAGGAACCGGCGGATGCGCGAGAGGAGGAAGAACAGCAGGAACAGGCCGAGCAGCAGGAGCACCGCCGCGATGACGGCGGCGGCCTCGGGGTGGAACATCGCGAAGGAGATGAGCCCGCCGACCCCGAGGTCCTCGGCCGTGCTCATCACGACGTTGCTGAAGGGCTCGGGCGAGGTGTTGATCGCCATCCGGGTGCCGGCCTTCACCGCATGGCTGGCCAGCGCCGTCGAACCGCCCACGGCGCCCGCCGCGAGGTCCGACAGGGACCCGCTCTGGCCTGCGAGCAGCGCGCCCACCACGGCGCCGGACACCGGCCGGACGACCGTGTGCACCGAGTCCCAGACGGAGTCGACGTAGGGGATCTTGTCGGCGACGGCCTCGCAGAGGAAGAGCACCCCGGCGGCGATCAGCACGTCCGGCCGCTGGAGCGCCTCGGGCACCTCGTCGCTGACGCCGGTGGCGCCGAAGACGCCGAGCAGCAGGACAACGGCGTACGCGTTGATCCCGCTCGCCCAGCCGCTGGTGAACACCAGGGGGAGTACGGACACGGACGCGATCGTAACCACTGTCGGGCGGCGCGGCCCGGGCAGCGGCGCGCACGTCTGAGTATCCGTACCTATCCGCGGAGATGAGTACGCGCGCGGATAGGCCCCCACCTGCGAAGACGGCAGAGTGGGGGCCACGGAGAAGGGCACGGCGCCGGTACCGCCGACACGGGGCGGCGGAACCGCGCCGGGCCCTTGGCCGCTCCTTCCGCCGCGAGGCGGGAGCGGGGTACGGGGGTGACTCGGGGGGCGACCACACGGGGGACGCACGGGGGTCACGGGGGACACGAAGAAGGCGCCGGTCCGGTGCCGCCTGGCGAACAGGGGGCACCGGACCGGCGCCTTCGTACGGGCGCGTACCGGGCTGCCGTACCGCTACGCGCGCGTGCCTGGCTGCCGACCGCCTTACGCGCGCGTGCCGCTGACCCGGCCTTGGAGCAGCCGCGAGAGCGCCGCGTGCACGTCGTCCAGGGAACGCTCCGGCTGGAAGGCCTGCCAGTCGAGGGCGGCGACCAGCACCATCCCGACGAGCGCCGCGGCCGTCAGCGGGATGTCGATCTCCTCGCTCAGCTCCCCGCCGGCGACGCCCGCCTGCAGCACGTCCTCGACCACCGCGACGGCCTGCTGCCTGACCACGAGCAGGGTGGACTGCCAGGCGCGGTTCGTGCGCCACAGCTCGGCGACGTACAGCTGGGTGAAGGCGGGGTAGCGGTTGATGAAGACGAGACCGGCCCTGATCATCGCGTCGAGGGCGTCGACATTGCTGCCGCCGCTCGCGCGCGTCTCCTCGGCCGCTTCCCTCAGGGAGGCGGTCAGCAGACCGACGCCGTGCCGCAGCAGCTCTTCGAAGAGGACCGATTTGCTCGCGAAGTTGTAGTAGACCGTGCCCTTCGCGACCCCGGCCCGTTCGGCGATCTCGTCGACCGTCGTGGCGGAGAAGCCCTGTTCCGCGATGAGCGTGACGGCCGCCTCGTAGAGCTTCTGCCGGGTGGCCTCGCGCCGGGAGCTGCCTGCACTGCTGTCCATGACCTTGATTCTCACAGGTCCCGCGGGGCCACCCGTCCTCGATGCGCTCACAGGCTCAGCTCCGGGTGCAGCCGCTCCAGGGTCCACACCTGCTTGCGGTGCGCGGAGCGCGCGGTGAGCGCCAACGCGCCCAGCGTGAAGGCGGCCAGGACCGCGCACGCCTGCCAGACGGGCCCGAGGCCGCCGCCGGTGATCAGCCTGCGCAGCGCGTCGACGACATGGCTCATCGGCAGGAAGGGGTGGATCGCCCCGAAGAAGCCGGGGCTCGTCTGCACGGGATAGGTGCCGCCCGCCGACGTCAGCTGGAGCATGAGCGCGGCCAGGACGAGGATGCGCCCGGCCGCCCCGAAGCGGGCGTTGAGCCACTGCACGATGGCCGCGAAGCACGCCGTGGTCAGGCACAGGAAGCCGATGGTGCCGGCCGCCCTGGCCATCTGGAGGCCGAGCCCCCAGTGCAGGACCGACATGAGGGCCACCACCTGGAGCACTCCGAGGGCCACCACGGGCAGCCAGCCGGCCAGCGCGATGCGCCACGCGGACGCGCCCGCGGCGAGCGCGCGCCGGTTGAGCGGCGCGATCAGCATGTACGCCACCATCGCGCCCACCCACAGGGACAGCGGGATGAAGTACGGCGCGAAACCCGTGCCGTAGTTGGGCGCCTTGTGCAGCGACCGCGAGGCGAGCTGCACCGGGTCGGCCATGACGTCGGTGCGGGCGTCGCGGTCCTTCTTGCCGTAGTCGGGGATCTTCTTGACGCCGTCGTGCAGCCCGCCGGACAGCTTCGCCGAGCCGTCGGCGAGCTTGAACATGCCGCCCTTGAGGTCGCTCGCGCCCGTCTCCAGCTTGCCGATGCCCGTGTCGAGGTCGCTGGCGCCCGTCTTGGCGGTGCCGAGGCCGGTGTGCAGCTTCTTGGCGCCGTCGGCGACCTTGCCGGCGCCCCTGTCCAGTTCGTTGATCTGGGTGACGGCCTTGTCCAGGTCCTCGTCGAGGTGCGGGGCGCGGTCGGCGAGGGCCTGCGACTTCTTCTGGAGGGTGGCCAGGTGCTTGTCGAGCCGCTTGGCGTCGCCGCGCTGGTCCTTGATCACGGTGTTCATGTCGTCCGCGATGGTGGAGACGTTCTCGGCGGCCTCCTTGGCCTCCTTGAACTTGGGGCAACCGGGATCGGGCACCGCTGCGTTCTCGCAGTGCTTCGCATAGAAGTCGCCGATGATCCTGGAGCCCTCCTTGGCGCCCTTGGCGGCCCCGGGGGCGAGCTTGACCCAGTCGTCCAGGTCGCGGCGCATCGCCTTGGATGTGTCGGCGACCAACTGGGCGGTGTCCCCGATGGTCTTGCCGTTGTCCTTCAGGAAGGGCCGCACCTTGTCCGCGGTGCCGTTGACCTTGCCGGCGAGCCGGTGGGTGCCGTCCGCGACCTGCCGCGCGCCGCTCTTCAGGTCGCCCGCGCCCTTGTGGAGCTTCTTGACGCCCGAGGCCAGCGCGGCGCTGCCCTCCTTGGCGTCCCCGAGCCCCTTCGCGAGGTCCGTGGAGCCCTTCTTGGCCTTGCCGATGCCGCCGTCGAGCCTGTCCGCGCCCTCCGCGGCCTGCTGCGTCTTGTCGTGGATGTCGGAGAACGAGATGAAGATCTTGTCGAGGAAGGAGCGCGAGGCCTTGGTCGACGCGGCCCTGCGCACCTCGGAGAAGACCGTCCGCGAGATCTGCCCGACGATGTAGTTGTTCGCGTCGTTCGTACGCACCCGCAGGGCGCCCGTCTCCGGGGAATCCCCGGAACTGGACGCGATGCGCTCGCTGAAGTCCGAGGGCATGGTCAGCGACAGGTAGTACCTCCCGTCCTCGACGCCCTCGCGAGCCTCGGCGTCGGTGACCTCGTGCCACTCGAAGGTCTTGCTGTCGTGCAGCTTGTGCACGATGGAGTCGCCCGCCCGGAGCTTCTTGCCCTGCGCGGTGGCCCCCTCGTCCTCGTTGACGAGCGCGACGGGTATGCGGTCGAGACGCCCGTACGGGTCCCAGAAGGAGCACAGGTACAACGCGCCGTACAGCAGGGGGAGCAGCAGGAGCGCGACGAGCGCGGCCCGTGGCAGCTTTCCCCTGCCGAAGCGCCTCAGTTCAAGCGAGGCCAGTTTGGGCGAGCGCATCCGCCGTCTCCTTGTCGTCGTCGCCACCGTGCTGTTCCCGCTCGGTGTCCGGCACCGGTCGGGCGCCGGTGCGCACCACGACCGCGCCCTCGGGCGCCTCGCTGCACACCGCCACGACGGTCGTGCCGCTCTCCGTGAGGGACCTCAACAGGTCCCAGGCCTCGCCGCGTTCGGCATCCGAGAGCTTCAGGTCGGTGTCGTCGACCCCGAGCAGCCGCGGCCGGCCGATCAGCGCGAGGGCCACGGACAGGCGCAGGGCCTCGAGCCGCTCCAGATCGCGTACGGAGGTCCTGCGCCCCTTGGGCAGCGACTCCAGGTCGAGCCCCGCGGCGGCCAGCGCGGCGGTCACGCGCAGCCGCGTCTCCTCGCGCCGCTCGGCACGCGGCCGCAAGAGGCCCCGCAGCGGACCGCCGAACCGCCGCTCAAGGAGCGCCCGTTCGTGCAGATGCTCGGCGACGGTCAGCGCCGGGTCGAGATCGGTGACCCCGGGCACGGGTCCCAGGGCGCTGATCCGACGCACGGAGGCCAGCTGTTCGGGCAGGCGGAAGCCCGCCACGCGTGCGTGGCCCTCGGTCGCGCGCATACGTCCCGTCAGAGCGAGCAGGAGGCAGGTGCGGCCCGAGCCGGACGGGCCCTCCAGAGCGATCAGCGATCCGGGCCCGGCGTCGATGTCGATGCCGTGGAACGCCCAGCCGCGCGGGCCCTTGAGCCCGAACCCCTCGGCGGCGACGGCGACTCCACGAGCGGCCTCGGTCGAACCGTCCACAATCCCCCCTGACAACCCGGTTTTTGAACTGACCAGTCAGTACAAAAGTAGGCCCGAACCCCCATTCGACGCAAAGGTCCAGGTCAGAGCCGATTGTCAGTGGCGTGGCCCACGATGGGCACATACGGCCACAGTGCCGTCACACGACGACAGGAGGTTCGTCATGGCCAGCACTTCCGCGGCAGCAGCACACCGGCACAGCGCCATGCGCCCCGCACCCGCGCTGAACGGCCCGGCGAGCGACGTCCACCCCGTCCTGCGCCGCGCGACCGCCCCGCCCGCCGCCCTCCAACTCCTCGCCCAGGCCCGCGCCGGAATCGACGAGGCCGCCCGCCTGGACGCCCCGAACGAGCGCTATGCCACCGCCCACCTGGCCGCCCTGCGCACCGCGGCCGCCGTCCTCGCCGCCCGCGGCAGGCCGGAGGCGACCCCGCGCCGCAGGCAGCGCATCCGCAGCGCCTGGGAGGTCCTGCCCGAGATCGCGCCCGAACTGACCGAGTGGAGCGCTCTGTTCGCCTCCGGCGCCGCCCGCCGGGCCCGCGCCGAGGCGGGCATCCGGGGGGCCGCCACCGGCCGTGACGCCGACGACCTCGTGCGGGACGTGGCGATGTTCCTGCGCCTGGTCGAGCGGATGCTGGTCCTCCAGCCCGTCCTGCCCCAGCCGAGGCCCGAGCCCGTGGAGGCGGGAGAGGAGCGGCCGAACGCGGGCTGACCGGCGGCTCGTCGCCCGGGACGGGTGGGCGGGGCACCGGGCGGCAGGCAATAGGGTGGGGACGATCGCCCACCCACGCGCCGAGGAGTCAACTGCCGTGTCGGACCCGATGCGCCCGCCCGTCTCCCCCCACCGCCCCCAAGCGGCGTCGCTGCGCTCCGACTCCCCCCGCCCGCGCGCTTCCTTGCGTACCGCCGTGGTCTGGGACGTCCTCAAGGACGCCCTGGACCGCCGCACCGAGGCCGTCGGCCGCCAGTCGCGCACCCGGCTGGACGTGCTCGACACCGGGGGCGGCAGCGGCAACTTCGCGGTGCCCGTGGCCGGCCTCGGCCACCGTGTCACGGTCGTGGACCCCAGCCCCAACGCCCTGTTCGCGCTGGAGCGCCGGGCCGCCGAGGCCGGTGTCGCCGAGCGCGTGCGCGGGGTCCAGGGCGATGTCCTCGGCCTCTTCGACGTGGTCGAGCGCGGCGGCTTCGACGCCGTCCTGTGCCACGGCGTCCTGGAGTACGTGGACGACCCGGCCGAGGGCGTGCGCCTCGCCGTCGACGCGCTGCGCCCCGCCGGTGTGCTCAGCCTCCTCGGCGCCGGCCTCGGCGGCGCCGTGCTCGCGCGGGCCCTCGCCGGGCACTTCAAGGAGGCGCGGACCGCGCTCACCGACCCGGCGGGCCGCTGGGGCGCGGGCGACCCCGTGCCGCGCCGCTTCACCGCCGAGCAGCTCACCGAGCTGGTCGAGGCCGCCGGTGTGCGCGTCGACGCGGTGCACGGCGTGCGGGTCTTCGCCGACCTCGTCCCCGGCGTCCTGGTGGACACCGAGCCGGGTGCCATGGAGGCCCTCCTGGAGCTGGAGGCCGCCGCCGCCGAGCTGCCCGCCTTCCACTCCGTGGCCACCCAGCTCCACGTCCTGGGGCAGGCGCGCGGTACGGACCAGCCCTGAGGGACCCCGCCGCGCCGCTGATCAGCGGCGCGGCGGCACATGGAGTACGCCACAGGCCCCCCGAACGGGTGACCGGCGCCGTATGATCGAGGGACACCGTCCCGCATGACGGTTCGGCCGCCGGGGAATGCACGCTTCAGCGAGCCGGAGCGATGTGTTGGCCCGGTTTGGCGAAGTTGGCGCAGAGGGGCGGGTTTCACGGGGGCGATTCCCTGCCTATCCTGAAGGGGACCCCCGGTCGCCCCGGCGACTGCACGATGAGGAGGACTCCGTGCCGCTCTCGGAGCACGAGCAGCGCATGCTCGAGCAGATGGAGCGAGCGCTGTACGCCGAAGATCCCAAGTTCGCGACAGCGCTTGAGGGAAGCGGGCTGCGCACGTACACCCGGAAGCGGGTCTACCAAGCGGTCGTCGGCTTCCTGGTGGGCATCGCCCTTCTCATGGCCGGAATGGTCGCCCAGCAGATCTGGATCAGCGTGGTGGGATTCCTCGTCATGCTGGGCTGCGCTGTGCTCGCCGTCACCGGTTGGCGCAAGGCTCCGAAGCCGGGCGAGCAGCCCTCGGGCGCGGCCGCGCAGGGTGGAGCGCAGGCTCATCGGCAGACCAGGCAGCGCCGTTCCGTCATGGACCGCATCGAGCAGCGGTGGCAGCGCCGCCGCGACGAACAGCAGGGTGGTCACTGAGCTCGGCCCCGCGAGGCCGCCACACCAGACCGTGACCATGTGAGGGGTGACCGCCCACGGCGGCCACCCCTCACACGTATGCCCCTCTCCTGCGTGTGCCCCTCTCACCCGTGTGCCCGCCAGGGCCGGCGGCGCCTCATCCCTGACGCGGAGCCCGCCGCGGCAGCCTGCGGGTCAGGGCCGCCCACCGCTCGGCGGCCCGCTCGCTCCAACGGGTGCCGAACGCCGTCCAGCGCCCGGAGAGCGCCCACACCACCCGGGCGGCCGAACGCGGCGCGAGTGTCGCCCGCAGCCGGGCCGGCCGGCTCGCCGAGGCCCGCAGCCCCGCGCGCACCCGCCGCACGTCGTCGAGCAGCCCGGCCGGCGGCGGCTGCGGAGTGGGCGCGTAGAGCACCTGCTCCACGGCGGTCGCCACCCGGTGGAGGGCCTGTGCCGGGTCGGGGGACAGCTGCCCGACGCGGATGATCCGCTCGGCGGCCCTGCGGGGCGTCTGCGACTCGTCCGGCTCGATGCCGAGGTCCCACGCCGTGTCGGTCACCTCCAGCCAGGCGCCCAGGGTCCGGGGCGCGGCGACCGCGGGCGTGAGGGCCGCGCCGCCCTCGACGACACCGGCCGGGCCCAGTCGCACCGTCTGCACCCGGGTCCGCCACAGCAGGGGCAGCAGCGGCAGCGTGAGCAGGAGCAGCGCGGCGAGGGCCACCAGGACGATCGTCCCGACGGGCGGGCCGTCGCCGCCCGAACCGGCGGCGACCTGCGGCGCGGCACTCGCGCACCCGCCCTGCTTGCGCACCTCGGGCGGGCAGCTGTCGGACGCCGAGGGCGCGGCGGACGGCTCGGAGGTACGGGACGGCTCCGGGGTGTCCGCGTCGCTCGTGTCACCGGAAGGGGTGTCCGAGCGGGTGTAGTCGGGCACCGAACCGCGGTTGGGCGTCGGCTCGAAACGGGTCCAGCCCACGCCCTCGAAGTACAGCTCGGGCCAGGCGTGCGCGTCCCGCAGCCCGACCGACATCGTGCCGTCGGCCTGCGCGGACCCCGGCGTGAAGCCCACCGCGACCCGGGCCGGTATGCCGAGCGTGCGCGCCATGGAGGCCATCGCGAAGGAGAAGTGGACGCAGAAGCCCTCCTTCTGCCTCAGGAACTTCTCGATCGCCGACGGGCCGCTGCCCGCCTTGACCTGCGTGTTGTACGTGAATCCGCCGTCCGAGGCGAAGTAGTCCTGGAGCTTGACCGCCTGCTCGTAGGGGTTCGTGGAGCCCTTGGTGACCCGGCGGGCGGTATCCGCGACCATGGCGGGCAGCGAGTCCGGGACCTTGGTGAACTCCCGCCGCAGGTTCGCCGGGGGCGAGGAGGCGTTGGCCAGCTGGGCGGCCGTGGGCTCCACGACCAGGCTCCTGACCTCGTAGTCGACGCCGCGCGTGGTCTGCCCGCGGTCGCCGACCAGAGCGCGGCCCACCGGTTCGAACCGCCACCGGCCGCCGATGTCCACCTGGCTGGCGGGGAACGGCATGGGCAGCCAGTTCTGCGCGTAGCCGTCGGCGGCCGAGATCTTCGTGCGGATCTTGGTCCTGCGGACGTCGGGGAACAGCCCCTGGGGATCGGGCAGCGGCGAGGGCACGTCCTCGATGCCCCGGACGGTGGTCTTCCAGGTGGTGCCGTCGAACTGGTCGAGCGAGACGATCCGCAGATACAGCTCCTCGCCCTGCTCGGCGTTCGTGCGGTACGACAGGACCTCCCGGTCCTCCGGCTGGTTCAGGCTGTCCTGGAGCGCGACCAGGGGGTTCACGGCGGAGATCGTCCCGCCGCCGCCCGTGCCGTTGCCGCCCGGACCCCCGGTGCCGCCCAGGAGGCCGCCGTCCAGGCCCGGCAGCGCGAGCGGCACCACCAGGGCGACGCCCAGCGCGAGAGCGCCGATGCGCCGCCCGGTGCGCACGGGCGCACTCGCCCCGCCACGCGTCTCCAGCCCCCCCGAGACCCGTCCCGGAGAGCGCGGGGCGCCGCCGCCGAACACCCGGCCCCACTGGGAGAGCCGGTCCCGCCCCTCGGCCAGGAGCAGCAGCAGATAGCCGCAGGCGGCGAACAGGAACCACAGCCATCCGGCGCCGCTCCCGGAGAGCCCCGCCGCGACCGAGTACAGGGCGAGCAGTGGCAGCCCTGCCGGGGCCGCCGTGCGGTAGGTCACCGCGAGCGCGTCCACCGCGAGGCCTATCACCAGGACCCCGCCCACCAGCATCAGCCGGATGCCGTCGCTGAGCGGCGCCGGGATCGCGTACCGCCCGACGTCGGCGCCGCCCGCTTCCAGGAGCACGCCGAAGCGGCGGAACGCCTCGGGCCCGGGCACTATCCCCGCGAGCGCCTGCTCGCGGGCGAAGACCAGGGTGAGCAGCAGCAGCGTCACCAGCGCCTGCACGGCCACGGTCAGCGGCCTGGCAAGCGGCGCCCGCCGGGCCAGCGCGCCCACCCCGCTCTGCAGGGCGAGCAGGAGCACCGCCTGCAGGAACCACGTCGCCGGATCGACGAGCGGCAGCAGCGCGCTCGACGCCAGCACCGTGGCCGCGGTGGCGCACAGCGCGAGCCGCGCGCGTCCACTCATGACCATCCCCCCACTGTCGTACCCCCGTGCGATCCGGCGGCGCGGGTGTGGTCCGCCTGCCGCCACAGGTCAGCCAGGCTCGCCCCCGGGGGCACCGGCAGCGCCGTCCAGCCCGCCTCGCGCAGCATCCGCACCCGCGCCTCACCGGCGCCGGAGGGCACACCGCCGGGGCCCCGCGCCCAGGCCGCGCCGTCCAGGACGAAGGCGACCGCGGCGCCGCTGCGGCGGCGCATCTTGGCGACCACCGCCGCCTGTTCCTCGTCGAGGTCGCCGAGGAAGGCGACGAGCAGGCCCTCGTTGCCGCCGCGCAGCACGTCGTACGCGCGGGAGAGCCCGGCCCCGTCGGAGTGGTCGACGACCGCGAGGGTGTCCATCATCAGGCCGGCCGCGTCCGCCGACTCCTGGCTCGCGCCCGCGAAGCCGTCGGAGCCCTCGCCCGGCACGGAGGTGCCGGTGTCGGTCAGCAGCCGTACCGAGAAGCCCCTCTCCAGCATGTGCACCAGGGCGGAGGCCGTGCCGGACACCGCCCACTCGAAGGCCGAGTCGGGCCCCGCGCCCCGGAAGCCGGCGCCCCGGGTGTCCAGCAGCACCGTGCAGCGGGCGCGCTGCGGCTGCTCCTCGCGGCGGACCATCAGCTCGCCGTAGCGCGCGGTGGAGCGCCAGTGCACCCGGCGCAGGTCGTCGCCGTGGCGGTAGCCGCGCGGGATGACGTCGTCCTCGCCGGCGAGCGCCGGCGAGCGGTTGCGCCCCTCGCCGTACCCCTTGGCCTCGCCGGTGAGCCGCACCGGGGGCAGTGCCTCCACGCGCGGGATGACGGTGAGGGTGTCGTACGTCGAGAAGGAGCGGGTCAGCTCGCACATGCCGAAGGGGTCCGTCAGGCGCAGTTGCAGCGGCCCCAGCGGATAACGCCCGCGCAGGTCGGAGCGGACGCGGTAGGACACCTCGCGGCGTCCGCCCGCCTCGATGCGGTCGAGCACGAACCGCGGCCGGGGGCCGAGGACGTAGGGCACCCGGTCCTGGAGCATCAGCAGTCCGGTGGGCAGCCGGGTGACGTTGTCCATCCGCAGGTGCACCCGGGCCTCACAACCGGCGGGCACGCGCGCGGGGGAGAGCCTGCGGCTGCTCGCCACGCGGTGGCGGGTGCGGAAGAGGACCAGGGCGCAGACCAGCGGCAGCACGGCGAGCAGCAGCCCGACGCGCAGCAGGTCGGCCTGGCCGAGGACGTAGGCGCAGATGGCGGCGGCGACCCCGGCCGCCAGGAAGGAGCGTCCGCGGGTGGTCAGGCCCGCGAGAGCCGTGCGCAGCCCGGCGCTGTCGCCTTGCGCGGGCCCCGCCGGCATCCCCCCGGCCGTCATCAGAGCCCCCGGGTGCCGGGCGGCCGCTGGTCGAAGAAGGCGCCGGCGCCCGGTGGGGCGGCGGCGGGGACGGGCGTGTGCTGGAGGATCTCCAGGATGACCGATTCGGCGGTGCGGCGGTTCAGCTGGGCCTGCGCGGTGGGCAGCAGGCGGTGCGCGAGGACCGCGACGGCCAGGGCCTGCACGTCGTCCGGCAGGGCGAACTCCCGGCCGCTGAGCGCGGCGGAGGCCTTGGCGGCGCGCACCAGGTGCAGCGTGGCGCGCGGGGAGGCGCCGAGTCTGAGGTCCGGGTGGCTGCGGGTGGCGGCGACGAGGTCCACGGCGTACCGCCGCACGGACTCGGCCACGTGGACCGTGCGGACCGCGTCGATGAGCTTCACGATGTCGTGCGCGTGCGCCACCGGCTGGAGGTCGTCCAGGGGCGAGACGCCGCCGTGCACGTCGAGCATCCGCAGCTCGGCCTCCGGGCCCGGATAGCCGATCGAGACCCGCGCCATGAAACGGTCGCGCTGCGCCTCGGGCAGGGGGTAGGTCCCCTCCATCTCCACGGGGTTCTGGGTGGCCACCACCATGAAGGGGCTGGGCAGTTCGTAGGTCTGCCCGTCGATGGTGACCTGGCGCTCCTCCATGGACTCCAGGAGCGCGGACTGCGTCTTGGGGGAGGCGCGGTTGATCTCGTCGCCGATCACGATCTGGGCGAAGATCGCGCCGGGTTTGAACTCGAAGTCCCGGCGCTGCTGGTCGAAGATCGACACCCCGGTGATGTCCGAGGGCAGCAGGTCGGGCGTGAACTGGATGCGCCGCACCGAGCAGTCGACGGAGCGCGCGAGCGCCTTGGCGAGCATGGTCTTGCCCACGCCCGGCACGTCCTCGATGAGCAGGTGCCCCTCGGCGAGGAGCACCGTCAGCGAAAGCCGTACGACCTCCGGCTTGCCTTCGATCACACCCTCCACCGACCTGCGGACGCGCTCCGCTGTGGTGGTCAGGTCTGTGAGGCTCGCTCGATCGTCATAGGTCGTCACCCGGCCCTCCTCGGCCCTTCCCCGAAGCTCTTGGGGAGCAGGGGATACCCCGTGTCCGGGCCGCCGCTCACGCGCGCGACCCGGTCCACACGAATTCACCGACACCACGCCTGAACGGTCGGTGTGGTGTCACCCCGCATTGTTGTTGGGTGTAGCGGGTCGTGTCACTCGCCTGTGGATAACTGGCGACGCTTTGGGGGGTCTCAGGGACTTTTGTCCGTCACGCAGGGTCGATTTCCCTCAGCAGACCCGTGGTCACGTCGAACACGAAGCCGCGGACGTCGCCGGTGTGCAGCAGGAACGGGGAGGTCCGCACGCGCTGCATCGACTGGCGTACGTCCTGGTCGACGTCGCGGAAGGACTCCACCGCCCAGGTCGGCCGCTGCCCGACCTCGGTCTCCAGGTCCTGGCGGAACTCCTCGGTGAGGGACTCCAGGCCGCAGCCGGTGTGGTGGATGAGGACCACGCTGCGGGTGCCCAGCGCCCGCTGGCTGATGGTCAGGGAGCGGATGACGTCGTCGGTGACCACACCGCCCGCGTTGCGGATGGTGTGGCAGTCGCCCAGCTCCAGACCGAGCGCGTCGTGCAGGTCGAGGCGCGCGTCCATGCAGGCGACGACGGCCACGCGCAGCACGGGGCGGGCGTCCATGCCGGGGTCGGTGAAGCCGGCGGCGTAGCGCACGTTCGCCTCCACCAGACGGTCGGTGACCGCGTCGGCGGCCAGGTCACCGTTCGGCGCTGTGGGGGTGGGGCCGGAAGGGGATGCGGAAGTCGACATGGCTATGACGTTAGTGCTCACTGATCGTCTTGGCCCGTCGCGAGAAGGGACAAAAAATGTCAAAGACTCTTGTTGTGAGGTACCCCACAGGGGCTTGCCGCGCCCCGTCCGAACGGGTGACCCGCGCCCTCTCCCCGCTCTCCCCGGACCGGTCCGCGACGCGCAGGCCGGTTGATTGACCGGGCGACACGGTGGACTAAAGTGACGCGAAGCGGGAGACGTGACCTGCTCCCCGCTGGACCGCACATCCCGGAGATTCCCTGAATCCCCACGTGCGCGGCGCGTACGTACGGCTCGGCCTCCTCCCGCTCCCGGTCGGCTGACGCCACTTTCCCGGCGCCGGCGGACCATTCCCCTTCACGGAGCGGGCGGGGACCCGGCAGTGCGTACGAACGCCGCGCCGGACCTGAGAGGGCCCCTTGACCGACAACAGCCGACACGTCCCGGTGATGCTCCAGCGGTGCCTGGACATGTTGGCCCCCGCCCTCGCCGAGCCGGGAGCGGTCGTCGTCGACTGCACCCTCGGCCTCGGCGGTCACAGCGAGGCGCTCCTCGCCACCTTCCCCGCGGCCCGCCTCATCGCCCTGGACCGCGACAAGGAGGCGCTGCGCCTGTCCGGCGAGCGGCTCGCCCCCTACGGCGAGCGGGCCACCCTGGTGCACGCGGTCTACGACGAGCTGCCCGAGGTGCTCGACCGCCTGGACGTCCGGCGCGTCCAGGGCGTCCTGTTCGACCTCGGGGTCTCCTCCATGCAACTGGACGAGGCCGACCGGGGGTTCGCGTACGCCCAGGACGCCCCCCTGGACATGCGCATGGACCAGACGACCGGCATCAGCGCGGCCGAGGTCCTCAACACCTACGCGCCCGGCGAACTGGTGCGGATCCTGCGCGCGTACGGCGAGGAGAAGCAGGCCAAGCGCATCGTGAGCGCCATCGTGCGCGAGCGCGACAAGGAGCCGTTCAGCAACAGCGCGCGGCTCGTCGAACTGATCCGCGATTCCCTGCCGCAGGCCGCCAAGCGCACCGGCGGCAACCCCGCCAAGCGCACCTTCCAGGCCCTGCGCATCGAGGTCAACGGCGAACTGAGCGTCCTGGAACGGGCCGTGCCCGCGGCCGTCAAGGCGCTGGCGGTCGGCGGCCGGATCGCCGTCCTGTCGTACCACTCCCTCGAAGACCGCCTGGTCAAGCAGGTGTTCGCGGCCGGTGCGGCGAACACGGCCCCGCCCGGCCTGCCCGTCGTCCCCGAGCGCTACCAGCCGCGGCTCAAGCTCCTGACCCGGGGCGCCGAACTGCCCACCGAGGAGGAGATCGCCGAGAACCGCAGGGCGGCCCCGGCCCGGCTGCGCGGCGCGGAGCGCATCCGCGAGGACGTCGGCTGACGCCCGGCCCCGCCGCACGGCCCCTGAGCCCGAGTTTGCCGAGCCGAGTCCGCGAGGAGGCTTTATGAGCAAGAAGAAGCCCGAGCTGCGGGGGAGAGCCGCCCGCCTCGCGCGACTGCTGCCGCAGAGCTCCAACCAGGCGGCCCGCACCCCCTTCGTCCTGCTGGTCGTCCTGCTCCTCGGCGGCGGCCTGATCACGCTGCTCATCCTGAACTCCTCGCTCAACGAAGGCTCGTTCCAGGTGAGCGAGCTGAAGAAGGAGACGAAGGACCTCACCGAGGAGGAGCAGCAGCTCCAGCGCGACGTGGACGGCTTCGCGGCCCCCGACGCCCTCCAGCGGCGCGCCGCCGAACTCGGCCTGGTCCCCGGCGGCGACCCGGCCTTCCTGAACCTCGACGGGACCGTGCGCGGAGT
Organism: Streptomyces sp. NPDC005898; assembly: GCF_040629635.1. NCBI lineage: Bacteria > Bacillati > Actinomycetota > Actinomycetes > Kitasatosporales > Streptomycetaceae > Streptomyces > Streptomyces sp. NPDC005898. The sequence goes on along the minus strand of NZ_JBEXWC010000007.1, from coordinate 134,815 downwards.
GCCCGGCGCCGCCGCCGGGCCCGCGCCGCGCCCCCAGGAAGCGGCGCCCCCGGCGCTCACCGTCCCGGCCCCCGTCCGGCCCTCCGCACCGGCCTCCGCAAGCGCCTCGGCCTCGGCGTCGGCCGCCGCGCCCACGCCCACGGCCTCCGGACCCGCGCGCGCGGAGCCCCCGGCCCGGCTCACGACTCCTCGGCCCCTTACTGTCCGACCCACGACTGTCCGGCCCACGACCCCCCGGCCCGCGATGCCCGGCCCCCCGACGACCTCCGGCAGGTGACGTTAAGTGTCCGACAGGGAACCCCCGCGGCGCCGGGTGCCAGGGCCCGCTCGGCCCGCCCGCCCCGCCGCGCCCCGCCGCCCGGCCCCCGCGGGGCGCCCCGCCGCCCGCCGCCCCGCGCCGAAGGCCAGGCCCCGCACGATCCGCCTGGGCAGCCCCCGCCCGCGCCTTCGCATGGTCAGCCTGGGCCTGACGCTGGTGATGCTGGCCTTCGTCGTACGCCTGCTCCAGGTGCAGGCCGTGGACGCCAGTGTGTACGCGGCCAAGGCCGAGAAGAACCGCTACTTCACGCACACCCTGGCCGCCGAGCGCGGGCGCATCACCGATCGCGGCGGCGTGGAACTGGCCGCCAGCGTGGACGCGTACGACATCACGGCGGACCCCACCCTGTTCACGCCGAAGGAGACCAAGACCAAGGACGCGCCCGAGCAGGCGGCCGCGCTCCTCGCGCCCATCCTCGGCAAGGACGCCACCGCGCTGGCCAAGCAGCTCAAGACTCCTCGCACGCGCTACGTCCTGCTCGCCACGCGCCAGACCCCCCAGGTCTGGAAGCAGATCAAGGACCTGCGCGGCGCGCTCGCCGAGAAGGCCGGCACCGACCCGAACTCGCCCAACGTCCTGGCCGGCGTCCTCGCCGACCCGAGCAGCAAGCGCGTCTATCCGAACCACGACCTGGCCGCCGGGATACTGGGCTGGGTCAACTCCGACGGCGAGGGCGGCGGCGGCCTGGAACGGCAGCTCGACAAGCAGCTGGCGGGCGAGGACGGCAAGATCCGCTACGCCCAGTCCGGTGGTCGGCGCGTGCCGACCGCGGGTTCCACGGAGACGCCCGCCGTGCCCGGCTCCGACATCGAACTCACCATCGACCGCGACATCCAGTGGGCCGCGCAGAACGCCATCACCGAGCAGGTCCGGAAGTCCGCGGCCGACCGCGGCTACGTGATAGTGCAGGACAGCAGGACCGGCGAGGTCCTCGCGATGGCCAACGCCCCGGGCTTTGACCCCAACGACCTCTCGAAGGCCAGCGGCACGGCGCTCGGCAACGCCGCGCTCCAGGACGCCTTCGAGCCCGGCTCCACCGCCAAGGTCATGTCGATGGCGGCGGTTCTGGAAGAGAACGTGGCCACGCCGGGCACCCATGTGACGGTGCCCAACCGGCTGCACCGCGGCGACCGCCTCTTCCAGGACGACATCGACCACCCCACCTGGCAGCTGACCCTCAACGGCGTGCTCGCCAAGTCCTCGAACATCGGCACCATCCTCGCCACCGGGGAACTGGGCAAGACGCAGCGCGAGGCCAACAAGGTCCTCTACTCCTACCTGCGCAAGTTCGGCCTCGGCAAGGAGAGCGGGCTCGGCTTCCCCGGCGAGACGTCCGGAATCCTCGCGCCCCCCGAGAAGTGGTCCACCTCGCAGCAGTTCACGATCCCCTTCGGCCAGGGCGTGTCGATCAACGCCATGCAGGCGGCCTCGGTGTACTCGACCATCGCCAACGGCGGCGTACGCGTCGAGCCCACCCTGGTGCGCGGCACGAAGGGCCCCGACGGCCGCTTCACCCCCGCCCCGAAGCCCAGGAAGACGCGGGTGGTGAGCGACAAGACGGCCCGGACCCTCGCGCAGATGCTCGAATCCGTCGTCGACGACGAGGAGGGCACCGGCACCAAGGCCCGCATCCCCGGCTACCGGGTGGCGGGCAAGACCGGTACGGCCAACCGGGTCGATCCGGCGACCGGCCGCTACAAGGGCTACACCTCCTCCTTCGCCGGTTTCGCCCCCGCCGACAAGCCGCGCGTCACCGTCTACTGCGCGATCCAGAACGCCACCAAGGGCAGCTACTTCGGCGGCCAGATCTGCGGCCCCATCTACAAGGAAGTCATGGAGTTCGCCCTCAAGACGCTCCAAGTCCCGCCGACGGGAAGCGGTCCCGCCCGCCTCCCCGTCACCTTCTAGCCCTGAGACCCACCAGGAACCGCCCGTGACAACGATCACCCCCGGCCCCGGGAACCACCCGCCGCCACGCCCCTCACTTCGCTCCGAGAGGGGTACGCCCGGTACGCTCACCGCCGTGCCACACGCTGATCAGTCCCAAACCACCCAGAAGGGCGCTCCCGTGACCTACCCGGGACCGCCGCGGCCGGAACAGGTCGCCGCGGCCTCACTGACGGACCTGGCGGGCCAGCTGGGCGTCGCCGTCGAAGCGGCCGGGGACACCGGCGGCACACAGATCACGGGCATCACGCACGACTCGCGCGCGGTCCGCCCCGGTGACATCTACGCCGCGCTGCCCGGTGCCCGCATGCACGGCGCCGACTTCGTCGCCCAGGCCGCCGACCTCGGCGCCGCCGCGATCCTGACCGACCCGACCGGCGCCGAGCGCGCGGCCACGACCGGCCTGCCGGTCCTGGTCGTCGACAGCCCGCGCGACCGGATGGGTGAGCTGGCCGCGACGGTCTACGGCCATCCCGGCCGCGATCTGCTCCAGATCGGCATCACCGGCACGTCCGGCAAGACCACGACCGCCTACCTCGTCGAGGGCGGACTCAAGGGGCTGCGCGCGACCGGCCTGATCGGCACGGTCGAGATGCGCATCGGCGAGACCCGCATCAAGTCGGAGCGCACCACCCCCGAAGCCACCGACCTCCAGGCCCTGTTCGCGGTGATGCGCGAACGCGGCGTCGAGGCGGTCGCCATGGAGGTCTCCAGTCACGCCCTGGTGCTCGGACGGGTGGACGGCTGCGTCTTCGACGTCGCCGTCTTCAACAACCTCAGCCCGGAGCACATGGAGTTCCACTCCGGCATGGAGGACTACTTCCAGGCCAAGGCGCAGCTGTTCACCAAGCGGCGCTCGCGGCTCGGCGTGGTCAACTTCGACGACGAGTACGGGCGCCGCCTCGTCACCGAGTCCGAGGTGCCGGTCGTCACCTTCTCCGCCGAGGGGCACCCGGACGCCGACTGGCGCGCCGAGGACGTCGAGGTCGGCCCGCTCGACTCCACGTTCGTCGCCGTCGGCCCCAAGGGCGAGCGCGTCACCGCGAAGTCGCCGCTGGCCGGCCCGTTCAACGTCGCCAACACCCTCGCCGCGATCGTCTCGCTGGCGGTCGCCGGGATCGACCCGCAGCGGGCCGCCGACGGCATCGCCGCGGTGCCGGGCGTGCCGGGCCGCCTGGAGCGTGTCGACGCGGGCCAGCCCTACCTCGCCGTCGTGGACTACGCGCACAAGACGGACGCCGTCGAGTCGGTGCTGCGCGCGCTGCGCAAGGTCACCGAGGGCAAGCTCCACATCGTGCTCGGCTGCGGCGGCGACCGGGACAAGACCAAGCGGATGCCGATGGGCGCGGCCGCGGCCCGCCTCGCCGACACCGCCGTACTGACTTCGGACAACCCCCGTGGCGAGGACCCCCTCGCGATCCTCGCCACGATGCTCGCCGGCGCCGCCGAGGTGCCGGCCCACGAGCGCGGCGACGTCGCCGTCTTCGAGGACCGCGCCGCCGCCATCCGCGCGGCCGTCGTCCGCGCGCGACCGGGCGACACCGTCCTGGTCGCGGGCAAGGGACACGAGCAGGGGCAGGACATCGCCGGGGTGGTGCGTCCCTTCGACGACCGCCAGGTGCTTCGCGAAGCTATCCAGCAAACCCAGGGATGAAGTTGTGATCGCCCTCTCCCTCGCCGAGATCGCCAGCGTCGTCGGCGGGCAGACGTACGACATACCGGATCCGGCCGTCCAGGTCACCGGACCCGTCGTCCGGGACTCCCGTGAAGTGGAGCCCGGCAGCCTCTTCGTCGCCTTCGTCGGCGAGCGCGTCGACGGCCACGACTACGCGGCCGACGTGGTCGCCGCGGGCGCCGTCGCCGTACTCGCCTCGCGGCCGGTCGGCGTGCCCGCCGTGGTCGTCGACGACGTGCAGGCGGCGCTCGGCGCCCTCGCACGCCACGTCGTGGAGCGGCTCGGCGCCACCTTGGTCGCGCTGACCGGCTCGGTCGGCAAGACCAGCTCCAAGGACCTGCTCGCGCAGGTGCTGCGGCGCAAGGCACCCACGGTCTTCACGCCCGGCTCCCTCAACAACGAGATCGGCCTGCCGCTGACCGCGCTCAGCGCCACGGACGAGACGCGCTTCCTCGTCCTGGAGATGGGAGCGCGCGGAATCGGCCATATTCGCTACCTCACCGAGCTCACACCGCCGAAGATCGGCCTCGTCCTGAACGTCGGCACCGCCCACATCGGCGAGTTCGGCGGCCGGGCGCAGATCGCGCAGGCAAAGGGCGAGTTGGTGGAGGCGCTGCCCGCGGAAGGCGCCGCGATCCTCAACGCCGACGACCCGCTCGTACGCGCCATGGCCTCGCGCACGAAAGCGCGCGTGCTGCTCTTCGGAGAGGCCGAGGACGCCGACGTACGTGCCGAGAATGTCCGGCTCACCACGATCGGGCAGCCCGCTTTTACGCTGCACACACCCTCCGGGTGCGGCGAAGTGACCTTGCGGCTGTACGGTGAGCACCACGTGTCGAACGCGCTTGCCGCGGCCGCCGTCGCCCATGAGCTGGGCATGTCCGTCGACGAGATCGCCCTCGCGCTCTCCGAGGCGGGCACGCTGTCCCGCTGGCGTATGGAGGTCACCGAGCGCCCGGACGGTGTGACGGTCGTCAACGACGCCTACAACGCGAACCCCGAGTCCATGCGAGCCGCCCTGCGCGCGCTCGCGGCGATCGGCAAGGGGCGCCGTACGTGGGCGGTGCTCGGTCAGATGGCCGAGCTCGGGGACGAGGGTCTCGCCGAGCACGACGCGGTCGGACGCCTTGCCGTCCGGCTCAACGTGAGCAAGCTCGTGGCAGTCGGGGGCAGGGAAGCGTCCTGGCTCCAACTGGGCGCATACAACGAGGGTTCGTGGGGTGAGGAGTCGGTGCACGTGTCCGACGCACAGGCGGCGATCGACCTGCTGCGCAGCGAGCTGCGCCCGGGAGACGTCGTGCTGGTGAAGGCGTCCAGGTCGGTCGGTCTGGAGCGGGTCGCCTCGGCGCTGCTCGAAGACGCCGCGGTGGCTTCCGAGGGGCAGGTCTCCGGCCGATGAGGCAGATCCTCTTCGCGGGTGTGATCGGGCTCTTCTTGACCCTGGTCGGCACTCCTCTGCTGATCAAGCTCCTGGCCCGCAAGGGCTATGGCCAGTTCATCCGGGACGACGGCCCGCGCGAGCACCACAGCAAGCGCGGTACGCCGACCATGGGTGGTATCGCCTTCATCCTGGCCACGCTCATCGCCTACTTCCTCACGAAGATCATCACGGGTACGGAGACCACGCTCTCCGGCCTGCTGGTGCTCTTCCTGATGGCGGGCATGGGCCTCGTCGGCTTCCTCGACGACTACATCAAGATCGTCAAGCAGCGTTCGCTCGGCCTGCGGGCCAAGGCGAAGATGGCCGGCCAGCTGATCGTCGGCATCGGCTTCGCCGTGCTCGCGCTGAACTGGCCGGACAACCGCAACCAGACCCCGGCCTCCACCAAGCTGTCGTTCGTCACGGACTTCGGCTGGTCGATCGGCCCGGTCCTGTTCGTGGTCTGGGCGCTGTTCATGATCCTCGCGATGTCGAACGGCGTGAACCTCACCGACGGCCTGGACGGCCTCGCCACCGGCGCCTCGGTGATGGTCTTCGGCGCCTACACCTTCATCGGTGTCTGGCAGTACCAGGAGTCCTGCGCCAACGCGACGACGCTGACCAACCCCCAGGCGTGCTTCGAGGTCAGGGACCCGCTCGACCTCGCGGTCGTGGCCTCCGCGCTGATGGGCGCCTGCTTCGGCTTCCTGTGGTGGAACACCTCGCCCGCCAAGATCTTCATGGGCGACACCGGTTCGCTCGCCCTCGGCGGCGCGCTCGCGGGCCTCGCGATCTGCTCCCGCACGGAGCTGCTCCTCGCGCTGCTCGGCGGCCTCTTCGTGATGATCACCATGTCGGTCGTCATCCAGGTCGGCTCCTTCAAGATGACCGGCAAGCGGGTCTTCCGCATGGCGCCACTCCAGCACCACTTCGAACTCAAGGGGTGGTCCGAGGTCCTTGTGGTGGTCCGCTTCTGGATCATCCAGGGCATGTGCGTGATCGTCGGCCTCGGTCTCTTCTACGCGGGATGGGCAGCCGAAAAGTGACCACCGCCTCCGACTGGCAGGGCAAGCACATCACCGTCGCCGGTCTCGGCGTGAGTGGCATCAGCGCCGCCCGCGCCCTGGCCGGCCTCGGCGCGCGGGTCACCGTCGTGGACGGCGGCTCGGGAGCGGCGCACGAGGAGCGCGCCGCCCCGCTGCGGGCCGAGGGCGTCTTTGTACGCCTGGGCGACGCCGAGACGCTGCCCGAGGGCACCGACCTCGTGGTCACCTCGCCCGGCTGGAAGCCGTCCTCGCCGCTGTTCGCGGCGGCCGCCGAGGCGGGCGTGGACGTCGTCGGGGACGTGGAGGTCGCCTGGCGGCTGCGCGGCCCGGGCGCGGCCCCCTGGCTCGCCGTCACGGGCACCAACGGCAAGACCACGACGACGCGGATGCTCGCCTCGATCCTGACCGCGGGCGGCCTGCGCACCGCCGCCGTCGGCAACATCGGCACCCCCATCGTGGACGTGATCCAGGAGGGCGACGACGCCTACGACGTGCTCGCCGTCGAGCTGTCCTCCTACCAGCTGCACTGGGCGCCCTCCGTGCGCGCCCACTCCGCGGTGGTCCTCAACCTCGCGCCCGACCACCTCGACTGGCACGGCTCCATGGAGGCGTACGCCGCCGACAAGGGCCGCGTCTACGAGGGCAACCGCGTCGCCTGCGTCTACAACGTCTCCGACCAGGCCACCGAGGACCTGGTCCGCGGCGCCGACGTCGAAGAGGGCTGCCGGGCCATCGGTTTCACGCTGAACGCGCCCGCGCCCTCGCAACTGGGCGTCGTGGACGGCATCCTGGTCGACCGTGCGTTCGTGCCGGACCGCCACAAGCAGGCGCAGGAGCTCGCGGAGATCTCCGACGTCGAGCCGCCCGCCCCGCACAACATCGCCAACGCGCTGGCGGCGGCGGCCCTCGCCCGTGCCTTCGGCGTCCAGGCGACGGCCGTACGCGAGGGCCTGCGGGCCTTCCGCCCGGACGCCCACCGCGTGGAGCACGTCGCCGACGTCGCCGAGGTCGCCTACGTCGACGACTCCAAGGCCACCAACACCCACGCGGCACAGGCGTCGTTGGCGGCCTACGAGTCGGTCGTGTGGATCGCGGGCGGCCTCGCCAAGGGCGCCACCTTCGACGAACTCGTCGCCGGGGCGGCCGAGCGGCTGCGCGGGGTCGTGCTGATCGGGGCCGACCGCGCGCTGATCCGCGAAGCGCTGGCGCGACACGCCCCCGAGGTCCCGGTGGTCGACCTCGACCGGACCGACACTGGGGCGATGTCCGAGGCGGTACGCCGGGCGGCACAGCTGGCCCGGCCGGGGGACACCGTACTGCTGGCCCCGTCCTGTGCGTCGATGGACATGTTCACCAACTACAACGAGCGTGGTGAAGCGTTCGCGGACGCCGTCCGCGAACTCGGCTCCACGCGCGCCTGACCGGGCCGCGCCCGGCCGGCGCCGGGCACACCCTTGGGAGGGGAACGTGGCCAGGTCTTCCGTGAGGGTCGCCAGACGACCGGTTCCGGTACGCCCCGAAGGCGCCTGTCACCCCCCGGGCGAGAGCGGGCTCCGGCGACTCTTCCACCGGGTCCGCCGGGCCTGGGACCGTCCACTCACGGCGTATTACCTGATCTTCGGCAGCAGCCTGCTGATCACCGTGCTCGGCCTGGTGATGGTCTACTCCGCGTCGATGATCCAGGCGCTCCAGCTCGACCTGCCCGCCTCGTACTTCTTCCGCAAGCAGTTCGTCGCCGCCGTACTGGGCGCGATCCTGCTGCTGCTCGCGATGCGGATGCCCGTCAAACTCCACCGGGCACTGGCCTATCCGATGCTCGCCGTGACCGTTTTCCTGATGGTCCTGGTGCAGATCCCGGGGATAGGGCGCAGCGTCAACGGCAACCAGAACTGGATCTACCTGGGCGGCCCCTTCCAGCTCCAGCCCAGTGAGTTCGGCAAGCTCGCCCTGGTGCTCTGGGGCGCCGACCTGCTCGCGCGCAAGCACGACAAGCGGCTGCTGACCCAGTGGAAGCACATGCTGGTGCCGCTCGTGCCGGTCGCCTTCATGCTGCTCGGGCTCATCATGCTCGGCGGTGACATGGGCACCGCGATCATTCTCACCGCGATCCTTTTCGGCCTGTTGTGGCTCGCGGGCGCGCCCACCCGGCTGTTCGCCGGCGTGCTCGGCGTCGCCGCCCTGCTCGGTGTGATCCTCATCAAGACGAGCCCCAACCGCATGGCGCGGCTCGCCTGCATCGGCGCCACCGACCCGGGCCCCGGCGACCAGTGCTGGCAGGCCGTGCACGGCATCTACGCCCTGGCCTCCGGCGGATTCTTCGGTTCCGGCCTCGGCGCGAGTGTGGAAAAATGGGGTCAACTTCCTGAACCCCACACCGACTTCATCTTCGCCATCACCGGGGAGGAACTCGGTCTTGCGGGGACACTGTCGGTGCTCGCCCTGTTCGCGGCTCTAGGCTATGCGGGTATCCGCGTGGCCGGACGCACGGAGGACCCCTTCGTGAGGTATGCCGCGGGAGGCGTGACCACCTGGATCACGGCGCAGGCCGTGATCAATGTCGGTGCGGTGCTCGGTCTGCTGCCGATCGCCGGTGTCCCGCTCCCGCTGTTCTCCTACGGGGGTTCGGCCCTGCTGCCGACCATGTTCGCCATCGGGCTCCTCATCGCCTTCGCGCGATCGGACCCCGCTGCGAAGGCGGCCCTGGCCATGCGGCAACCTCGGGTGAGATGGAACACGATGCGACGGCGCGTCAAGGCGCGTTCGTCCGGAGAGCGGTGAATTTCGGTGCATGTCGTACTCGCCGGCGGGGGGACCGCCGGCCACATCGAGCCCGCGCTCGCCCTCGCGGACGCCCTGCGGAGGCAGGACCCGACCGTGGGCATCACGGCCCTGGGCACGGAGCGCGGACTCGAGACCCGGCTCGTACCGGAGCGGGGCTACGAACTCGCGCTGATCCCGGCCGTCCCCCTGCCCCGCAAGCCCACCCCTGAGCTGATCACCGTCCCGGGACGGCTGCGCGGCACCATCAAGGCGGCCGAGCAGATCCTGGAGCGCACCAAGGCGGACTGCGTGGTCGGCTTCGGCGGCTACGTGGCGCTGCCCGGCTATCTCGCGGCCAAGCGGGCCGGGGTGCCGATCGTGGTGCACGAGGCCAACGCGCGGCCCGGACTCGCCAACAAGATCGGTTCGCGGTACGCCCACGGGGTGGCCGTCGCCACCCCCGACAGCAAGCTGCGCAACTCCCGCTACATCGGCATCCCGCTGCGGCACACGATCGCCACGCTCGACCGGGCCCGGGTCCGCCCGGAGGCGCGCGCCGCCTTCGGCCTCGACCCCAACCTGCCGACCCTGCTCGTCTCCGGCGGCTCCCAGGGCGCGCGGCGGCTCAACGAGGTCGTCCAGCAGGTCGCCCCGGTGCTCCAGCGCGCGGGCATCCAGATCCTGCACGCGGTCGGCCCGAAGAACGAATTGCCGCAGGTGCACCAGATGCCGGGGATGCCCCCGTACATCCCGGTACCGTACGTGGACCGGATGGACCTCGCGTACGCGGCGGCCGACATGATGCTCTGCCGCGCGGGCGCGATGACCGTCGCCGAACTCTCCGCCGTCGGGCTCCCCGCCGCCTACGTACCGCTGCCGATCGGCAACGGCGAACAGCGGCTCAACGCCCAGCCGGTGGTCAAGGCGGGCGGTGGACTGCTGGTGGACGACGCGGAACTGACGCCCGAGTGGGTGCAGGGCAACGTGCTGCCCGTGCTGGCCGATCCGCACCGGCTGTACGAGATGTCCCGCGCGGCCTCGGAGTTCGGCCGCAGGGACGCCGACGAGCTGCTCGTCGGCATGGTCTACGAGGCGATTGCGGCACGCCGCAACGCGTGAGAGGGCAGGGGACCGTGGCCGGACCGATCACCGCCGAACGGCAGCAGAAGAAGTCCGGCCCGCCCCGCCCGCAGCGCGTCCGGCGCCTGACGCCGCGTTCGCGCGCCCTGATCGCGGGCGGGGTCCTCGCCGCGCTCGTCACGGCCGGGGCCCTGTGGGTGCTCTACGGCTCGCAGTGGCTGCGCCTGGAGCGGGTGACGGTCTCGGGCACCCGGGTGCTCACGGCCCAGGAGGTGCTCGACGCGGCGCGGGCCCCGGTCGGGGACCCGCTGGTCTCGGTCGACACGGACGCCCTGGAGAGCCGGCTCCGCTCGGAACTGCCCCGTATCGACTCGGTCGAGGCCGTCCGGTCCTGGCCGCACGACATCAGTCTCGAAGTGACGGAACGCAAGCCCGCCCTCGTCATCGAAAAGGGCGGAAAGTTCGTCGAAGTGGACGGCGAGGGAGTGCGATTCGCCACGGTCGAGCACGCCCCCGAGGGCGTCCCGCGTCTCGAACTGACGCCGGATCGGCGCGGCGCGGCCGCGAGCCTGCGCCGGTTCGGCACCGACCGGCTGCTGCGCGAGGCGGTGCGGGTCACCGGTGACCTGCCCGAAGCCGTCGCCCGTGACACCCGCGAGGTCAAGGTCCGTTCGTACGACTCCATCTCGCTGGAGTTGAGCGGCGCTCGCACGGTCGTCTGGGGCAGTGGTGAGAAGGGGCGTACGAAAGCCACTACCCTCAGCGCGCTGATGAAAGCGGCACCCAAGGCACGGCACTTCGATGTGAGCGTCCCCACGGCCCCTGCGTCATCAGGGAGTTGACGTGTATCTGTGCAGGCCAGCACCCTGGTTCGGCACTGCTACGGCTGATCACATAGGGTGAAAAGAAAAACGGGAGGTTCGGCGTGTTCGTTGAACGTGCGCCACTTGTCGACTTAGTGTCCTGTTCGGAAGAGTCCAGAGAACAGACACACTGGTAACCCTAAACTTCAGCGTTAGGGTTCGGGTCGGCGTTCGGACCGTCCCATTCGGCATCAGTCGCCGCCTCGCACACCTGCGAAACGGCGACACGTAACTCGAGGCGAGAGGCCTTCGACGTGGCAGCACCGCAGAACTACCTCGCAGTCATCAAAGTCATCGGTGTCGGCGGCGGTGGTGTCAATGCCATCAACCGGATGATCGAGGTCGGTCTCAAGGGCGTCGAGTTCATCGCCATCAACACCGACGCGCAAGCCCTGTTGATGAGCGACGCCGACGTCAAGCTCGACGTCGGCCGTGAACTCACCCGCGGCCTCGGCGCCGGCGCCAACCCGGCAGTCGGCCGCAAGGCCGCAGAGGACCACCGCGAGGAGATCGAGGAGGTCCTCAAGGGGGCCGACATGGTCTTCGTCACCGCCGGCGAAGGCGGCGGCACCGGAACGGGCGGCGCACCTGTCGTCGCCAACATCGCGCGCTCGCTCGGCGCCCTCACCATCGGTGTGGTCACCCGGCCCTTCACCTTCGAGGGCCGCCGCCGCGCCAACCAGGCCGAGGACGGCATCGCGGAGCTGCGCGAAGAGGTCGACACCCTCATCGTCATCCCCAATGACCGACTGCTGTCCATCTCGGACCGCCAGGTCTCCGTCCTCGACGCCTTCAAGTCGGCGGACCAGGTCCTGCTCTCCGGCGTCCAGGGCATCACCGACCTCATCACGACCCCGGGTCTGATCAACCTCGACTTCGCCGACGTCAAGTCGGTCATGTCCGAGGCGGGTTCGGCGCTCATGGGCATCGGCTCGGCCCGCGGCGACGACCGCGCGGTCGCGGCGGCCGAGATGGCGATCTCCTCACCGCTCCTGGAGGCGTCCATCGACGGCGCCCGCGGTGTGCTGCTCTCCATCTCCGGAGGCTCCGACCTCGGCCTCTTCGAGATCAACGAAGCGGCCCAACTGGTCAGCGAGGCCGCGCACCCCGAGGCCAACATCATCTTCGGCGCGGTCATCGACGACGCGCTCGGCGACGAGGTCAGGGTCACCGTCATCGCGGCGGGCTTCGACGGCGGGCAGCCGCCGTCCAAGCGGGACACCGTCCTCAGCTCGGCGTCCGGATCGGCCAAGCGCGACGAGCCGGCGCCCTCCGCGCCCACGCGTCCCGCCGCCGAATCGCCCCGCCCGGCCTTCGGCGGACTCGGCAGCGTCACCACGCGCGACGAGCAGCCCTCGGCACAGGAGCCCGCGGAGTCGGCCCCGGCGAGCGAGGCCCCGGCCACGCCCGCCGCCCCGCCGCAGGTTCCGCCGGCCCGTCCCTACCAGGACAGCCAGGCCGAGGAGCTGGACGTGCCGGACTTCTTGAAGTGATAAGCGAGCACAGCACCGAGAGCGGCGCGCACTTCGCCTTCACCGACCGGTGGGGCGGGGTGAGCGCCGTTCCGTACGAGGAGCTCAATCTCGGCGGCGCGGTCGGCGACGACGCCGGCGCCGTGCGGGAGAACCGGACGCTGGCCGCCGCGTCCCTCGGCCTCGACCCGGCCCGGGTCGTGTGGATGAACCAGGTGCACGGCCGCGACGTCGTCGTGGTCGACGGCCCCTGGGGCTCGGACGCCGAGATCCCGGCCGTCGACGCGGTGGTGACCGCCCGCAGGGGAGTGGCGCTCGCCGTCCTGACCGCCGACTGCACGCCGGTCCTGCTCGCCGACCCGGTCGCCAAGGTCGCGGCGGCGGCGCACGCCGGGCGCCCCGGCATGGTGGCGGGCGTCGTGCCGGCCGCCGTCGAGGCCATGGTCGGGCTCGGCGCGGACCCGGGGCGGATCCTCGCCCGCACCGGACCCGCCGTCTGCGGGCGCTGTTACGAGGTGCCCGAGGCGATGCGCGCCGAGGTCGCCGCCGTCGAGCCCGCGGCGCACGCCGTGACGAGTTGGGGCACGCCGGCGCTCGACGTGAGCGCGGGGGTGCACGCCCAGCTGGAGCGGCTCGGGGTGCGCGACCGGGCGCGATCGCCGGTGTGCACCCGGGAATCCGGTGACCACTTCTCCTACCGCCGCGACCGTACGACCGGTCGGCTCGCGGGCTATGTCTGGCTGGACTGATAGGAAATGACGGACCGTAAGCAGCAACTCGCCGACAATCTGGCGAAGGTCGAGGAGCGCATCGCCGCGGCGTGCGCGGCGGCCGGGCGGGCGCGCGAGGAGGTGACCCTCATCGTGGTCACCAAGACCTACCCCGCGAGCGATGTGCGGATTCTCTCGGAACTGGGCGTGCGCCATGTCGCGGAGAACCGCGACCAGGACGCGGCGCCGAAGGCGGCCGAGTGCACGGATCTCCCCCTTTCCTGGCACTTCGTGGGCCAGTTGCAGACCAACAAGGTCCGTTCCGTGGTCGGTTATGCCGATCTGGTGCAGTCCGTCGACCGGCCGAGGCTCGTCACCGCGCTCTCGGCGGCGGCGGTGCGCGCGGAGCGGGAGCTGGGCTGCCTGATCCAGGTCGCGCTCGACGCCGGGGAGAACGGCCGGGGGGAGCGCGGGGGCGTGGGCCCGGGCGGGATCGAGGAGTTGGCCGACCTCGTGGCGAAGGCGCCGGGACTGCGGCTGGACGGTCTGATGACCGTCGCCCCGCTCACCGGACCGTACGCCGGCCGGCAGCGGGCGGCCTTCGAGCGATTGGTGGAATTCTCAACCCTCATGCGCGCGAACCATCCTGCTGCGAACATGGTGTCGGCAGGGATGAGCGCGGACCTCGAACAGGCCGTTGCGGCCGGGGCGACACATGTGCGCGTCGGTACGGCGGTACTCGGAGTGCGCCCCGGGCTCGGGTAACGTCGCCAAGAAGTCGGACCACAGCAGAAAATATGGTCATTCCCGCTGTTGAGCGGGGATACCTCGTGGATCGCGGGCAGTTGGTGACGACAGCCGATCCACCACAGAGCGGAGGACTCAGAGCATGGCCGGCGCGATGCGCAAGATGGCGGTCTACCTCGGCCTCGTGGAGGACGATGGGTACGACGGTCCGGGGTTCGACCCCGATGACGAGTTCGAACCCGAGCCGGAGCCGGAGCGCGACCGCAGGCGGCATGAACCGCCCCACCAGTCGCACCAGGCTCACCAGCCGCAACGGGACGAATCGGTACGAGTGGTGCAGCCACCCGCCCCCCGTGAACCGGCGGCCCATTCCACTTCGCTGGCCGCGGAATCCGGACGTCCGGCACGAATCGCCCCCGTGGCATCCATCACACCTGAACGTCAGAGCCTGGAGAAGAACGCACCGGTGATCATGCCCAAGGTCGTGTCCGAGCGGGAGCCCTACCGCATCACCACATTGCACCCGCGGACCTACAACGAGGCCCGTACCATCGGGGAACACTTCCGCGAGGGCACTCCGGTGATCATGAATCTGACCGAGATGGACGACACCGACGCGAAGCGACTTGTCGACTTTGCCGCCGGTCTGGTCTTCGGTCTGCATGGCAGCATTGAACGAGTGACGCAGAAGGTGTTCCTGTTGTCGCCTGCTAACGTCGATGTAACGGCGGAGGACAAGGCTCGCATCGCAGAGGGCGGGTTCTTCAACCAGAGCTGAGACGTAAGTGACGCAGTAGTTGCCGTAGACGCAGTACCGGAACGACGAAGCACGAGTAACAGGGGAGAGGGAACCGCGGACATGAGCGTGGTCGTGCAGGTGCTTTACATCGCGCTGATGTGCTTCCTCATCGTGCTGATCTTCCGACTGGTCATGGACTACGTCTTCCAGTTCGCCCGCTCATGGCAACCCGGCAAGCCGATGGTGGTCGTTCTGGAGGCCACCTACACTGTCACTGATCCACCGCTCAAGCTCTTGCGGCGGTTCATTCCGCCGCTGCGTCTCGGGGGCGTGGCGCTCGACCTGTCCTTCTTCGTGCTGATGATCATCGTCTACATCCTGATCCACGTCGTGAGTCAGCTGTGAGCGCGATGTCTAATACGGTCTTGCCGAATGCCGACGACTACGTTGAGGTGAAGAGATGCCGTTGACCCCCGAGGACGTGCGGAACAAACAGTTCACGACCGTCCGCCTCCGAGAAGGCTATGACGAGGACGAGGTCGATGCCTTCCTCGATGAGGTCGAAGCCGAACTGACCCGCCTGCTCCGCGAGAACGAGGACCTGCGCGCCAAGCTGGCGGCCGCCACGCGCGCCGCCGCGCAGAACCAGCAGCAGGGCGGAATGCGCAAGGGTCCCGACGGGCCGCAGGACCAGCGAGGTCCCGGCGCCCCGGTGCCCGCCGCTATATCGGGTCCGCAGCCGGTCCCGCCGCAGCAGCAGATGGGTGGCCCCATGGGCGGCCCGCCGCAGCTGCCCGGCGGCGCACCGCAGCTGCCCGCAGGCCCCAGCGGCCACGGCCAGGGGCACCCGCAGGGTGGTCCGCAGGGTCCCGGCCCGATGGGCCAGGGTCCGATGGGCGGCCCCATGGGTGGTCCCATGGGCGGCCACGGTCCGCAGATGTCGCAGGGCGGACAGGGCCCCGGCGGTGACAGTGCCGCTCGCGTGCTGTCCCTGGCGCAGCAGACCGCCGACCAGGCGATCGCGGAGGCCCGTTCCGAGGCCAACAAGATCGTCGGCGAGGCTCGTTCGCGCGCCGAGGGCCTGGAGCGCGACGCCCGTGCCAAGGCCGACGCCCTGGAGCGGGACGCGCAGGAGAAGCACCGCGTCGCGATGGGCTCCCTGGAGTCCGCTCGCGCCACGCTGGAGCGCAAGGTCGAGGACCTGCGCGGCTTCGAGCGCGAGTACCGCACGCGTCTGAAGTCCTACCTGGAGTCGCAGCTGCGCCAGCTGGAGACCCAGGCCGACGACTCGCTGGCCCCGCCGCGCACTCCGGCCACCGCCTCGCTGCCGCCGTCCCCGGCGCCGTCGATGGCTCCGGCCGGCGCGGGTGCCCCGTCCTACGGCGGCAACCAGTCGATGGGTGGCAACCAGGGCCAGGGCGGTCCGTCCTACGGCGGACAGCAGCAGATGTCCCCGGCGATGACCCAGCCGATGGCGCCGGTGCGGCCGCAGGGGCAGCAGCCCATGCAGCAGGCTCCGTCGCCGATGCGTGGCTTCCTCATCGACGAGGACGACAACTGACGGGCGGGACCACGCCCTAGGCGTCGGCAGCGTTCAGGGCCGGGCCCCCGGATTTTCCGGGGGCCCGGCCCTTTTCCGTCCCCTGCTTTTCCGTCCCTCGCGCGCAGCCGCGTATCCGACGCGGGCGCGTACGCGAAAGGCCCGGTCCCGCCGAGATCTTCGGCGGAACCGGGCCTTCGTGCGAGCCTTACGCCTTGCGGAGGCGGAAGGCCAGCTTCAGGGAGTCGTCCGTGAACGGCTGCCCGAATGTGTCGTCCGCCTCACCTTCGGCGAAGTCGGTGGCGAGCACCTCGTCCGCGATGAGGCCCGCGTGCTCGGCCAGGGCCGTGCTCACCGCCGGCTCGGTGGAGGACCAGCGCAGGGCGATCCGGTCCGCGACGTCCAGGCCGCTGTTCTTGCGGGCCTCCTGGATCAGGCGGATGGCGTCCCGGGCCAGGCCCGCACGGCGCAGCTCGTCCGTCAGCTCCAGGTCCAGGGCGACCGTGGCACCGGAGTCGGACGCCACCGACCAGCCCTCGCGCGGGGTCTCCGTGATGATGACCTCGTCGGGGGCGAGCGTCACCTTCTCGCCGTCGACCTCGACGAAGGCCGTGCCCTCGCGCAGGGCCAGCGACAGCGCGGCCGCGTCGGCCTCGGCGACGGCCTTGGCGACCGCCTGGACGCCCTTGCCGAAACGCTTGCCGAGCGCGCGGAAGTTGGCCTTCGCGGTCGTGTCGACCAGTGAACCGCCGACTTCGGAGAGCGACGCCAGTGCGGAGACGTTCAGCTCCTCCGTGATCTGCGCGCGCAGCTCGGTGCCCAGCGCCTCGAAGCCGGACGCCGCGACCAGCGCGCGCGACAGCGGCTGGCGCGTCTTGACGCCCGACTCGGCGCGCGAGGCCCGGCCGAGCTCGACCAGGCGCCGCACGAGGTCCATCTGCCGGGACAGCTCCGGGTCGATGGCGGAGAGGTCCGCCTCGGGCCAGGAGGACAGGTGCACGGACTCCGGGGCGTCCGGGGTCACCGGGACGATCAGGTCCTGCCAGACGCGCTCGGTGATGAACGGTGTCAGCGGGGCCATCAGGCGCGTGACCGTCTCGACGGCCTCGTGCAGGGTGCGCAGAGCCGCCTTGTCGCCCTGCCAGAAGCGGCGACGGGAGCGGCGTACGTACCAGTTGGAGAGGTTGTCCACGAAGCCGGACAGGAGCTTGCCCGCGCGCTGGGTGTCGTAGCCCTCCAGGGCCTGGGTGACCTGGTCGGTGAGCGCGTGCAGTTCGCTGAGCAGCCAGCGGTCCAGGAGCGGGCGGTCGGCGGGCGCCGGGTCGGCGTCGCTCGGGGCCCACTTCGACGTACGGGCGTACAGCGCCTGGAAGGCGACCGTGTTCCAGTACGTGAGGAGGGTCTTGCGGACCACCTCCTGGATGGTGCCGTGGCCCACGCGGCGGGCCGCCCACGGGGAGCCGCCGGCCGCCATGAACCAGCGCACCGCGTCGGCGCCGTGCTGGTCCATGAGCGGGATGGGCTGGAGGATGTTGCCCAGGTGCTTGGACATCTTGCGGCCGTCCTCGGCGAGGATGTGGCCGAGGCAGACCACGTTCTCGTAGGACGACTTGTCGAAGACCAGGGTGCCGATGGCCATCAGCGTGTAGAACCAGCCGCGGGTCTGGTCGATGGCCTCGGAGATGAACTGCGCCGGGTAGCGGCTCTCGAACAGCTCCTTGTTCTTGTACGGGTATCCCCACTGCGCGAACGGCATCGAGCCCGAGTCGTACCAGGCGTCGATGACCTCCGGCACGCGCGTGGCCGTGCCGTCGCACTCGGGGCACGCGAACGTGACCTCGTCGATGAACGGGCGGTGGGGGTCGAGGCCCGACTGGTCGGTGCCGGTCAGCTCGCCCAGTTCCGCGCGCGAGCCGACGCAGGTGAGGTGGCCTTCCTCACAGCGCCAGATGGGCAGCGGGGTGCCCCAGTAGCGGTTGCGGGACAGCGCCCAGTCGACGTTGTTGTTCAGCCAGTCGCCGAAGCGGCCGTGCTTGACCGAGTCGGGGAACCAGTTGGTCCGCTCGTTCTGCTGGAGGAGCTTGTCCTTGACGGCCGTGGTGCGGATGTACCAGGACGGCTGCGCGTAGTAGAGCAGGGCCGTGTGGCAGCGCCAGCAGTGCGGGTAGCTGTGCTCGTACGCGATGTGCTTGAAGAGCAGGCCGCGGTCGGCGAGGTCCTTGGTGAGGGTCTCGTCCGCCTTCTTGAAGAAGACGCCGCCCACGAGGGGGAGGTCCTCCTCGAAGGTGCCGTCGGGGCGGACCGGGTTGACGACCGGCAGGCCGTAGGCGCGGCAGACCTTGAGGTCGTCCTCACCGAAGGCGGGGGACTGGTGGACGAGGCCGGTGCCGTCCTCGGTGGTGACGTACTCGGCGTTGACCACGAAGTGCGCCGGAGCCGGGAACTCCACCAGGTCGAACGGGCGTTGGTAGGTCCAGCGCTCCATCTCGGCGCCGGTGAAGGTCTCGCCCGTGGTCTGCCAGCCCTCGCCGAGGGCCTTCTCGACGAGCGGCTGGGCGACGACCAGCTTCTCGGGGTTTTCCGAACCCTTCGTCGCGACGACGTAGGTGACGTCGGGGTGCGCGGCGACAGCGGTGTTGGAGACGAGCGTCCAGGGCGTCGTCGTCCAGACCAGGAGGGCGGCCTCGCCGGCCAGGGGACCGGAGGTGAGCGGGAAACGGACGTAGACGGACGGGTCGACGACCGTCTCGTAGCCCTGCGCCAGCTCGTGGTCGGACAGGCCCGTGCCGCACCGCGGGCACCAGGGGGCGACGCGGTGGTCCTGGACGAGGAGGTCCTTCTTGAAGATCTCCTTCAGGGACCACCAGACCGAGTCGACGTACTCCGGATTCATCGTCCGGTACGCGTCGTCCAGGTCGACCCAGTAGCCCATGCGGGTCGTCAGCTCGGTGAAGGCGTCGGTGTGCCGGGTGACGGACTCGCGGCACTTGGCGTTGAACTCGGCGATGCCGTACGCCTCGATGTCCTTCTTGCCGTTGAAGCCCAGCTCCTTCTCGACGGCGAGCTCCACGGGCAGGCCGTGGCAGTCCCAGCCGGCCTTGCGGGCCACGTGATAGCCCCGCATGGTGCGAAAGCGCGGGAAGACGTCCTTGAAGACCCGGGCCTCGATGTGGTGGGCGCCCGGCATGCCGTTGGCGGTGGGCGGGCCCTCGTAGAACACCCACTCGGGGCGGCCCTCGGACTGCTCCAGGCTCTTGGCGAAGATCTTCTGCTCGTGCCAGAAGTCGAGCACGGCGTGCTCGAGGGCGGGCAGGTCGACCTGGGCGGGCACCTGGCGGTACTGCGGCGGCGTATTCAACGAGCTCCTCCGGCGGATGTGCTGCCTTCCGTCGGAGGGACGAGAGCTGTGTGCGCCTGGTGCGGCGCGCTCCCGCGGTACCACCCTCCTTGGCCCTCCGGGGCGGGGTCCGCGCCGGTGAGCCCCCTCATTGGGGTCGCGATACCGGGTCTACCGACCGGGGCCCGCGGGCCTCGGCTTTCTTCCGGCGGCTCCGGGGTGATCTTCACGTCGCGCTCGCCCCCGGGCTCACACCGTCCCCGGGTCGCTCATGGCCGCGTACGCCGCTACTCGTCCCCATCCACGCTTCTCGCTGCACCCCAGTGTACGGCGCCCGGGGAGGGGCGGCCGACCGGTTTTCGCGGGCCGTCGCGGGGCGGTCCGCGAAGAGCCGGCGTGACCCGAATGGCGACACGGGGGCGAGTGGATCCCCGCGCGCCGGTCGGCGGATTACCCCGCGGGGAGTTGGGCACAACGCTTGCAGACTCGCCGCGCGGGACCGGTGCGGCGGGCGGATCGGGCGGCGTGCCCCGTTGCCGCGGGCCTGGAGTCGATTTATCGTCCCAGCACGATTCGCGTGCAAGATCACAATATGTGAAGGGGCCGCGGCCATGGTGGCGAAGAAGACCGCCGTACAGCAGTCGGCGTCCGGCAGATCCACAGGCGCGGCCGGGGCGACGGCCAAGGATGTGAGCGGCAAGAAGGCGGTGTCCGGCGCTGCGAAGAAGGCGGTGGCCAAGGAGACCGCCGTGAAGAAGGCCGTCGCCAAGAAGGTCACCGCTGAGAAAGCCACGGCCAAGAAGGCGCCCGCCAAGAAAGCCACCGCCAAGAAAGCGGCGGCTAAGAAGGCGAGCGTTAAGAAGATGACTGC
Source organism: Streptomyces sp. NPDC005898 (assembly GCF_040629635.1). NCBI lineage: Bacteria > Bacillati > Actinomycetota > Actinomycetes > Kitasatosporales > Streptomycetaceae > Streptomyces > Streptomyces sp. NPDC005898. The sequence continues at coordinate 114,289 of NZ_JBEXWC010000007.1, read as the reverse complement.
TGAGAAAGTGTCTGCTAAGAAGAGCACCGCTAAGGAGACCGTACCCGGGGAAGCGGCCGGTGAGGAAACGGTTGCCCTCTCGGAGGCGGAGACCGCTCACGAGCCGGTGACGGACCCGCACGCGGTCGCTGAGAGCGCTGCCAAGAAGTCGTCCCCGGCGAGAAGGCCGGCGGCCGGGAAGAAGACCACGGCCAAGAAGAGCCCACCCAAGAAGAGCACCGCCAAGAAGAGCACGGCCAAGAAGACGGTCGCGTCCGCGGCCGAGGATGCGGCTGAGGCCGCGGAGACGACGGGAGCCACGACAGTGGTTGCGAAGAAGACTCCGGCCACGGCGACCGCCGAGGCGCAGTCGACGGCAGTGCCCAAGGCGCGCGGCGCCGCGGCGGGGCCCGGCGGGCTCGCGGTCCGCGCGGGCGAGGACCCCTGGACCCCGGAGGAGGTCGCGGAGGCCCGCGCGGAACTCCAGAGCGAGTCGCTGCGGCTGACCGCGGAGATCGCCGCCTCGGAGAAGGCCCTCGCGGGCCTGATGCGGGACTCCGGCGACGGCGCGGGCGACGACGAGGCCGACACCGGCACGAAGAACATCACCCGCGAGCACGAGATGTCCCTGGCCGCCAACGCGCGCGAGATGCTCGACCAGACCGAGCGCGCCCTGGAACGCCTCGACGCGGGCACGTACGGCCTCTGCGAGAACTGCGGGAACCCGATCGGCAAGGCGCGGATGCAGGCCTTCCCGCGCGCGACCCTGTGCGTGGAGTGCAAGCAGAAGCAGGAGCGGCGCTCCTGAGCGTGGGCTGGACGCCTGGCCCCGGATGCGTGTGCCGTACCCTCGTCCCCAGTCAGGTACCTAGGTTGAGGGACTCACGTGGCAGAGGCGGAGCGCATCATCGGTACGCCGGACATCCCTGAGACGGCCGGGGACGAGCCGGAGCGGTCCGGCTCGGTCTCCGACGGGACGGCGGACGCGGGCGAGGGCGGCGACCGGCCCAAGGGCAGGCGCAAGATCGCCGTGCTGTTCGCGGTGGCCGCCTTCGCGTACGCCTGCGACCTGGTCAGCAAGATGATCGTGGTCGCGAAGCTGGAGCACCACGACGCGATCGACGTCCTCGGCGACTGGCTCCGCTTCACCGCGATCCGCAACGCGGGCGCCGCCTTCGGGTTCGGCGAGGCCTTCACGATCATCTTCACGTGCATCGCGGCGGCGGTCATCGTGGTGATCGCCCGGCTCGCCCGCAAGCTCTACAGCCTGCCGTGGGCGATCGCGCTCGGCCTGCTCCTGGGCGGCGCGCTCGGCAACCTCACCGACCGGATCTTCCGCGCGCCCGGCGTCTTCGAGGGCGCGGTGGTCGACTTCATCGCCCCCAAGGGCTTCGCGGTCTTCAACCTCGCGGACTCCGCGATCGTCTGCGGCGGCATCCTGATCGTGCTGCTGTCCTTCCGGGGACTCGACCCGGACGGCACCGTCCACAAGGACTGAGCCCGCTCCGGGGGGCGGGGCGACGGCCCGTGGTGCCGGGGGGCCGGTGGGCTCCTGCATACTCAATGGGTGAGCACGATTCCCGAGATCCGCACCCTGCCCGTGCCGGACGGCCTGGAGGGCGAGCGCGTCGACGCCGCCATCTCGCGCATGTTCGGCTTCTCCCGTACGAAGGCCGCCGAGCTCGCCGCGGCGGGGAAGGTCGCGGTCGACGGCTCGGTGGTCGGCAAGTCCGAGCGGGTGCACGGCGGCGCCTGGCTGGAAGTGGAGATGCCCCAGGCACCCGCTCCGGTGCAGGTCGTGGCCGAGCCCGTGGAGGGCATGGAGATCGTGCACGACGACGACGACATCGTCGTGATCGTCAAGCCGGTCGGCGTCGCCGCGCACCCGAGCCCCGGCTGGACCGGCACCACCGTGATCGGCGGCCTCGCCGCCGCCGGGTACCGCGTCTCGACCTCCGGTGCCGCCGAGCGCCAGGGCATCGTGCACCGCCTGGACGTGGGCACCTCCGGCCTGATGGTGGTCGCCAAGTCGGAGCGGGCGTACACCTCGCTGAAGCGCCAGTTCAAGGAGCGCACGGTCGACAAGCGCTACAACGCGCTGGTCCAGGGCCACCCCGACCCCATGAGCGGCACCATCGACGCCCCCATCGGCCGCCACCCGAACCACGACTACAAGTGGGCGGTCACGGCCGAGGGCAAGCCCTCCGTCACGCACTACGACCTCATCGAGGCCTTCCGGGCCGCCTCCCTGCTCGACATCAAGCTGGAGACGGGCCGCACCCACCAGATCCGCGTGCACATGTCCGCGCACCGGCACCCCTGCGTGGGTGACCTGACGTACGGCGCGGACCCGACGCTCGGCAAGCGGCTCGGCCTCACCCGCCAGTGGCTGCACGCCGTCCGGCTCGGCTTCGAGCACCCGGGCGACGGCCAGTGGGTGGAGTACGAGAGCGGCTACCCCGACGACCTCCAGCAGGCGCTGGACCGGGTGCGGGCGGAGAGTTCGTGACCGGTGTGACGATCCGGGTCGCGCGGGAGGCCGCCGACCTGGAGGCCTGTTTCGCGGTCCGCAAGGCCGTCTTCGTCGCCGAGCAGCAGGTGCCCGAGGAGATCGAGTACGACGCCCACGACGCCGGAGCGGTGCACGTCCTGGCCGTGGACGAGGACGGCGTCCCGCTCGGCACGGGCCGGCTGCTGACCGGCGAGGCGGCGGCCGCCAAGAACGGCGGGGACGCCGGGGTGGGCGCGCTCGGCCGGCTCGCGGTGACGGCGACCGCACGCGGCCTCGGTGTCGGCGCGGCCCTCGTCGGGGCCATCGAGGACGCGGCACGCGCGCGTGGGCTGACGGCGGTCGACCTGCACGCCCAGACCCACGCCGTGGGGTTCTACGAGCGCCTGGGGTACGAGGCGTACGGACCGGAGTTCCCCGACGCCGGGATTCCACATAGGGCCATGCGCAAGCCGCTGCGCTGAACGCGTCGGGCGTCGCCGCGTGGCAGGGTTGAGTCTTGATCGTTGGAGTCTCGACCGCCCGGAGGGCGCACCGTGGATCAACTGGCGCTGCTGCTCGTCCTGCTGCTGGGAGCGGTGGTCACCGTCCCCTTGGGGGAGCGGCTCGGCCTGCCCGCGCCCATCCTGATGACGCTGGCGGGGATCGGCATGGCCCTGCTGCCGTTCGTGCCGAACGTCGAGATCCCGCCCGACTACATCCTGCCGCTGATCCTGCCGCCGCTGCTCTACGCCTCCGTGCAGCGCACCTCGTGGCGCCAGTTCGCGGCCAACCGGCGGCCCATCTTCCTGCTCGCCGTGGCGCTGGTCTTCGTGACCACGGCGGCCGTCGCCGCGATGGCGAGCGCCATCGTCCCCGGGCTGCCGATCGCCGCGGCCGTCGCGCTCGGGGCGCTCGTCGCGCCGCCGGACCCCGTCGCCGCGACCGCCGTGGCGGGCTCGCTGGGGCTGCCCCGCAGACTCGTGTCGATCCTGGAGGGCGAGGGCCTGTTCAACGACGTCACGGCGATCGTGCTCTACCACGTGGCGATCGCGGCGGCGGTGAGCGGGACGTTCTCCTGGCCGTCCGCCGCCGGGCAGCTGGTGCTGTCCGCCGTGGTGGCCGTGCTCGTCGGGCTCGCGCTCGGCTGGGTGACGAACAAGCTCATGGGGCTGCTCGGCGACGCCGTCCTGCAGACCGGCCTGACGCTGCTCGTGCCGTTCGTCGGCTATGTGCTGGCCGAGGAGATGCTCGGCTCCGGGGTGCTGGCCGTCCTGACCACCGCGCTCTACCTCGCGGAGAACGCCGTCGACGCCGACGACGTGCTCGGCCGCATCACCGGGCAGACCTTCTGGCAGATCGTCGACACCCTGGTCACCGGCGCCGCGTTCGGGCTCATCGGCCTGGAGCTGCACAACGTCTTCGGCATCGCGAGCGGCCGCGAGTGGGAGATGTTCGGCTGGGGCGCGGCGGTCGTCGGGGTCGTCGTCGGCGTACGGCTGCTGTGGCTGCTGCCCGCGACCTGGCTCGCCAAGCGCCTGCACAAGCGCCGGGACTACGACGAGGACATCCCGACGACCTGGCGCGAGACCGTCGTCATGTGGTGGGCCGGCATGCGCGGCGTGGCGTCGGTGGCCCTGGCGCTCGCCATCCCGCTCAAGACGGACGACGGGGCTCCGTTCCCGGCCCGCGACGAGATCATCTTCATCGCGTTCTGCGTGATCATGGCGACGCTCGTCGCCCAGGGGCTCACGCTGCCCTGGCTGGTGCGAAGGCTCGGGGTGCGGGCCGACACCGACGCGGAGCGGGAGCTGGAACGGGCGCTCGCGGTGCGCGCCGCCAAGGCCGCCAAGCGCCGCCTGAAGGAGATCGAGGAGGTCGAGGAGCTCCCGGAGGAGATCTCCGAGCGGCTGCTGCGCGGCGCGTTCGACATCGGGGCGAGGATCAGCCCGGACGTGGTCGACGAGGAACGGCGGGAGCGGTACGCCAAGCGCGTGGACCGCATGAAGGCCGTCCAGCGCATCCAGCGCGAGATGATGTCCGCCGCCCGCCACGAGGTCCTCGCCGCGCGCAGCGAGCCCGGCGCCGACCCGGAGGTCGTCGACCGGGTGCTGCACCACCTCGACGTACGCAGCCTGCGCTGACCCCCGCCCGCGAGGCCCGGCGGGTCAGCCGCGGCCGGTCCGCGGCGCCTTCGACGTCAGGTGCAGCGGGCGGTGGCCGTTCGGCGTGGGCTGGGCCAAGGCCGTGGTGATCTTCGGCAGGGCGTACGGGTGGTGTTCCGTCAGCCACTGGATCAGCTGTTCGCGCACGGTGACCCGGACGGTCCAGATGTCGTCGGCGTCCTTGGCGGTGACCAGGGCACGCACCTGGAGGGTGCTCGGTGTCGTGTCGGTCACGGCGAGACCCCAGTCCCGGCCGTCCCAGGCCGCGCAGTCGCGCAGGATGTCCCGGAGCTTGTCACGCATCTGGTGGACCGGCGCCGAGTGGTCCAGGTGGAAGAAGACCGTGCCGGTCATCTGCGCGCCGCCGCGGGACCAGTTCTCGAACGGCTTCGACGTGAAGTACGACACGGGCATCGTGATCCGGCGCTCGTCCCAGGTGCGTACGGCGAGGAAGGTCAGGGTGATCTCCTCCACGGTGCCCCACTCGCCGTCCACCACGACGGTGTCCCCTATGCGCACCATGTCGCCGAAGGCGATCTGCAGGCCCGCGAAGAGGTTGCCGAGGGTGGACTGGGCGGCGACACCGGCGACGATGCCGAGGATGCCCGCCGAGGCCAGCAGCGAGGTGCCGGCCGCCTGCATGGCGGGGAAGGTGAGCAGCATCGCGGCCACCGCCACGACACCGACGATCGCGGAGACGACGCGCTGGATGAGCGTCACCTGCGTACGGACCCTGCGGACCCGGGCCGGGTCGCGGTGGACCGCGGCGTAGCGGGCGTAGGAGGACTCCACTATCGCCGCGGCGATCCGCACGACCAGCCAGGCCGTGGAGCCGATGAGTATGAGGGACAGGCCGCGCTCGACGGCCGCCGTGTTGTCCTTGGCGATCTCGGCCTGCCCGTAGGAGCCTCTCACCAGGGCGGTCCACAGGACGAGGTGGAAGGGCACCCGGCAGCGGCGCAGCAGGCCCCACAGCGGGGTCTCGTGATGCCGTTCGTCGGCCCTGCGCAAAGCGAAGTCGACCAACCAGCCGACCACCACTGTGAGCACGACCGAGCCGCCGATCACGATCAACGGACGCAGTACGTTCTCCATGCCATCGAGGGTAGGGGCACTCGGTGCCGCCCTCGGCACGGCCCCCGTGACCTCGGCGGGAGGGGGCGGGGACGGATGGCACGATGTCACCATGAACATCATGCTTTTCCACTCGACGTACGGGCTGCGGCCCGCGGTCCACGCGGCGGCGGACCGGCTGCGCGCCGAGGGGCACGAGGTCTGGACACCGGACCTGTTCGGCGGACGCACCTTCGACGACGTCGAGGACGGAAGGGCCTTCCAGGACGAGCTGGGCAAGGACGAACTCCTGAAGCGGGCGATCCTCGCCGCCGCCCCCTACTCCGAGCGGGGCCTGGTGTACGCGGGCTTCTCCCTGGGCGCCGCGACCGCGCAGACCCTCGCGCTCGGCGACGAGAAGGCGCGCGGCCTGCTGCTCCTGCACGGCACGTCCGACATCGCGGAGAACGTGTCCGTGGACGAGCTGCCGGTGCAGCTGCACGTGGCGGAGCCCGACCCGTTCGAGACGGACGACTGGCTCAGCGCCTGGTACCTGCGGATGGGCCGGGCCGGGGCCGACGTGGAGGTCTACCGCTACCCGGGCGCGGGACACCTCTACACCGACCCCGGCCTCGACGACTACGACGCGGCGGCCGCCGAGGACACGTGGCGCACGGCGATCGGCTTCCTGGAGACGCTGTGACGCGGTGACGCACTGACGGGATGACCGTCGGGGCGTCGTCTTCCCAGGGGGGCCGTCAGTGGGTCAGCGCACGGGCTCGTACGCCCGCTCGACCCTCTGCGTGCCGCTGCGCGTGCGGTACGAGCGCAGCCAGGACGAGGTCGCCGCGGGGTCGGTGCGGTCGGACAGGGCGTAGTAGTCCATCTGCGAGCGCTCCGCGGTGATGTCCAGGACGCCGTAGCCGTGCGAGTCCATGTCCAGCCACTTCACGTGGCGGTTGGCCGCCTCGAGGGCGAGCGCGGCCGCCCGGGAGACCGTGTGCGGGGCGACGTGGAGCATGTCGTCGATGTTGTCGGAGCTCACCGAGGTGACCACGAACTCCGTGGCCGCGGAGTGGCTCAGGGGATACGTGGCCGCCTTGACCGGCACGTCGTTCGCCCACGCCATGTGGATGTCACCGGTCAGGAAGACGGTGTTGCGGATGCCGTTGTCGCGCAGGTGACCGATGAGTTCCCTGCGGTCGTCCGTGTAGCCGTCCCATTGGTCGACGTTGACGGCGAGGCCCTCCTGGGGCAGGCCCAGCAGCTTGGCGAGGGGCTTGAGGACGTGCGCCGGCAGGGCGCCGAAGGCCACCGGCGAGATCATCACCGAGGTGCCGACCAGCTTCCAGACGGCGTCCGAGGCCGCGAGGCCCGACTTGAGCCAGTCGAGCTGCGCGCGGCCGGTGAGCGTGCGGTCCGGGTCGTCCACCGCGCCGCTGCCGGCGCTCGCCTGCTCGGAGCGGAAGGAGCGCAGGTCGAGCAGGTGCAGGTCGGCCAGCTTGCCGAAGCGGACGCGGCGGTAGACCGTGCCCTCGGTGGAGGGGCGTACGGGCATCCACTCGAAGTAGGCCTGCTTGGCCGCGGCCATGCGCGCCGCCCAGGGGCCCTCCGTCCCGGCGGAGTGGTTCACCGCGCCGCCCGACCAGGCGTTGTCGGCGAACTCGTGGTCGTCCCAGATCGCGATGACCGGGTGCGTGGCGTGCATCGCCAGCGCGTCGGGGTCGGTCTTGTGCAGGCCGTGCCGGACGCGGTAGTCGGCGAGCGTGACGATCTCGTGCCGGGGTTCGTGCGGGCGTACGACGTTCTCGGCGGCCGGGTACTCGCCGCTGCGGTACTCGTAGAGGTAGTCGCCGAGATGCAGGACCGCGTCCAGTTCGGTGCGGGCCGCGAGGTGGCGGTAGGCCGAGAAGTAGCCCGCCTCCCAGTTGGCGCAGGACACCACGCCGAACCGGACGCCGTGCGCTGAGGCGTCGTACGCGGGGGTGGTCCTGGTGCGGCCCACGGGGGAGTGGACCGGGGAGGCGTCGCCCGCGGAGAAGCGGAAGTAATAGGTGGTCGCAGGGAGCAAGCCCCTTACATCGGCCTTGACCGTGTGGTCGGACTCCGCCCGCGCCGTGGTGCTGCCGCGGCCGACGACTCTGGAGAAGCCCTTGTCCTCGGCTATCTCCCAACGCACCTCGGTGTCGGGCCCCTTGCCCGACCCGGGCACGGCGTCCGGCGTGGGCGTCACCCGGGTCCACAGCAGGACGCCGTCGGGCAGCGGATCCCCGGAGGCGACGCCGTGGTGGAAGGCCGGCCCGTCCGCGGCGTGCGCGGGGACGGTGGTGAGCGAGGCGCCGAGGGCGGCGGTGGCGGCCGCGGCCCTGACGACGGTACGGCGGCTCGGGGACGGGGCGTGGAGCGGCAGGTGATCTTGGTTTCGACTGGTCACGGGCGATCACGATACTGATCGGTAACCACTTGGGTGGCGAACCGGCCAGGTTCGCCCCCCTTCCAGCCAGGGCGGGTGCGAAGGCCTGCCGCTACTTCGTGACGCCCGCCTTCTTCAGCGCGGCCTTCCAGGCGTCGTCGGTCTTCGGCGTCTCGACGACCTTGTCGTTGATCTTGATGGTGGGGGTGGACTCGACGCCCTCGGCCGACTGGAAGGAGTCGCTCATCTTCAGGGCCCAGGGGTCGAAGGTGCCCTTCTCGACGGCGCTCTGGAACTTCTTGTTGTTCTTGAGGGCGTCCACGGTGTTCGCCACCTTGATCAGGTACTCGTCCTTGGCGAACTTGTCGGTGGACTCCGAGGGGTGGTACTTCGCCGAGTACAGGGCGGTCTTGTACTCCAGGAACGCCTCGGGGCTGACGTTCAGGGCGGCGCCGAGCGCGCTGAGGGCGTTCTTCGACCCCTCGCCGGAGAGGTTGTTGTCGAGGAACGTCCCGATGGTGAAGGTCAGCTTGTAGTCGCCGTCCTTCATGCCCTTGTCGATCGCGTCGCCGATGGACTGCTCCATGGCGGCGCAACCGGGGCAGCGCGGGTCCTCGTACAGGTGGACCGTGTTCTTGGCGGCGGACTCGCCGATCGTGACCTTGGTGCCGTCCGTGCCCGAGGAGTTCGCCGGGGCGACCACCTTCGCGTCGGCGGCCTCCTCCCACTTCGAGGGCTGGTTGGACTGCATCACGGCGTAGCCGACGCCGCCGGCGATGGCGAGGACCGCGACGATCGAGACACCGACGATCATCGCGCGCTTGCGCTTCTCGCGCTTGCGCTCGGCCTCCTGCTGGAGGCGGATCCGCTCACGGGCGGCGGACTTGGCGGCCTGGCTGTTGCGCTGGCTCATGATCTTTTTCTCCGTGTGGGTGAACTGCGTGGGGGTGCGTCGTGCTCAGGCGAAGACGGCCGAGCACGGCGGCCCCCGCCGCCCCACGCAGTGCACCAGCAGGCGCGTGCGCGGCACATGCGCCCGGCGCTCGGGGCGCGGCAGGCGCAGCTCGGGCGGACGCGCGGCGCCCACGGAGGCGACCGCGCGCAGCAGCGGCCGGAACGTCGCCCCGGCGACCGCGCGCAGCAGCTGGGCCAGCGCCCGCTCGCCGCGCCGCAGCCAGGCCGCCGCCACCAGACCCACCGCGACGTGCGCTCCGAGCAGCAGCCAGGCGGCGCTCGGCTCGGCGTCGGCGAGCAGCGCCGCGGCGCCGCCGTGGCCGTCGGCGGTCATCCGGGCCAGCGGGGTCCCGACGGGCGTGCCGCCGCACAGCACGTCGAAGCCGACGGAGCGCAGCGGGCCCGCCACCGGGCCGCCCGCCTCGCCGTAGCAGACGTGCTGCCCGGCGGTGAACACCGTGTCGGCGGCCAGCTCGGACGGGATCAGCAGGGCGGCGATCCGCCCGTAGCCGCGCTCGCGTCCCGCCAGGGCGTACGCCAGGACGAAGACGGCGGCGGCGATGGCCGCGACGGTGGCCGGCGGCAGGGGGGCCCGGGACAGCAGCACGTGCGACGCGGCGGAGAGCGTCACGACGAGTGCCGTGAACAGCGCCGCGCGCACGGCTCTGAGTCGGGTCCCGGATATGTCCATCGCGGAGGAGTGTGCCACGAGTTCCTGTAGGCGGCCCCTAAAGGGTCCCTAAGAGTTCCGCAGCGGGCCGCGGGGGCTCACAGGCCCGGGATGGCGCCGTTGCGGAACAGGTCGACGAAGATCTGGTGGTCGCCGCGCGCCCGCGCGCCGTAGCTGTGCGCGAAGTCCACGAGCAGGTCCCCGAAGCCGTCCTCGTCGGCCGCGATCGCGGCGTCGATGGCGCGCTCCGTGGAGAAGGGCACCAGCTCCGAGTGGCCGCTCTCGTCGTCCGCCGCGGCGTGCATCGTGGCCGTGGCGCGGCCGAGGTCCGCGACGACCAGGGAGATCTCCTCCAGGTCGTCGATGTCCGACCAGTCCAGGTCGACCGCGTACGGCGACACCTCGGCGACGAGCTGCCCGGCGCCGTCCAGCTCGGTCCAGCCCAGCCACGGGTCGGCGTGCGCCTGCAGGGCGCGCTGGGAGATGACGGTGCGGTGCCCCTCGTGCCGGAAGTAGCCGCGCACCGCCGGGTCCGTGATGTGCCGCGAGACCGCCGGGGTCTGCGCCTGCTTGAGGTAGATCACGACGTCGTTCTCCAGGGCGTCGCTGTTGCCCTCCAGGAGGATGTTGTACGAGGGCAGGCCCGCGGAGCCGATGCCGATGCCGCGCCGGCCCACGACGTCCTTGACGCGGTAGGAGTCGGGGCGGGTCAGCGAGGAGTCCGGGAGCGTCTCCAGATAGCCGTCGAAGGCCGCGAGGACCTTGTAGCGGGTGGCGGCGTCCAGCTCGATGGAGCCGCCGCCGGGCGCGAAGCGGCGCTCGAAGTCGCGGATCTCGGTCATCGAGTCGAGCAGCCCGAACCGGGTCAGAGAACGCGCGTCGCGCAGGGCGTCCAGGAGGGGGCCCTGGGCGGTGTCCAGCGTGAAGGGCGGCACCTCGTCGCTCTTGGCGCCCGTCGCCAGCTCGTGGATCCGCTCGCGGTATGCCGCGGCGCATATCCGCACCAGGTCGGAGATCTGCTCGTCGCTGAGCGCCTTGGAGTAGCCGATCAGGGCCAGGGAGGCGGCGAGGCGCTTCAGGTCCCAGGTGAACGGGCCGACGTAGGCCTCGTCGAAGTCGTTCACGTTGAAGATCAGACGGCCCTGGGCGTCCATGTACGTGCCGAAGTTCTCGGCGTGCAGGTCGCCGTGGATCCACACCCGGCCCGTGCGCTCGTCCAGGTACGGCCCGCCGTGCTGCTCGCGCTCCAGGTCGGCGTAGAACAGGCAGGCCGTGCCGCGGTAGAACGCGAAGGCGGAGGAGGCCATCTTCCGGAACTTCACGCGGAAAGCGGCGGGGTCCGCGGCAAGCAGCTCGCCGAACGCGGTGCCGAAGACGGCGAGGATCTGCTCGCCGCGCTCATCGGCCGTGGGCTGCGGGACGGACATCGCGGGGTGCCTCCTGGTGCGGGGTGGGGCGGTGACATTTGGGACAGGTTCCCGACCGGTCCAACGCACGACGGTACCCCCGAGTGCCCGTCGGCTGTCACTGCCGCGGACTAGACTTCCCCGCTGTCCCCCCGGACCGCCCGCAGCCCTTCACCGACCGTTTCCCGGAGGCCTCCCACCGTGACCAAGCCGCCCTTCACGCACCTGCACGTGCACACCCAGTACTCGCTGCTTGACGGTGCCGCGCGGCTCAAGGACATGTTCAACGCGTGCAATGAGATGGGCATGACGCACATCGCCATGTCCGACCACGGCAACCTCCACGGGGCGTACGACTTCTTCCACTCGGCGCAGAAGGCGGGCGTGACGCCGATCATCGGGATCGAGGCGTACGTGGCGCCGGAGTCGCGGCGCAACAAGCGGAAGATCCAGTGGGGCCAGCCGCACCAGAAGCGGGACGACGTGTCCGGTTCGGGTGGTTACACCCACAAGACGATCTGGGCGGCGAACAAGACGGGTCTGCACAACCTCTTCCGGCTCTCCTCGGACGCGTACGCGGAGGGCTGGCTCCAGAAGTGGCCCCGCATGGACAAGGAGACGATCTCCCAGTGGTCACAGGGGCTGATCGCCTCCACCGGCTGCCCCTCGGGTGAGTTGCAGACCAGGCTGCGGCTCGGCCAGTTCGACGAGGCGCTGAAGTCCGCCGCGGAGTACCAGGACATCTTCGGCAAGGACCGGTACTTCCTGGAGCTGATGGACCACGGCATCGAGATCGAGCGCCGGGTCCGCGACGACCTGCTAAAGATCGGCAAGAAGCTCGGCATCCCGCCCCTGGTGACGAACGACTCGCACTACACGTACGCGCACGAGTCGACCGCCCACGACGCCCTGCTGTGCATCCAGACCGGCAAGAACCTCTCGGACCCGGACCGCTTCCGCTTCGACGGCACCGGCTACTACCTGAAGTCGACCGACGAGATGTACGCCATCGACTCCTCGGACGCCTGGCAGGAGGGCTGCCGCAACACGCTCCTGGTCGCCGAGCAGATCGACACCACGGGCATGTTCGAAAAGCGCGACCTGATGCCGAAGTTCGACATCCCCGAGGGCTTCACCGAGGTCACCTGGTTCCAGGAGGAGGTCCGCCGCGGCATGGAGCGCCGCTACCCGGACGGCATCCCCGAGGACCGCCAGAAGCAGGCCGAGTACGAGATGGACATCATCATCCAGATGGGGTTCCCGGGGTACTTCCTGGTCGTCGCGGACTTCATCATGTGGGCCAAGAACAACGGCATCGCGGTGGGCCCCGGCCGAGGCTCCGCGGCCGGCTCGATCGTCGCGTACGCCATGGGCATCACCGACCTCGACCCGATCACGCACGGCCTGATCTTCGAGCGGTTCCTCAACCCCGAGCGCGTCTCCATGCCCGACGTCGACATCGACTTCGACGAGCGCAGGCGCGTCGAGGTGATCAGGTACGTGACGGAGAAGTACGGCGCCGACAAGGTCGCCATGATCGGCACGTACGGAAAGATCAAGGCGAAGAACGCCATCAAGGACTCCGCGCGCGTGCTCGGATATCCGTACGCGATGGGCGACCGCCTGACCAAGGCGATGCCCGCCGACGTCCTCGGCAAGGGCATCGACCTCTCCGGCATCACCGACCCCAAGCACCCGCGCTACAGCGAGGCGGGCGAGATCCGGGGGATGTACGAGAACGAGCCGGACGTGAAGAAGGTCATCGACACCGCCAAGGGTGTCGAGGGCCTGGTCCGGCAGATGGGTGTGCACGCGGCCGGCGTGATCATGTCCAGCGAGCCGATCGTGGACCACGCGCCGATCTGGGTGCGGCACACCGACGGCGTGACGATCACGCAGTGGGACTACCCCCAGTGCGAGTCGCTCGGCCTGCTCAAGATGGACTTCCTGGGCCTGCGCAACCTCACCATCATGGACGACGCCGTCAAGATGGTGAAGGCGAACAAGGGCGTCGAGCTGGAGATGCTCTCCCTGCCGCTCGACGACCCGAAGACCTTCGAACTGCTCTGCCGCGGCGACACGCTCGGCGTCTTCCAGTTCGACGGCGGCCCGATGCGCTCCCTGCTGCGCCAGATGCAGCCCGACAACTTCGAGGACATCTCCGCCGTCTCGGCCCTGTACCGGCCGGGCCCGATGGGCATGAACTCGCACACGAACTACGCCGAGCGCAAGAACGGCCGCCAGGAGATCACGCCGATCCACCCGGAGCTCGAAGAGCCCCTGAAGGAGACGCTGGGCCTGACCTACGGCCTCATCGTGTACCAGGAGCAGGTGCAGAAGGCCGCCCAGATCGTCGCGGGCTACAGCCTCGGCGAGGCCGACATCCTGCGCCGCGTGATGGGCAAGAAGAAGCCCGAAGAGCTGGAGAAGAACTTCGTCCTCTTCCAGGCGGGCGCCCGGAAGAACGGCTACTCCGACGAGGCCATCCAGGCCCTGTGGGACGTCCTGGTCCCCTTCGCCGGCTACGCGTTCAACAAGGCGCACTCCTCCGCGTACGGCCTGGTCACCTACTGGACCGCCTACCTGAAGGCGAACTACCCGGCCGAGTACATGGCCGCGCTGCTCACCTCGGTGAAGGACGACAAGGACAAGTCGGCCGTCTATCTGAACGAGTGCCGGCGCATGGGCATCAAGGTGCTCCCGCCGAACGTGAACGAGTCCGTGCACAACTTCGCCGCCCAGGGCGACGACGTGATCCTCTTCGGCCTGGAGGCCGTCCGCAACGTCGGTACGAACGTGGTGGAGTCGATCATCCGCTCGCGCAAGGCGAAGGGGAAGTTCACCTCGTTCCCCGACTACCTCGACAAGGTCGAGGCGGCCGCCTGCAACAAGCGCACCACTGAATCGCTCATCAAGGCGGGCGCGTTCGACACGATGGGGCACACCCGCAAGGGCCTGACCGCGCAGTACGAACCGATGATCGACAACGTCGTGGCGGTCAAGAGGAAGGAAGCCGAGGGCCAGTTCGACCTCTTCGGCGGGATGGGCGACGAGAGCGCCGGCGACGAGCCGGGCTTCGGGCTCGACGTGGAGTTCTCCGAGGACGAGTGGGAGAAGACCTACCTGCTCGCCCAGGAGCGGGAGATGCTCGGCCTGTACGTCTCCGACCACCCCCTCTTCGGCCTGGAGCACGTTCTGTCCGACAAGGCCGACGCGGGCATCGGGCAGCTCACCGGGGGCGACTTCTCCGACGGGTCGGTGGTCACCATCGGCGGCATCATCTCGGGCCTCCAGCGCAAGATGACCAAGCAGGGCAACGCCTGGGCCATCGCCACGGTGGAGGACCTCGCGGGCTCCATCGAGTGCATGTTCTTCCCGGCGACCTACCAGCTGGTGTCGACCCAACTCGTGGAGGACGCGGTCGTCTTCGTCAAGGGGCGCCTCGACAAGCGCGAGGACGTGCCGCGGCTCGTCGCGATGGAGCTCCAGGTCCCCGACCTGTCGAACGCGGGCACCAACGCGCCCGTGGTGATCACCATCCCGACCGTCAAGGTGAGCCCGCCGATGGTGACCCGCCTCGGTGAGGTCCTCAGCCACCACCGCGGCAACAGCGAGGTGCGGATCAAGCTCCAGGGGGCGCAGAAGACCACCGTGCTGCGGCTCGACCGGCACCGCGTGAAGCCGGACCCGGCCCTCTTCGGCGATCTGAAGGTGTTGCTCGGCCCGTCCTGCCTGGCGGGCTGAGCCGGGACTCGGCAGAGCATGAGGGGCGCACCCGCGCGGGTGCGCCCCTCATGTGTGCCTCGCCGTGCGTCAGTTGTGGCCGAAGCGGCGCTGGTGCTTACGGGCAACATCAGCGGGGCTGCCCTGAGCCTGCGTCTCCATCGGCGACTGGGCCTCGACGGCGGCCGACTTGGCCTGCTCCGATGCCCGCTCGGCCGCCGAGGCGCGGTTCTCCTGGCTGCCCTGCTTGCGATTCTTGTTCTTGGCCATGGTGATCTTCCTCCTGAGGGGGACCTGGGGGCCATGACGCGATCAGGTTCACATACGTCGACAAGCCGCGCATTTCGGGCAATTACCGTGTGTAATAAGGTCCGCCTCCGCGAGATGCGCCCATACGCCACGCCGAAGATCGAGTTCCGGCCGTTAACCTCCGCCGGGTCGGGCAGACTCGAAGCGAACCCGAGGCGGCCCCGCACCCGCACTCCTGACTCGTTTCCGTCACAGGGTGTGTTCGTGGGCCATCGAGGGAACGTCCAGGAACCTCCGGGCACTTTTCAGGGACTTCCGCCGAAGGCCGGAGAACCTCCAGGGAAAGAGGGTGGATCGCGTGGACCGCTGCATCGTCCTGGTGGACGCCGGGTATCTGCTGGGTGCCGCCGCGAGTCTCCTCGCGGGGGAACCCTCCAGGTCCCGGATCACCGTCGACCACTCCGCCCTGATCCGGGGGCTGCGCGAACGCGCGGAAGCCGACACCGAGCGCCCGCTGCTGCGCATCTACTGGTTCGACGGGGCACCCGACCGCGTGCCCCAGCCCGAGCACCGGCGCCTGCGCGTCATGCCGCGCGTCACCGTCCGGCTCGGCGCCCTGACCCGCAGCGACGGGCGATGGGCGCAAAAGGGCGTGGACGCCGCCATGCACGCCGAGCTGACCGAGCTGGCCCGCAACCGCGCCTGTTCCGACATCGTGCTCGTGACCGGCGACGGCGACCTGCTGCCGGGCATGATGGCCGCCAAGGAGCACGGCGTCGCCGTCCACCTGTGGGCCGTCCAGGCCGCCGACGGCGACTACAACCAGTCCGAGGACCTGGTCGCCGAGGCCGACGAGCGGCGCGTGCTCGACCGGGCGTGGATCACCAAGGCGGTACGCCCCAAGGAACTCTCCGGCATCTGCGGCGCCCCGCCGCCCGCGCCGCGCCCCGAGATCGCCGCGATCCTCTCCGCGCCGCTCCCGGAGTCCGCCCTCGCCGCCGCCGCCCAGCGCGCCGAGGAGGAGGCGACCACCACCCCCGCCCCCAATGGCGACACCCCCTCCAACGGCCGGGAACCCGGCGAGCACCGCGGCCCCTCCGGCAAGGGCGTGCCCACCCCCAAGGACCTGGCCGCCCTGCGCGGCCCCGGCACCCAGACCGCGCAGCACCCCACGAACGCGACGCTGCGGTGGTCCTCCGACAAGGGCTGGGTCGAGCGGCCCGGCGGCGCCCCCGAGGGCCCCGAGGCCGCCGCCCTGCCGACCCTCGCCCAGCTGACCACCGCCGAGCAGCGCTGGGCCGACCGCGAGGAGGACATCACCACCGTCGGCGGCGACCCCTACGAGGTCGGACAGGTGTTCGCCCGGCGCTGGACGGCCCGCCTCCCCGAACAGCACAACCTCCAGAAACTGTCCACGATGTACCCGCGCATCCCGCACCGCATCGACGGCGAGCTGCTGCGCTACGCCGCGCGGTTCGGCCTGCTCGCCCACAAGGACGACCAGATCGACGAGCACGACCGGTACGCGATCCGGGCCGGCTTCTGGCGGGAGATCGACGGGCGGACGGCCACCGAGCACGCGCCCGCGGGGGACCGGGCAGGTGACTGATACGGGGCGTACGGGGCGCCCCGGGCGTCATCTCGCCCCGTGGACCCCGTAGGCTCGTCCTTCGTGAGTACGCGCCCGGCACCGGCAGTCCGACAGGGACTCCGTCAGGAACACGGCAGCGACGCCGTCTGCGCGGTGCGCGACCTGGTCAAGACCTACCCCGCGGCCCGTGGGAGGCGCGGCAGGCCCGCGACGCCCGAGGTCCGCGCCAGCGACGGCATCTGCCTCACGGTGCGGCGCGGCGAGATCTTCGGTCTGCTCGGCCCCAACGGCGCCGGCAAATCCACCCTCGTACGCCAGCTGACCGGGCTCATGCGGCCCGACAGCGGCGCCGTCGACATCCTCGGGCACGACATCGTGCGCCACCCCGAGCGGGCCGCGCGGATCCTCGCCTACCTCGGGCAGGAGTCCACCGCGCTGGACGAGCTGACGGTGTCGCTCGCCGTCGAGACGACCGCGCGGCTGCGCGGGCTCGACGTGCGCCGGGCGCGGGCCGAGCGGGACGCGGTCCTGACGGAGCTGGCGCTCACGGGGCTGGCCTCACGGCCGCTGAAGAAGCTCTCCGGCGGGCAGCGGCGGCTCGCCTGCTTCGCCACCGCGCTGGTGGGGGAGCGGCCGCTGCTCGTCCTGGACGAGCCGACCACCGGGATGGACCCCGTCGCGCGGCGTGCCGTGTGGGCGGCGATCGACCGGCGCCGGGCCGAGCGGGGGACGACGGTGCTGCTCGTCACGCACAACGTCATCGAGGCGGAGACCGTCCTTGACCGGGTCGCCGTCCTCGACCGGGGGCGGGTCATCGCCTGCGACACCCCGGCCGGGCTCAAGGAGAAGGTCGCCGACGAGGTGCGGGTGGAGCTGGTGTGGCGGGAGCGAGCGCCGATCGGCGTCCCCGAGGTGGCCGCGCTCCGCTCCCTCGCCGTCGAGACGGGGCGGCGGTGGTCCTTGCGGCTCGCGCCCGATGAGGCTCGGGCGGCTGTCGCGGCGGTTACTGGCGGGGTCGCCTTTGGGGCCTTGGATGACTTCACCGTGGCCACGGCCAGTCTTGAGGACGTCTATCTCGCGTTGGGTGGGAGTGGGCGGGGGCTGGTGAAGGCGTGACGGTGGCTTCGGGTTCTGGTTCGGCTGTGGGTTCTTGTGCGGGTTCGTGGGGGTCTGGCTGTGCCGCCGCTTCGCGGCGGATGTCTCCCACCCACCCACCCGTTTACCCGGCGTCGGGTCGCCGGGCGGGGGTGGGTCGGGTCTTGCCCGCGTCGGGTCGCCCGGCGGGGGTGGGTCGGGTCTTGCCCGTGTCGGGTCGCCGGGCGGGGGTGGGTCGGGTCTTGCCCGTGTCGGGTCGCCGGGCGGGGACGGGTCGGGTTTTGCCCGCGGCGGGTCGCCGGGCGGGGACGGGTCGGATTTTGTCCGCGTCGGGTCGCCCGGCGGGGGTGGGGTGGGTTTTGCCCGCGGTGGGTCGCGGGGTAGGGGCCCTTAGGGGCGCGGCTCTGTGTGGGAAGGGTGTTTGGTGAGCGCGGTTCCTCTGGAGGTTGCCGTGCGGGGCGACAGTGCGCACGCGGGGCAGGACGTCGAAGGGTCCGCGGTGCTCGGGCCGCGCGCCCGGCTGCTGCCGGCGCTCGCCGCCGTCTACCGGGCCCAGCTCTCGCGCGCGCGGGTCGCCCGGATGCCGCTGCTCTTCGTGGCGACCTTCCAGTCCATCGGCATCATGATCCTGATGCGCGGCGTCGTCGACGGCGGCGGCGAGGCCCGCGCGGTCGTCGCCGGGTCCTCCGTGCTCGTCGTCGCGTTCGTCGCGCTCAACCTCCTCGCGCAGTACTTCGGCCGGCTCCGCGCCGACGGCGGGCTCGACCACTACGCCACGCTGCCCGTGCCGCCCGCCTCCGTGGTGCTGGGCGCGGCGGCCGCGTACGCCTCCTTCACGGTGCCCGGCACCCTCGTCACGGCGGTCGTCGGATGCGGGCTCTTCGGGCTGCCGCTGACCCACCTGTGGGTGCTCGTCGCGGTGATCCCGCTGGCCGGCGCCGCCCTCGCGGGCCTCGGTGCCGCGCTGGGGCTGCTCGCGCCGCGGCCCGAACTGGCCACCCTCCTCGGCCAGCTGGGCATGTCGGCGGCGCTGCTGCTCGGCGTGCTGCCCGCCGAGCGGATGCCCACGCTGCTCCAGTACGCGCGCGACCTGCTGCCGTCCACGTACGGAGTGGAGGCCTTCGCCCGTACGTTCGATCCAAACCCGGACTGGGCCGTCGTCGCCCTCGATCTGGCGGTCTGCGCGGGGGTCGGCGTCGCCTCGCTCGCGGCCGCCACGTGGGCGTACCGCCGGGCGGCCGTCCGGTGACGCGCCGCACAGGGAGTACTGGCACGATGTGTGGGTGACCGCACCGCTGACTCCCTCCCAACCGCCGCACGACCGACCCGCGCACGACCCCTGGCAGGTACCCGCGCAGCCGTACGGAGCGCTGCCCCCGTACGGTCACGAGGAGGACGGGCCCGGCATGAAGAAGGAACTGCTGCAGTCCGCGGCGATCATGGTCCTGGTGGCTCTCGGCGGCCTGGTGCTCGGTGCGCTGTGGATCTGGATGGCGCCGCGCATCCCGCTCATCTCGGACGGCGAGGCGGTGTACCTCAAGGACACCGAGGGCGAGCAGGCGATCGGTGTCGACGGAACGTTCACTCTGCTCTCGCTCGCCTTCGGCGCCGTCAGTGGCGTCGTGGCCTTCCTGGTGCGCAGGAGCGGGGGCGTCCCGATGGTCGCGGGGCTCGCGGTGGGCAGCCTGCTGGGCGCCCTGCTGGCCTGGAAGCTCGGGGGTCTGCTCGGACCCGACACGGACGTCGTCGCGCACGCCAAGGCCGTCGGCAAGGGCGTCGTCTTCAACGCGCCCCTGCAACTCAAGGCCAAGGGCACTCTCCTCACCTGGCCGGTGGCCGCGCTGGCCGTCCACCTCGGCCTCACCGCCCTGTTCGGACCGCGCGACCCGGACCCGTACCCGGACCCGTACCCGGACCCGTACCCGCCGGCCTAGGCGGGGCGCCTGCCGTGGCCGGCCCCGCGCTTCTTCGCGGGACTGTCACGTCGTACGGGCAGGCGGCGGCCTCACGCCCTGCCGATGGGCGCGAGCACCGCTTCCGTGAGCTTCGCCAGGTCGTCCGGCGCCAGCTCGACCTCCAGGCCGCGACGGCCCGCGGAGACATGGATGGTGGCGTGGGCCGTCGCCGAGTCGTCCAGGACCGTGCGCAGCTTCTTGCGCTGGCCCAGCGGGGAGATGCCGCCGCGCACATAGCCCGTGGTGCGTTCGGCGGCCGCCGGGTCGGCCATCACCGCGCGCTTGCCGTGCACCGCGGCGGCCAGCGCCTTCAGGTCCAGGGAACCCGCGACCGGCACCACGGCCACGGTCAGCTCGCCGTCCACCTCCGCGACCAGGGTCTTGAACACGCGGTCGGGCGGGACGCCCATGGCCTGCGCGGCCTCCTCGCCGTACGAGGTCCGGGCGGGGTCGTGCTCGTAGGAGTGCACCGTGAAGGCGGTGCCCGCCGCGGTGAGCGCCACCGTCGCCGGGGTGCCGGCCGCCTGCTTCTTCTGCTTCTTCGCCAAGGTGCTCGCCTTACCTCGCTCGGCCGTGGATCAGTTGAGGCTGGTCGTCCCGCGCGTCAGCTCCGTCGCGGGCAGCGACGGCAGATTGCGGATGATCGCGGTCTCCGCGCGCAGCAGCCCCAGCTCGTCGCGCAGCCGCGAGGCGGTGTCCGGCGCCTCCAGGAGCCGCTGCTTCGTCGGGGTGTCCAGGACCGCCGCGGCGGCCACCAGATACGAGACCACGGACGGCTCGTCCGGCAGCTCGGCGCCCGTCGTCAGCGACCGCTCCCGCGCCCCGGCCAGCCGCTTCTGATAGGAGCGGAAGGCGCGCAGGACCCCGTCGGCGAGCGTGCCCGCCCCCTCGCCCAGCTCCTCCGGCACCTCCTCGACCTCGGCGGTCAGGTAGGCCCCGGAAGCCTCGATCGACACGACGCGCACGCGCGTCGTACCGGTGGCCAGCACCTCGAAGCCGCCGTCGGCGCGCTCCCTGATCGTCGCGGCGTCCGCCACGCAGCCGACGGCGTGGAAGGCCTTGAGCGGGTCGTCGCCGAAGCCGGCGGCGGGGCCGTGCTCGGGCAGCGCGGTCTGGTCGGGGAGGCCGGGCGCGCTCGGCGCCACCTCCAGGCCGTCGCGGATGGCGACGACGACGAACTGGCGCGGCTCCTCCTCGGGGGTCTTGAGCAGGTCGCGCATCATGGCGCGATAGCGCTCCTCGAAGACGTTCAGCGGCAGTACGAGGCCGGGGAACAGCACCGAGTTGAGCGGAAAGAGCGGAAGCCGGATGGTCACGACCGGCAAGCCTAATGCTCGTCGGCGCCGGCGCGTCCGCGCGGCGGCCGCAGAGGCGTCGTCGAGGCCACTTCTATCCGCACGCCGTCGCGCAGCTCCAGGAACTGGCCCAGCGGGTCGTCGGCCATCCGGTCCCAGGGGAAGGACGTCGCGTACGGGCCGATCAGGCGCAGCTGCTCCAGTGCGTCCTCCCAGCGTTCCAGGCGGACCAGGACGTAGGTGAGGAGGTTGCGGACCTCGGCGGGCCAGGGGTCGCAGGCCTCGTACTCGCGGGAGAGGCCGATCGCGAGGTCGGCCGCCGCGTCCAGGCGCTCGCGCGGCACTTTCCCCGAGGGGCTGGTGAGATAGGCGAAGGCGGCCCGTGCCGGGAGAACCTGTATCAGCGAGCCGGGCAGCGCGTCCGCGGCGGCGCGCTCGGCGAAGTCGAAGCACTCGCGGTGCGAGCCGTACCAGGCGGCCGACAGGTACTGCAGGGCCGAGGCGTGGCATCCGTAGTGGTACGAGGAGCGGCGCACCGCCTGTGCCCAGAGCTGTTCGAAGACGGTGTGCGGGGCGTGGATGCCCCGCGCGTGGTCCAGGGCGATCCGCCAGGGCACGGGGTCGCGCGGGGCGGCCTCGGCGGCGGCGGCGAGCAGCGGGCTCATCTCGCGCAGCAGCTCGGCGCGGGCCGGGGACTCCCAGCCGCGCATCACCGCCAGTTCCGCCTTGACGAGGAGGGCGTCCGGGTCGTGCGGGGACGCCTCCAGCCAGTTGTCGAACCACTCCGGGCGGGAGCGGGCGAAGGCGGCGAGCCGGGTGGTGTAGCGGTCGCGGTTCTCCCACTCGGCGGCCTCGCGGCTGGTGGCGAGCAGCTTGGCCGCCGGGCCGTGATCGCCCCGGCCCGCGGCGACGAGCGCGGGGGCCAGCTGCTCGTCGGGCACGTCGAGGAGCACCTCCTCGTCCGGCGGCAGGCCGGCGGCGAGCCGCGGGGTGTGCCGGAGCATGCGGGCGGTCCGGACGAAGGCACGCAGCACCCGTGCCCTCCTTTGCCTCGACCGGCGTCGCTCGCGCGGGGGCCGGTCACCGTCGTGGTCGCTCAATCGGTCGTCATCGGTCGCTCGATTGCTGGTCGCGCAGGAAGGACGGCCACAGCGCGGAGAAGGTTGCCCACGACCGGATAACGGTTCGGCAGCCACCCGCGCCCCGCCGCCCCTCAGTTGCGGCGCAGCAGGCGTGTGGCGCCCGCCGCCACCGTGGTCGCGAGGACCCAGCCGAGCAGGATCAGCGCCGTCGAGAACCACTGCCAGCCGCCGCGCAGCTGCCAGTAGCTGTCCTGGCCCAGGTCGATCACGGGCAGCAGCAGGTCGAGGGAGAAGAGCGCCGGGTTCCAGTGCGGGTGTTCGCCCGGTTTGATCGCCGGGTGGTCGGCGTGCGAGAAGGCCACCGCGCTGACCGCCCACAGCACGGCCATCCACACCGCAGCCCGGCCCGGCCGGTAGCCGTACGCGACCGTCCAGTCCTGCGCGTACCCCCACAGCTTCGCCGCCAGCGGCAGCGTCTCGCGGCGTCGGCGCTGCTTGGCGAGGAGGACCTCGCGGGCGTCGGCGTCCTCGCCGCCGTTGCGCAGGACGGCGGCGAGCTTCTCGTACGGCTCCGGGTTGTACTCGGCGGTCGCGGCCGCCACCCAGCTCAGCCGTAGGGCGAGCGGGAAACTGCCCTGCGGGACGAGGTTCTCGTAGGTGAAGCCGCCCATCTGGAGGCCGCCGGGACCGGGCCAGCTCGTCGCCCGGTCGATGAGGTTCACGACCTTGGCGCCGGACAGGACGACCTTGCCGCGCGCCGGCGCCTCGCCGAGGAAGCGCAGCTCGGGCGTCTGCACGCGGCGCAGCGAGATCTCCTGGTCGTTCTGGAGCGTGAAGCGGGCCGCCGCGAAGTCGATGGCGTCGCCGAAGCGGCCGTCGTCGAGCCGGATGCCGCCCTCGCACTCGAAGCGCTGCACACGGGTGCCGCGCGCCGGGGTCGTACCGCTCGTCTGCGGCGGATTGCCGACCGCCGCCGGGGTTAAGTAGAGCGTTCGTTCCACGGTGAGTTGGGGGGCGTTGAGCGCGTACCGCCCGTACTGGTTGATCAGCCGGCTGCCGCGCAGGCTCAGCGAGACGCCGACCTTCGCGCCGCGCATGCTCAGCTCGCCGTGCGACTCCATCATCTCGGCCTGGAGGTCCTGCCCGACGGTGAGCCCGTCGCCGGTGATGGAGCGGCTGCGCCGGTCGCGGTAGACCACCACCTGGTTCAGGAGCAGGTCCGTGCCGATCTGGGCGTCCGTGAGGCGGATGCCGTTGTGGACCCGGCAGCGCGGCAGGTGCAGGTCGCCCTCCGTGTGCAGCCGGGCCGCCTCCAGGCGCGGGATCGAGCAGTCGACGAGCCGCAGCGTCGCGAAGCGGGTCTCCGGCAGGAGCACCTCCTTCTCGAAGCGGCAGTGCTTCAACTCCGTGTACGGCACGACGGTCCCGCCCGCGAGATCGAGCACGTCGGTGATCTGCACGCCCGCCAGCTTCAGCGAGGAGACGCGGCCCGCGAGCGCGGGCGGCCCGTCCAGCAGCAGCCAGCACACGATGCGCGCCCGGACGCTGCGCTCGGGACCCCAGGGGTGGCCGCCGTGCGGATCGTCCACCGCGGCGTCACCGGATCTGAGGTCGTACACACTGCCGTTGCGGAAGGCCTGCCACATGCCGATCTCCGCGGCGGTCAGCCCGTCCGGCGGGTCACCGGTACCGGCGTCGTCGACCACTGCTGTCTTCCTCCCCGTCGCGGCGCGCCCATGCCTCGCGCACCTGCCTCGTACACCTGTTTCATGCCCGCTCCGTGACCGGCTGAACGCCTGGGGTGAACGGGCCACGCGAGATCTATATCAGCCAGTGATACGGGCGACCGACGTCGAAAGAAGGTCTGAGAGAATTGGCCATGTGATCTCTCGAATCGATCTGCGCGGCGACGCCCTCACGGAATTTCCGTCGGGGTCCGCCCTTCGCGCCCTGCTGCCCCGTGCCGACTTCGACGTCGCGGCCGCCCTGGAGAAGGTGCGGCCCATCTGCGAAGACGTGCATCATCGCGGCGACGCGGCGCTGATCGAGTACGCGGAGAAATTCGACGGCGTCCGGCTCGACCGGGTGCGGGTGCCCGCCGCCGCCCTCCAGGAGGCCCTGGCCGGTCTCGACCCCGTCGTGCGCGAGGCCCTGGAGGAGTCGATCCGCCGCGCCCGCGCCGTCCACCGCGAGCAGCGCCGCGCCCCGCACACCGTGCGGGTCGCGCCCGGCGGCAAGGTCACCGAGAAGTGGGTGCCGGTCGAGCGCGTCGGGCTCTACGCCCCCGGCGGCCGCTCCGTCTACCCCTCCTCCGTGATCATGAACGCCGTCCCGGCGCAGGAGGCGGGCGTCGCGTCGATGGCCCTCGCCTCGCCGCCCCAGGCCGACTTCGGCGGGCTCCCGCACCCCACGATCCTCGCCGCCTGCGCGCTCCTCGGCATCGACGAGGTGTACGCGGTCGGCGGCGCCCAGGCCGTCGCGATGTTCGCCTACGGCACCGAGACGTGCGCCCCGGCCAACATGGTCACCGGCCCCGGCAACATCTGGGTCGCCGCCGCCAAGCGCTACTTCACCGGCCGCATCGGCATCGACACCGAGGCCGGCCCGACCGAGATCGCGGTCCTCGCCGACGACACCGCCGACCCGGCGCACGTCGCGTCCGACCTGATCAGCCAGGCCGAGCACGACCCGCTCGCCGCCGCCGTCCTCGTCACGGACTCCGTGGCGCTCGCGGACGCCGTCGAGAAGGAGCTGGCGCCGCAGATCGCCGCCACCAAGCACGTCGAGGACCGGATCGTGCCCGCGCTCCAGGGCCGCCAGTCCGCGATCGTGCTGGTCGACGGCCTGGAAGAGGGCCTGCGGGTCGTCGACGCGTACGGCGCCGAGCACCTGGAGATCCAGACCGCCGACGCCGCCGCCGTCGCCGACCGCGTGCGGAACGCGGGCGCGATCTTCGTCGGCCCCTGGGCGCCCGTCTCCCTCGGCGACTACTGCGCGGGCTCCAACCACGTCCTGCCCACCGGCGGCTGCGCCTGCCACTCCTCGGGCCTGTCCGTCCAGTCGTTCCTGCGCGGCATCCACATCGTGGACTACACCCGCGAGGCGCTGGCCGAGGTCGCCCACCACGTGGTGACGCTCGCCGAGGCGGAGGACCTGCCGGCGCACGGCGCGGCGATCAAGGCAAGGTTCGGATGGCAGGTGCCGGGCCAGTGAGCGACGTACGCATCGACGATCTGCCCGTCCGCGACGAGCTGCGCGGCAAGTCCCCCTACGGGGCGCCCCAGCTCGACGTACCGGTGCGCCTGAACACCAACGAGAACCCCTACCCGCTGCCCGAGCCGCTCGTCGAGCGCATCGCCGAGCGGGTCCGCGAGGCCGCCCGCGACCTCAACCGCTACCCCGACCGGGACGCGGTCGAGCTGCGCACCGAACTCGCGCGCTACCTCACCCGCACCACCGGCCACGAGGTCGCCCTCGCCAACGTCTGGGCGGCCAACGGCTCCAACGAGGTCATCCAGCAGCTCCTGCAGACCTTCGGCGGCCCCGGCAGGACGGCCATCGGCTTCGAGCCCTCGTACTCGATGCACGGCCTGATCGCGCGCGGCACCGGCACCACCTGGCTCTCGGGCCCCCGCCACGAGGACTTCACGGTCGACGTGGCGGCGGCCACCGAGGCCATCGCCGAGCACCGGCCGGACGTCGTCTTCGTGACGACGCCCAACAACCCCACCGGTACCGCCGTGCCCGCCGACACGGTCCTCGCCCTCTACGAGGCCGCGCAGGCCGCCAAGCCGTCCATGGTCGTCGTGGACGAGGCGTACGTGGAATTCAGCCACGGCGACTCGCTGCTCCCGCTGATCGACGGACGGCCGAACCTCGTCGTCTCGCGGACCATGTCCAAGGCCTTCGGCGCGGCCGGACTGCGCCTCGGCTACCTCGCCGCCCACCCCGCGGTGGTCGACGCCGTGCAGCTGGTGCGCCTGCCGTACCACCTGTCGGCCGTCACCCAGGCCACCGCGCTCGCCGCCCTGGAGCACACCGACACGCTCCTGAAGTACGTGGAGCAGCTCAAGGCCGAACGCGACCGCCTCGTCACCGAGCTGCGCGCGCTGGGCTACGAGGTGACCGACTCCGACGCCAACTTCGTCCAGTTCGGACGGTTCCCCGACGCCCACGAGGTGTGGCAGCGGATCCTCGACCGGGGCGTCCTGGTCCGGGACAACGGCGTACCGGGGTGGCTGCGGGTCACCGCGGGAACCCCGGCCGAAAACGACGCGTTCCTCGATGCGGTACGCGAACTCAAGAAGGAGCACGGCGCATGAGCCGCGTAGGACGGGTCGAACGGACCACCAAGGAGACGTCGGTCGTCGTGGAGATCGACCTCGACGGCACCGGAAAGGTCGACGTGTCGACCGGGGTCGGCTTCTACGACCACATGCTCGACCAGCTCGGCCGGCACGGCCTGTTCGACCTCACGGTCAAGACCGAGGGCGACCTGCACATCGACTCCCACCACACCATCGAGGACACCGCGCTCGCGCTCGGCGCCGCCTTCAAGCAGGCCCTCGGCGACAAGGTGGGCATCTACCGCTTCGGCAACTGCACGGTCCCGCTGGACGAGTCGCTCGCCCAGGTGACGGTCGACCTCTCCGGGCGCCCCTACCTCGTGCACACCGAGCCCGAGAAGATGGCGCCGATGATCGGCGAGTACGACACGACGATGACCCGGCACATCCTGGAGTCCTTCGTCGCGCAGGCGCAGATCGCCCTGCACGTCCACGTGCCGTACGGGCGCAACGCCCACCACATCGTGGAGTGCCAGTTCAAGGCCCTCGCCCGGGCCCTGCGGTACGCGTCCGAGCGGGACCCGCGCGCGGCCGGCATCCTGCCCTCAACGAAGGGCGCGCTGTAACCCATGACCGGCCTCAACACCATCCTCATCGTCGTCGGTCTCTTCCTGATCGGCGGCGTCATCTCCTTCGTCAAGCAGGGGATGCCCAAGAGCCTGATCACGCTGCTGTCCATCGCCGCGGTGATGTGTCTGGCGGCGGGCGTCCTGCGACTCGACTACTGGAACTGACGGGAGGCGTACGACAGATGAGCACTCCCAAGAAGGTCGTCGTCTTCGACTACGGCTTCGGCAACGTCCGCTCCGCCGAGCGCGCCCTCGCGCGCGCGGGGGCCGACGTCGAGATCACCCGCGACTACGACCGGGCCATGAACGCCGACGGCCTGCTCGTGCCCGGCGTCGGCGCCTTCGCGGCCTGCATGCGGGGCCTGCGGGACGCGCGCGGCGACTGGATCGTCGGGCGGCGCCTCGCCGGTGGCCGCCCCGTGATGGGCATCTGCGTGGGCATGCAGATCCTCTTCGAACGCGGCATCGAGCACGGCGTGGAGACCGAGGGCCTGGACGAGTGGCCCGGCACGGTCGAGCCGCTGAAGGCCGAGATCGTCCCGCACATGGGCTGGAACACCGTCGAGACCCCGGCGGGCTCCACGCTCTTCAAGGGCCTGGACGACGACGCCCGCTTCTACTTCGTGCACTCCTACGCCGTGCACCACTGGTCTTTCGAAGTCGCGAACCCGGCGATGCGCGCCCCGCACGTCACCTGGTCCACGCACGGCGAGCCCTTCGTGGCGGCCGTGGAGAACGGCGCCCTGTGCGCCACGCAGTTCCACCCCGAGAAGTCCGGCGACGCCGGCGCCCAGCTCCTCACCAACTGGATCGGAACCCTGTGAGCATCCTCGAACTCCTTCCCGCCGTCGACGTCCGCGACGGCCAGGCCGTACGCCTCGTCCACGGCGAGTCCGGCTCGGAGACCTCCTACGGCTCCCCGCTGGAGGCCGCCCTCGCCTGGCAGCGGTCGGGCGCCGAGTGGCTGCACCTGGTCGACCTGGACGCCGCGTTCGGCACGGGTGACAACCGGGGCCTCATCGCCGAGGTCGCGGGGAGCCTCGCGGGCGACGGCATCAAGGTGGAGCTGTCCGGCGGCATCCGCGACGACGCCTCGCTGGCCGCCGCCCTCGCCACCGGCTGCACCCGCGTCAACCTCGGCACCGCCGCCCTGGAGACCCCCGAGTGGGTCGCCAAGGTCATCGCCGAGCACGGCGACAAGATCGCGGTCGGCCTCGACGTACGCGGCACGACGCTGCGCGGCCGCGGCTGGACCCGCGACGGCGGCGACCTCTACGAGACGCTGGCGCGCCTGGACTCCGAGGGCTGCGCGCGCTACGTGGTCACCGACATCGCCAAGGACGGCACGCTCCAGGGCCCCAACCTGGAGCTGCTGCGCGACGTGTGCGCGGCCACGGACCGCCCGGTGGTCGCCTCCGGCGGTGTGAGCAGCCTGGACGACCTGCGCGCGATCTCCGAGCTCGTCCCGCTCGGCGTCGAGGGCGCGATCGTGGGCAAGGCGCTGTACGCGAAGGCGTTCACGCTGGAAGAGGCGCTCGCCGCGGTGGCGTCGTCATGAGCGACGTCGTACGCCGCGTCGGCTCGGGCGGCCCGTGGGAAGAGGCCATCGGCTACTCACGTGCCGTCGCGCTGCCGAACGGTCTCGTCCTGGTCTCCGGCTGCACGTCCGTGGTGGACGGCGTGATCGAGGCCGGCACCCCCTACGAGCAGACCCGCAACGCCTTCCAGGTCGCCTTCGACGCCCTCGGGCAGCTCGGCCTCGGCCGGGAGCACGTCGTGCGCACCCGCATGTACCTCACGCACGCGCGCGACGTGGAGGACGTGGGCCGGGCCCACAAGGAACTCTTCGACGCGGTCCGCCCGGCCGCCTCGATGCTGATCGTCTCCGGCTTCGTCGACCCGAGCCTGGTCGTGGAGGTCGAGGTGGAGGCGTACGCCCCCACGACCGGGGGAGAGGCGCGGTGACCCTCTCCGTACGCGTGATCCCCTGCCTCGACGTGGACAACGGCCGCGTCGTCAAGGGCGTCAACTTCCAGAACCTGCGCGACGCGGGCGACCCCGTCGAGATGGCCAAGGTGTACGACGCCGAGGGCGCCGACGAGCTGACCTTCCTGGACATCACCGCCTCCTCCGGCAACCGCGAGACGACCTACGACGTGGTCCGCCGCACCGCCGAGCAGGTCTTCATCCCGCTCACGGTCGGCGGCGGCGTGCGCACCGCCGAGGACGTCGACAAGCTGCTGCGCGCCGGCGCGGACAAGGTCGGTGTGAACACCGCCGCGATCGCCCGCCCCGACCTGATCCGCGAGATCGCCGAGCGGTTCGGCCGGCAGGTGCTCGTCCTGTCCGTGGACGCGCGCCGCACCCCGTCCGGCTCCTTCGAGGTGACGACGCACGGCGGCCGCGAGTCGGCCGGCATCGACGCCGTCGAATGGGCGCATCAGGCCGCCGAGTTGGGCGCGGGCGAGATCCTGCTCAACTCGATGGACGCCGACGGCACCAAGGACGGCTACGACATCGAGATGATCGAGGCCGTACGCAAGCACGTCACGGTGCCGGTCATCGCCTCGGGTGGCGCGGGCCGCCTGGAGCACTTCCCCCCGGCCATCGCGGCGGGCGCGGACGCGGTCCTCGCGGCGTCGGTCTTCCACTTCGGCGACCTGCGGATCGGTGAGGTCAAGGAGACCTTGCGGGAGGCCGGACACCCGGTGCGCTAGCGCGAGGACGCCAGGCCCCAGGGCGAGCTGCGAAAGAAAAGTTGCGCAATTTATATTGCGCAACTTTTCTTTCGTACCTACGGTGACGCCATGGACGACGCTCAGCAGCCCTCGCCCCGCCCTGCCCGCCCCACCCGCCGCATCACCGACGTCGGCACGCTCAAGGCCTTCGGCCACCCCCTGCGGATGAAGCTGTACGGCGCCGTGCGGGTGGCCGGACCCGCGACCGCCTCGCAGCTCGCCGCGCAGGTCGACGAGGCCGTCTCGCTCGTCAGCTACCACCTGCGCAAGCTCGCCGAGCACGGCCTGATCGAGGAGGCCGAGGCGCGCAGCGCGGACGCGCGGGAGCGCTGGTGGCAGGCCGCGCAGGACACCCTGAGCTTCCGGCACGAGGACTTCAAGGACAGCCCCGAGGGCGTGGCCACGCACACGGCCGTCGTCCGCGGCCTTATCGCCCACCGCAACGAGCAGTACGAGACCTACCTCGACCAGCAGGCGGCCTGGGGCGAGCGGTGGCGCGGGGCGGCGGACCAGTCGGACTTCCTGGCCCGGCTCAACCCGGCCGAACTCACCGCCCTCACCGCGGAGATCCACGCCCTGATCAAGACGTACGAGGAGCGCGGCAAGGCCGCCGAGGCGGCGGGCGACACCGAGGACCGCGAGAACGTCGCCGTCCACCTCGCCGGCTTCCCGTTCCGGATCTGAGGGTCCGCCCCATGACCACCACCGGCTTACGCCCGGCCCCCGCCGGCGTCGGGCGCCCCGCCCACCGCGACGGCAACGTCCTGCGCTGGCTCAGCGCCTACACCGCCTCGATGGTCGGCGACAGCGTCTACTTCGTGGCCCTGTCCTGGGCGGCCACCCGCACCGGCAGCCCCGCGCAGGCGGGCCTGGTCCTCGCCGTGGGAGCCGTGCCGCGCGCCGTCCTCATGCTCGGCGGCGGGGTCGTCGCCGACCGGTTCGGGCCGCGCCGCGTCGTCATCGCCAGCGACACCGTCCGGTGCCTGGTGATCCTGGGCGTGGCCGCGCTGCTGCTCCTCACCGCCCCCGGCATCTGGGCCCTGACCCTGGTCGCCCTGGTGTTCGGCGCCGTGGACGCGCTGTTCCTGCCGAGCGTCGGCACACTGCCGGCCCGCATCACCGCGCCGGGGCAGCTCGCCCGGGTGCAGGGCATGCGCGGGGTCGCGGCCCGCGTCGCCACGGTGGCCGGCGGCCCGCTGGGCGGCCTCGTGGTCGCCACGGGCGGCTCACCGGCGGCGTTCGGGGCGGCCGGCCTGCTCTTCGCGGTGTCCCTCGCGCTGCTGCTCGCCGTACGGGTGGGGGAGTTGCCCGGGGACGGGACGCGGGACCCGGAGCCCGGCGGACGGTTCGGGGGCGCGGGAAAGGAGTTGGGCGACGGCCTGCGCTACATCCGGGGCCACCGGGTCCTCGCCCCGCTGATGCTGGTGACCGCGGTCATCGAGCTGGGCTTCGCGGGGCCCGCGAACATCGGGCTCGTGCTGCTCGCCGAGGAGCGCGGCTGGGGCGCCTCGGGGCAGGGCTGGATCCTCGCCGGCTTCGGCGCCGGCGCCGGACTCGCCTCGCTGCTGCTCGCCGTGCGGGGCCGCGTGCCCCGCGCCGGAACCGTGCTGTCCCTCGCGGCCCTGCCGGGCACGGCCGCCCTCGCCGCGCTCGGCCTCGTGCCCTCGGTGGCGGGCGCCGTCGTGGCCGCGGTCCTCCTGGGGATGCTGATCGGACTGAGCGGCGCCCTGTGCGGGGCGCTGGCCCAGACCGTCACCGACCCCGCCTACCTGGGCCGCGTCACCGCGGTGGGCAGTCTCTTCACCCTCGGGATCGCCCCGCTCACCTACCCCGCGGTGGGCGCCGCGATCGGGGCGTGGGGCGTCGAGGCCGTGTTCGCCGGCTGCGCGGCGCTCAGCGCGGCCGGGGGCGTGCTCGGCCTCTGCTCACGCCCCCTGCGCCGCGCCGAACTCCCGCGCTGAGACGGCTTCCCCAGCGTCCCGGCTGCTTCCTCAGAGCCCCAGCTGCTTGGTCTCGTGCAGGGCGCCGATCGCGTTCTTGTCGCCGTCCAGGGACACGTCGGCGACGTCCTGGCGGCCGTACGCGAACAGCAGCAGTTCGGACGGTTCGCCCGTCGCCGTCACCACCGGGGTGCCCCGGTGGGCCACCGCCGTCTGGCCGTTCGGGCGGCGGAGCACCAGGCCCACCGGGGCCTTGCGGCCCAGCAGCCGGGCCGTGCGCTCCAGCCGGGACCACAGGGCGTCCGAGAAGACCGGGTCCAGGTCGCGCGGGCTCCAGCCGGGCCGCGCGCGGCGCACGTCCTCGGTGTGGACGTAGAACTCGACGGCGTTCGACGCCTCGTCCACCTGCTTGAGGTTGAAGGGCGAGAACCGCGGCGGCCCCGTTCTGATCAGCTGGATCAGCTCCTCGTACGGCTTGGCGGCGAACTCGGCCTGCACCCGCTCCAGGCGCCCCGCCAGCTGCTTGATGAGCAGCCCGCCCGCGGCGTCCGCGCGGCGCTCGCGCACCACCACGTGGGCCGCGAGGTCCCGGGTCCGCCAGCCCTCGCAGAGGGTCGGCGCCTCGGGGCCCTCCGCCTCCAACAGGTCGGCGAGGAGAAGTCGTTCACGCTTCGCATGGGTCGACATACCGGCAAGCCTACGGCCCTCCCCCCGGTCCGGACAGTGGACGCCCACCGGACCGGCCGCCCCGGCGCGGCACAATGGGCGCATGACCAGCGTGCCCCCGCCCAGCAGCGGCCTCGACCCGGAGATCGCCGCGCGCCTCAAGCGCAGCCCAGACGGCCTCCTGCCCGCCATCGCCCAGCAGTACGACACCGGTGAGGTGCTGATGCTCGGCTGGATGGACGACGAGGCGCTGCACCGCACCCTCACCACCGGGCGCTGCACCTACTGGTCGCGCAGCCGCCAGGAGTACTGGGTCAAGGGCGACACCTCCGGACACGTCCAGCACGTCAAGGAGGTCGCCCTGGACTGCGACGCGGACACCGTCCTCGTCCAGGTCGACCAGGTCGGCGCCGCCTGCCACACGGGCACCCGCACCTGCTTCGACTCCGACGTGCTGCCGCTGGCCGGCGCAGTGGCCCGCGGTCAGTAGGGTCTGCTGCCATGGACCTGGAGACCTTCCGCAAGCTCGCGAGCGACCGCCGCGTGATCCCCGTCAGCCGCAGGCTCCTCGCGGACGGCGACACCCCCGTCGGCCTCTACCGCAAGCTCGCCGCCGAACGCCCCGGCACCTTCCTCCTGGAGTCGGCGGAGAACGGCCGCAGCTGGTCCCGCTACTCCTTCGTGGGCGTCCGCAGCGCCGCCACCCTCACCGTCCGCGACGGGCAGGCCCACTGGCTGGGCACCCCGCCCGTCGGCGTGCCCACCGACGGCGACCCGCTCGCCGCCCTGCGCGCCACCATCGAGACCCTGCACACCCCCGGCGACCTGGTCGCCGACACCGGCCTGCCGCCCTTCACCGGCGGCATGGTCGGCTACCTCGGCTACGACATCGTGCGCCGCCTGGAGAAGATCGGCCCCGGCGAGCGCGACGACCTGCGCCTGCCCGAGCTGACCATGCTGCTCACCAGCGACCTCGCCGTGCTCGACCACTGGGACGGCTCGGTCCTCCTGATCGCCAACGCGATCAACCACAACGACCTCGACACCGGCGTCGACGAGGCCCACGCCGACGCCGTCGCCCGCCTCGACGCGATGGAGGCCGACCTCTCGCGCCCCGTCGCCCAGCCCCCGGCCGCGCTGCCGGCCTCCGAGTTGCCCGCGTACACCGCGCTGTGGGGCGGCGAGCAGTACCAGGAGGCCGTCGAGGACATCAAGGAGCGCATCCGGGCCGGCGAGGCCTTCCAGGTCGTGCCCTCCCAGCGCTTCGAAACGCCGTGCACGGCAAGCGCGTTGGACGTGTACCGGGTCCTGCGGGCCACCAACCCCTCGCCGTACATGTACCTCCTGCGCCTCGACGGGTTCGACGTCGTCGGCTCCAGCCCCGAGGCCCTCGTCAAGGTCGAGGACGGGCGCGCCATGGTCCACCCCATCGCCGGCACCCGCCACCGCGGCGCCACCCCGCGGGAGGACCAGGCGCTCGCCGACGAACTGCTCGCCGACCCCAAGGAGCGCGCCGAGCACCTCATGCTCGTCGACCTCGGCCGCAACGACCTGGGCCGCGTCTGCGAGCCGGGCTCCGTCGAGGTCGTCGACTTCATGTCCATCGAGAAGTACTCCCACGTCATGCACATCGTCTCGACGGTCACCGGACAGGTCGCCGAAGGCCGCACCGCCTTCGACGTGCTCACCGCCTGCTTCCCCGCCGGGACCCTCTCCGGCGCGCCCAAGCCGCGCGCCATGCAGATCATCGACGAGCTGGAGCCCTCCCGGCGCGGCCTGTACGGCGGCTGCGTCGGCTACCTCGACTTCGCGGGCGACTCCGACACCGCCATCGCCATCCGCACCGCCCTGCTGCGCGACGGCACGGCGTACGTGCAGGCCGGAGCCGGCGTCGTCGCCGATTCCGACCCCGTGGCCGAGGACACCGAGTGCCGCAACAAGGCCGCCGCCGTGCTGCGCGCCATCCACACCGCCAACCGCCTGCACGCCCCCGCGAGCCGTGAGGGATAGTGGGCAGGTGACTTCCGCAGTACCACCGCCCTCTTCCGAGACCCCTCCCGAGCCCGCCGGACCCGCCGAGACCCCGGCACAGCGTGGCAGCAGGCGCAGCATCGCCGCCGCGCTGCTGCTCGGCGCCCTCGGCGCGGCGCTCGCCCTGCTCGCCTCCCGCCAGACCTGGGCCCGCGGCACCGCGTCGGTGGCGGGCGGCGAGCTGCCCCTGAGCGTCACGGGCAGCGACGTCACCGGCGTGCCCGCGGCCCTCGCGATAGTGGGCCTCGCCGCGCTCGTCGCCGTCTTCGCGGTCCGCCGCGCCGGCCGCGCCCTGGTCTCCGTGCTGCTCACGCTCAGCGGCGCGGGCATCGTGGCCGCCGCCCTGCTCGGCGCGGGCGGCCGCGACGCGCTCGACGAGAAGGCCGCCACCGCGTCCGGCGACGCCGCCGCGACCATCGGCGACCTCGGCCACACCGGATGGCCGTACGCCGCGGCCGCCGCCGGCGTGCTGATCCTGCTCGCCGGGCTGCTCGCCCTCACCTACGGCCGCTCCTGGCCCGCGATGTCGGGCCGCTACGAACGCGACGGCTCGCCGAGCCCCCGCAAGGCCCGCCGCGCCCCCGATCCCGAGCGGCCCGAGGAACTGTGGAAGGCCCTGGACCGCGGCGAGGACCCGACGCGCGAAGCGTGACCCCGCGCTCACCCCTTACGCGCGGGTACGGGACAATGACGGCGAGCGTCCGACTCGCGGTGGGCCTGGCGCCCACCACCACGCATACAGCAACGAGGAGCAAGTCATGGCGGGTAGCCACGGACACACCCCGGCCGCCTGGACCGGTGTCATCATCGCCTTCATCGGTTTCTGCGTCGCGGGTGCCTTCATGGTGATGGCCAACGTGCCCGGGTTCTGGGCCGGCATGGCCCTCATCGCGCTCGGCGCCATCGTCGGTGGCGCCATGCGCGCCGCGGGTCTGGGCTCGAACAAGCGCCCGCAGCGCGAGGTCGTGCGGTCCGAGAGCTGACGTGCGTCGTACGGTCCGCCGTACGACGTCCGGTACGGAGAAGAGGCGGTCCGGCAGCAGCCGGAGCCGCCTCTTCTCGCGTGCGCCCACCGGGCGGCCGGCCCCCGCGCCGGGCACAATGCACGGATGAGCGCCGAAACCGACAGCGCGGGAACCGCCCGCAAGGGCGCGCCCGCCGTCCTGGGCCGCCTCCTGGTGCCCGCCGGTCTGCTCGCCTGCGTCAGCGGCGCCTTCGCCTACGTCGGCGCCGTCGACCCCAACGAACCGGGCCACTACCCCGTCTGCCCCCTGCTGCGCCTGACCGGCCTGTACTGCCCCGGCTGCGGCGGGCTGCGCAGCGCCCACGCCGTCGTCCACGGCGACCTCGCCACGGCGCTCGGCGCCAACGCGCTCGCCGTCGCCGGCTACGCGCTCCTCGCGTGCGGGTGGGCCGTGTGGGTGGTCAAGGCGGTGCGCGGACGGCCGCCGCGGATCGCGCTCGGCCCGGCGCACCTGTGGGCGCTCGGCGCGGTGGTCACGCTCTTCACCCTCGTGCGCAATCTGCCGTTCGGGTCATGGCTGCGTCCTTAGAACCCGCAGGCCACACGGGTGACGCCTGTCCAGGTCGTGGGACGGGCGTCAACCGGATGCGGGGGCTTCGCCCTCCTGCGGATACCATCGCAGTGACCAGCTTGAACGTCAGCTTCAACCGTCAGGGAAGGGGACCGCTCGCGTGAGTGTGCTCGACGAGATCATCGACGGAGTCCGTGCCGACCTCGCGGAGCGGCAGGCGCGCGTCAGCCTCGACGAGCTCAAGGAACGCGCGGCGAAGGCCCCCGCGGCGAAGGACGGCGCGGCCGCCCTGCGCGGTGACGGCGTGAAGGTCATCTGCGAGGTCAAGCGCTCCAGCCCCTCCAAGGGCGCGCTCGCCGCGATCGCCGACCCCGCCGGGCTCGCCGCCGACTACGAGGCGGGCGGCGCCGCCGTCATCTCCGTGCTCACCGAGGAGCGCCGCTTCGGCGGCTCGCTCGCCGACCTGGAGGCCGTCCGCGCCAAGGTCGACATCCCGGTGCTGCGCAAGGACTTCATCGTCACCTCGTACCAGTTGTGGGAGGCCCGGGCGTACGGCGCCGACCTCGCGCTGCTGATCGTGGCCGCCCTGGACCAGCCCGCCCTGGAGTCCCTCATCGAGCGCGCCGAGTCGATCGGCCTCACGCCGATCGTCGAGGTGCACGACGAGGACGAGGCCGAGCGCGCCGTGGACGCGGGTGCCCGCGTCGTGGGCGTCAACGCCCGCGACCTGAAGACGCTCAAGGTCGACCGCACGGTGTTCGAGCGGATCGCCCCCGAGCTGCCGGACAGCGTCGTCAAGATCGCCGAGTCGGGTGTGCGCGGCCCGCACGACCTGATCGCGTACGCCAACGCGGGCGCCGACGCGGTGCTCGTGGGCGAGTCCCTGGTCACCGGCCGCGACCCGAAGGCCGCGGTCTCCGACCTGGTCGCCGCCGGCGCTCACCCCGCGCTGCGGCACGGACGGAGCTGACCCCTCCCGATGCCGATCTCCGCCCGCCTGGCCCCCGGCTGCCGCCCCCGCGGCTGCCGGGCCCCCGCACGCCGTGTGCGGGGCAGGCGCGTGCGCTACCACATCGGCTCGGAGCCGGGCCAGATCCCCGGGATGCGATGGCGACGCGGCGCCTTGGACGCCGCGAGCTGAAACGCCCCTGAAAGGGGCGCGGGGAACCGCGCGAGCAGCCCACGACGGGCCGCAGTCGCGCTGAGTCCTGGAACGGCAGCGGCGACAAGGCGTACGCGAGACAGACGCCAACCCACGCCTCAGCGAGGAATCAGCCATGCCCAGCGAGTTCTTCATCCCGGACCCCGAGGGTCAAGTCCCGAGCGCCGAAGGCTACTTCGGCGCGTTCGGCGGCAAGTTCATCCCGGAGGCCCTCGTGGCCGCCGTGGACGAGGTCGCCGTCGAGTACGACAAGGCCAAGAGCGACCCCGCCTTCGCCGCGGAGCTCGACGACCTCCTGGTCAACTACACCGGCAGGCCCAGCAGCCTCACCGAGGTCCCCCGCTTCGCGAAGCACGCCGGGGGCGCCCGCGTCTTCCTCAAGCGCGAGGACCTCAACCACACCGGCTCGCACAAGATCAACAACGTGCTCGGCCAGGCCCTGCTCACCAAGCGGATGGGCAAGACCCGCGTCATCGCGGAGACCGGCGCCGGCCAGCACGGCGTCGCCACGGCCACCGCCTGCGCGCTCTTCGGCCTCGACTGCACCATCTACATGGGCGAGATCGACACCGAGCGCCAGGCCCTGAACGTGGCCCGCATGCGCATGCTCGGCGCCGAGGTCGTCGCCGTGAAGTCCGGCAGCCGCACCCTGAAGGACGCCATCAACGAGGCGTTCCGCGACTGGGTCGCCAACGTCGACCGCACCCACTACCTCTTCGGCACCGTCGCGGGCCCGCACCCCTTCCCCGCCATGGTCCGCGACTTCCACCGCGTCATCGGCGTCGAGGCCAGGCGGCAGATCCTGGAGCGCGCGGGACGGCTGCCCGACGCCGCCGTCGCCTGCGTGGGCGGCGGCTCCAACGCCATCGGCCTCTTCCACGCCTTCATCCCCGACGCCGACGTACGCCTCGTCGGCTGCGAGCCCGCCGGGCACGGCGTCGACACGGGCGAGCACGCGGCCACCCTGACCGCGGGCGAGCCGGGCATCCTGCACGGCTCCCGCTCCTACGTCCTGCAGGACGAGGAGGGCCAGATCACCGAGCCGTACTCGATCTCGGCGGGCCTGGACTACCCGGGCATCGGCCCCGAGCACGCCTACCTCAAGGACAGCGGCCGCGGCGAGTACCGCGCGGTCACCGACGACGCGGCCATGCAGGCCCTGCGGCTGCTCTCCCGCACCGAGGGCATCATCCCGGCCATCGAGAGCGCCCACGCGCTCGCCGGGGCGCTCGACGTCGGCAAGGAGCTGGGCGAGGACGGGCTGATCGTCGTCAACCTCTCCGGGCGCGGCGACAAGGACATGGACACCGCCGCGCGCTACTTCGACCTGTACGACACGGACGCCGCGGTCGAGGCCGACGCGGCGGCCACCGCGGAGATCGAGGGAGACGCCAAGTGAGCGGCAACATCCGACTGCTGAACGACACCCTGGCGGCCGCGAGGGCCGAGGGCCGCTCCGCGCTCATCGCCTATCTGCCCGCCGGTTTCCCCACCGTCGACGGCGCCATCGAGGCGGTCAAGGCCGTCTTCGACGGCGGCGCCGACATCGTCGAGGTCGGCCTGCCGCACAGCGACCCGGTGCTGGACGGCCCGGTCATCCAGACCGCC
The DNA here is from genome assembly GCF_040629635.1 of Streptomyces sp. NPDC005898. Classification (NCBI taxonomy): domain Bacteria; kingdom Bacillati; phylum Actinomycetota; class Actinomycetes; order Kitasatosporales; family Streptomycetaceae; genus Streptomyces; species Streptomyces sp. NPDC005898. The sequence continues at coordinate 75,576 of NZ_JBEXWC010000007.1, read as the reverse complement.
GACGACATCGCCCTGCGCGGCGGCCTCAAGATCCGCGACGTCATGCGCACCGTCCGCGAGGCCCACGAGGCGACCGGCAAGCCGGTGCTCGTCATGACGTACTGGAACCCCATCGACCGCTACGGCGTCGAGCGCTTCACCGCCGAACTCGCCGAGGCGGGCGGCGCCGGCTGCATCCTGCCCGACCTGCCCGTCCAGGAGTCCGCGCTGTGGCGTGAGCACGCCGACAAGCACGACCTCGCCACCGTCTTCGTCGTCGCGCCGAGCAGCAAGGACGAGCGGCTCGCCACCATCACGGCGGCGGGCTCCGGCTTCGTCTACGCGGCGTCGCTGATGGGCGTCACCGGCACCCGCGCCTCCGTCGGCGAACAGGCGCAGGACCTGGTGCGGCGCACCAAGGCCACCACCGACCTGCCGGTCTGCGTGGGGCTCGGCGTCTCCGACGCCCGGCAGGCCGCCGAAGTCGCGGGCTTCGCCGACGGGGTGATCGTCGGCTCCGCGTTCGTGCAGCGGATGCTGGACGCCGCGGACGGGGCCGCCGGACTCGCCGCCGTGCGCGCGCTCGCGGCCGAGCTGGCCGACGGGGTGCGCGGCAAGGCGTAACTCGTACGGGTGGACCTGGACCGGGGAGGCGCGCTCGCGCCTCCCCGGTTCGTTGGCGGGGTGTGAGTGAGAAGAACCGTGAGGCAAAGCGATCGGCCCGTGAGCGGCTGACGGAAGAGCGAGAGCGGCAGAAGGCCCGCGACAAGCGGCGCCGGGCGCTGATCGTGGGCGCCGCCGTGGTCGGCGTCCTCGGCCTCGCCGCCGTGGTCGGCCTGCTCGCCGCCGGGTCCGGGGACGACGAGAAGGACACATCGGGGCCGGTGGCCGTCCCCAAGGGGGCGACCGGTCAGGACGAGCTGACGCTCCCGCTCGGCAAGGCGGACGCGAAGTCCACCCTCACCATCTGGGAGGACTTCCGCTGCCCGGCCTGCAAGGGCTTCGAGGACGCCTACCGCTCGACGGTCCACGACCTGGCCGACCAGGGCAAGCTCAAGGTGGAGTACCACCTGGCCACGCTCATCGACGGGAACATGGGCGGCAGCGGCTCCCTGCGCGCGGCCAACGCCGCGGCGTGCGCCCAGGACGCGGGCAGGTTCCCGGCCTACCACGACGTGTTGTTCAAGAACCAGCCCGCCGAGACGGACGACGCCTTCGCCAAGAACGACAAGCTGATCGAACTCGCCGGTCAGGTGGACGGCCTGGTCACGGACACCTTCAAGAAGTGCGTGGAGGACGGCGCCCACGACAAGTGGGTCACCAAGTCGAACAAGGCCTTCCGGGACGCGAAGCTCCAGGGCACCCCCACCGTGCTGCTCAACGGCAAGAACATCTTCAGCGACCAGCGGAACCCCCTCACCCCGCAGAAGCTGCGCCGACTGGTGCAGGACGCCGACAAGGGCTGAGGAGAGGGCCGCGAGGCCCGTTATGGAGCCGTAGCCGGGCTGGTTGCCGTCGCCACCGCCCGGCACGGTAGCGTCGGACCTGCCATGGACCTTGCCTACATCCCCAGTCCCTCGCGCGGGGTGGTCGAACTCGGCCCCATTCCGCTGCGCGGCTACGCGTTCTGCATCATCATCGGCGTCTTCGTGGCCGTCTGGCTCGGCAACAAGCGGTGGGTCGCCCGCGGGGGCCGGCCCGGCACCGTCGCCGACATCGCCGTGTGGGCCGTGCCGTTCGGCCTCGTCGGCGGTCGCCTCTACCACGTGATCACGGACTACCAGCTGTACTTCAGCGAGGGCCGTAACTGGGTGGACGCCTTCAAGATCTGGGAAGGCGGCCTCGGCATCTGGGGCGCGATCGCGCTCGGCGCGGTCGGCGCGTGGATCGGCTGCCGCCGCCGGGGCATCCCGCTGCCGGCCTGGGCCGACGCGCTGGCCCCCGGCATCGCCCTGGCCCAGGCCATCGGCCGCTGGGGCAACTGGTTCAACCAGGAGCTGTACGGCAAGGCCACGGACGTGCCGTGGGCGCTGAAGATCACCTCGGCGGAGGACGGCCGGCTCCCCGGCACCTACCACCCCACCTTCCTGTACGAGTCCCTGTGGTGCGTCGGCGTCGCCCTCCTGGTCATCTGGGCCGACCGCCGCTTCCGGCTCGGGCACGGCAGGGCGTTCGCGCTGTACGTCGCCTCGTACTGCGCCGGGCGCGGCTGGATCGAGTACATGCGGGTCGACGACGCGCACCACATCCTCGGTCTGCGGCTGAACGTCTGGACCGCGATCGTGGTCTTCGTGCTGGCCGTGATCTATTTCGTGCTGTCGGCGAAGAAGCGCCCCGGGCGCGAGGCGGTCGTGGAACCCGACGGTGCCAGTGACAGTGCCAGTGACAGTGGTGGCGACGGTGAGCCCGTGAAGCTCACCAAGGACTCCGAAGAGGCCGAGGGCACCGAGGAGGCCGCCGAGAAGGACCCGGCGAAGAAGGACCCGGCGAAGAAGGATTCCGAGGCCGCCGAGAAGAGCTGAGGCCGCACCGCCCGTACGTTCGTTCCCCGAGGGGCCGCCGGATCAACCGATCCGGCGGCCCCTCGCTTTTACGTCGGCGAGGGCGTCGCGCCAGGGCCCGGCCGCCCCCGCCGAACCGCGTTTGCGCAGGTAAGTACGGCCTTCCTTGCTGGCGAGAGATTTATTTCGGGCGTACTTTCGACTTCGTCCAAGCATTGAGGGGGTCCACACCATGGCGATCATCGGGACCGAAGCGACGCTGCACGAGGCGCACCGCGACAACCACACCCACCGTGATGTCAACGGCGGCTGGCTGCGTCCCGCCGTCTTCGGCGCGATGGACGGACTGGTGTCCAACCTCGCGCTGATGACGGGTGTCGCGGGCGGCTCGGTCGCGCAGCAGACCATCGTCATCACCGGCCTCGCGGGGCTCGCCGCCGGAGCCTTCTCCATGGCGGCGGGGGAGTACACCTCGGTCGCCTCGCAGCGCGAGCTGGTCCAGGCCGAACTGGACATCGAGCGGCGGGAGTTGCGCAAGCACCCCAAGGACGAGGAGCGCGAGCTGGCCGAGCTGTACGAGTCGCGCGGCGTCGAGCCCCGGCTGGCCCGCGAGGTCGCCCGGCAGCTCTCCAGGGACCCCGAGCAGGCCCTGGAGATCCACGCCCGCGAGGAGCTGGGCATCGACCCCGGCGACCTGCCCTCGCCGACCGTGGCCGCCGTGTCCTCCTTCGGCTCGTTCGCGCTGGGCGCCATGCTCCCCGTCCTGCCCTACCTGCTCGGCGCCACCGTGCTGTGGCCCGCGCTGCTGCTCGCGCTCATCGGCCTCTTCGCCTGCGGCGCGGTGGTCGCCAAGGTCACCGCGCGCTCCTGGTGGTTCAGCGGTCTGCGCCAGCTCGCCCTCGGCGGCGCGGCGGCCGGTGTGACGTACGCCCTGGGCAGCCTGTTCGGTACGGCCGTAGGATGAGCCCTCGCAGGCCTATACGGGACCTTGCATAAATAGCCGTTACTCGGCGGTTTCGGATCGATGGCCACCGGGCATGAGCCGTAAGCGCTGCGGGCAACGAAGCCGGCGGCGCTCTGGGCCTTCGGCCATGGATCTGACCGTAGAGGCCCCTTCCGGCCGCTCCCACCTTCGCGAGCGGTGTCCACATGGTGGAACGAACTATCCGCTTTTCGAGAAGCGTTCCATCATGTAACCTGCACGAAATTTCGCCAGGGCCAACGTCGTCCCTCGCCCTTTGTAGTTGCCTCGACGACGACGGGAGTGCCGATGCGTACCCACGCCTGGTCGCCCATGGACGGTCGCCCCGCCCCCCAGGGGATGTACGACCCCCGTAACGAACACGACGCCTGCGGTGTCGGTTTCGTGGCCACCTTGACCGGTGTTGCCAGCCATGAGCTGGTCGAACAGGCGCTGACGGTACTGCGCAACCTCGAACACCGCGGCGCCACCGGCTCCGAGCCCGACTCGGGCGACGGCGCCGGAATCCTGCTCCAGGTGCCCGACGCGTTCCTGCGCGAGGTGGCCGGATTCGAACTGCCCGAGGCCGGCTCCTACGCCGTCGGCATCGCGTTCCTGCCCGTCGACACCGCCGGCACCACCGACGCGGCCGTCTCGCAGATCGAGACGATCGCCGCCGAGGAGGGCCTGACCGTCCTCGGCTGGCGCGACGTGCCCGTCGCCCCCGAGCTGCTCGGCGCCACCGCCCGCTCCACGATGCCGGTCTTCCGGCAGGTCTTCGTCGCCGACGGCGAGAGCACCGGCCTGGCACTGGACCGCAAGGCCTTCCTGCTGCGCAAGCGCGCCGAGCGCGAGGCCGGGACCTACTTCCCCTCGCTCTCCGCCCGCACCATCGTCTACAAGGGCATGCTGACCACCGGCCAGCTGGAGCCGTTCTTCCCCGACCTGTCCGACCGCCGCTTCGCCACGGCCGTCGCGCTCGTCCACTCCCGCTTCTCCACGAACACGTTCCCGAGCTGGCCGCTCGCCCACCCGTACCGCTTCGTGGCGCACAACGGCGAGATCAACACCGTCAAGGGCAACCGCAACTGGATGCGGGCCCGCGAGTCGCAGCTGGCCTCCGACCTCTTCGGCACCCGGAAGCCGGACCGCGTCTTCCCCATCTGCACGCCGGACGCCTCCGACTCCGCGTCCTTCGACGAGGTCCTGGAGCTGTTGCACCTCGGCGGCCGCTCCCTGCCGCACTCCGTCCTGATGATGATCCCGGAGGCCTGGGAGAACCACGCCTCCATGGACCCGGCCCGGCGCGCCTTCTACCAGTACCACTCCACGATGATGGAGCCCTGGGACGGCCCGGCCTGCGTCACCTTCACCGACGGCACCCAGGTCGGCGCGGTCCTCGACCGCAACGGCCTGCGCCCCGGCCGCTACTGGGTCACCGACGACGGCCTCGTCGTCCTCGGCTCCGAGGTCGGCGTCCTCGACATCGACCCGGCCAAGGTCGTCCGCAAGGGCCGCCTCCAGCCCGGCCGGATGTTCCTCGTCGACACCGCCGAGCACCGCATCGTCGAGGACGACGAGATCAAGGCCGCCCTCGCCGCCGAGAACCCGTACCAGGAGTGGCTGGAAACCGGCGAGATCGAGCTGTCCGACCTGCCCGAGCGCGAGCACATCGTGCACACGCACGCCTCCGTCACGCGCCGCCAGCAGACCTTCGGCTACACCGAGGAAGAGCTGCGGATCATCCTCGCGCCGATGGCCAAGACCGGCGGCGAGCCGCTCGGCTCCATGGGCACGGACACCCCCATCGCGGCCCTGTCCGAGCGCCCGCGCCTCATCTTCGACTACTTCACCCAGCTGTTCGCGCAGGTCACGAACCCGCCGCTGGACGCCATCCGCGAAGAGCTGGTCACCTCGCTGCACAGCAGCCTGGGCCCCCAGGGCAACCTCCTGGAGCCGACCGCCGCCTCCTGTCGAAGCGTCACCCTGCCCTTCCCGGTGATCGACAACGACGAGCTGGCCAAGCTCATCCACATCAACGCCGACGGCGACATGCCCGGCATGACGGCCGCGACGCTCTCCGGCCTCTACCGGGTGGGCGGCGGCGGCGACGCCCTCGCCGCCCGCATCGACGAGATCTGCGCCGAGGCCGACGCCGCCATCGAGGCCGGCGCCCGCCTGATCGTGCTCTCCGACCGGCACTCCGACGCCGAGCACGCGCCGATCCCCTCGCTGCTGCTCACCTCGGCCGTCCACCACCACCTCATCCGCACCAAGCAGCGCACCCAGGTGGGCCTGCTGGTCGAGGCGGGCGACGTCCGCGAGGTCCACCACGTGGCCCTCCTCATCGGCTACGGCGCCGCGGCCGTCAACCCCTACCTCGCGATGGAGTCCGTCGAGGACCTCGTCCGCGCAGGCACCTTCCTGCCCGGCATCGAGCCCGAGCAGGCCATCCGCAACCTCATCCACGCCCTCGGCAAGGGCGTCCTGAAGGTCATGTCCAAGATGGGCATCTCCACCGTCGCCTCCTACCGCGGCGCCCAGGTCTTCGAGGCCATCGGCCTGGACCAGGCCTTCGTGGAGCGGTACTTCAGCGGGACGACGACGAAGCTCGGCGGCGCCGGTCTCGACGTCATCGCCCAGGAGGTCGCCGCCCGGCACGCCAAGGCCTACCCGGCCTCCGGCGTCCCCTCGGCGCACCGCGCGCTGGACATCGGCGGCGAGTACCAGTGGCGCCGCGAGGGCGAGCCGCACCTGTTCGACCCCGAGACGGTCTTCCGCCTCCAGCACTCCACGCGCAGCCGCCGCTACGACATCTTCAAGCAGTACACGGGCCGCGTGAACGAGCAGTCCGAGCGGCTCATGACGCTGCGCGGCCTCTTCGGCTTCAAGTCCGACCGGCCCTCGATCCCCGTCGACGAGGTCGAGCCGACTTCCGAGATCGTCAAGCGGTTCTCCACCGGCGCCATGTCGTACGGCTCGATCTCCCGCGAGGCGCACGAGACCCTCGCCATCGCCATGAACCAGCTGGGCGGCAAGTCCAACACCGGTGAGGGCGGCGAGGACGCGGACCGCCTGTACGACCCGGCGCGCCGCTCGGCCATCAAGCAGGTCGCCTCCGGCCGCTTCGGCGTGACCTCCGAGTACCTCGTCAACGCCGACGACATCCAGATCAAGATGGCCCAGGGCGCCAAGCCCGGCGAGGGCGGCCAGCTGCCCGGCCACAAGGTCTACCCGTGGGTCGCCAAGACGCGTCACTCGACGCCCGGCGTCGGCCTCATCTCGCCGCCGCCGCACCACGACATCTACTCCATCGAGGACCTCGCCCAGCTCATCCACGACCTGAAGAACGCCAACCCGCGGGCCCGCATCCACGTGAAGCTGGTCTCCGAGGTCGGCGTCGGCACGGTCGCCGCGGGCGTCTCCAAGGCCCACGCGGACGTCGTCCTCATCTCCGGCCACGACGGCGGCACCGGCGCCTCCCCGCTGACCTCCCTCAAGCACGCGGGCGGCCCCTGGGAGCTGGGCCTCGCCGAGACCCAGCAGACCCTGCTGCTCAACGGGCTGCGCGACCGCATCGTCGTCCAGACCGACGGCCAGCTGAAGACCGGCCGCGACGTGATCATCGCCGCGCTGCTCGGCGCCGAGGAGTTCGGTTTCGCGACCGCCCCGCTCGTCGTCTCCGGCTGCGTCATGATGCGCGTCTGCCACCTGGACACCTGCCCCGTCGGCATCGCCACGCAGAACCCGGCGCTGCGCGAGCGCTTCTCCGGCAAGGCCGAGTACGTGGTGAACTTCTTCGAGTTCATCGCCGAGGAGGTCCGCGAACTCCTCGCCGAGCTGGGCTTCCGCTCCATCGAGGAGGCCGTCGGCCACGCCGAGCTGCTCGACACCGACCGGGCCGTCAAGCACTGGAAGGCGCAGGGCCTGGACCTCCAGCCGCTCTTCCACGTGCCGTCGCTGCCCGAGGGCGCCGTCCGGCACCAGATCGCGGTCCAGGACCACGGCCTGGCGAAGGCCCTCGACAACGAGCTGATCAGGCTCTCCGCCGACGCGCTCGCCGCCCCCAGCGCCACCGACGCGCAGCCCGTGCGCGCCCAGGTCGCCATCCGCAACATCAACCGCACGGTCGGCACCATGCTCGGCCACGAGGTGACGAAGAAGTTCGGCGGCGCGGGCCTGCCCGACGACACCATCGACATCACCTTCACCGGCTCGGCGGGCCAGTCGTTCGGCGCGTTCGTGCCGCGCGGTGTCACCCTGCGCCTGGAGGGCGACGCCAACGACTACGTCGGCAAGGGCCTGTCCGGCGGGCGCATCGTGGTCCGCCCGGACCGGGGCGCCGACCACCTCGCCGAGTACTCCACCATCGCCGGCAACACCATCGCGTACGGCGCGACCGGCGGCGAGCTGTTCCTGCGGGGCCGCACCGGTGAGCGCTTCTGCGTGCGCAACTCGGGCGCGACCGTGGTCTCCGAGGGCGTGGGCGACCACGGCTGCGAGTACATGACCGGCGGCCACGCGGTGATCCTCGGCGAGACCGGGCGCAACTTCGCGGCCGGCATGTCGGGCGGTGTCGCGTACGTCATCGACCTGGACCGGGACAACGTCAACGCGGGCAACCTGGGCGCCGTCGAGGAGCTGTCCGACGCCGACAAGCAGTGGCTGCACGACGTGGTGCGCCGCCACCAGGAGGAGACGGGTTCGACCGTCGCCGGGAAGCTGCTCGCCGAGTGGGACGTGGCGGTGGAGCGCTTCAGCAAGATCATCCCCAGCACGTACAAGGCAGTGCTCGCCGCCAAGGACGCCGCCGAGCGAGCCGGTCTCTCCGAGACCGAGATCACCGAGAAGATGATGGAGGCGGCGACCAATGGCTGATCCCAAGGGCTTTTTGAACCACGGCCGTGAGGTCGCCAGGACCCGCCCGGTCGAGGAGCGCGTCCGCGACTGGAACGAGGTCTACGTCCCCGGTTCGCTCCTGCCGATCATCTCCAAGCAGGCCTCGCGCTGCATGGACTGCGGCATCCCCTTCTGCCACAACGGCTGTCCCCTCGGCAACCTCATCCCCGAGTGGAACGACTACGCCTACCGCGAGGACTGGTCGGCCGCGCAGGAGCGCCTGCACGCCACGAACAACTTCCCGGAGTTCACCGGCCGCCTGTGCCCGGCCCCGTGCGAGTCGGCGTGCGTGCTCGGCATCAACCAGCCGCCCGTCACCATCAAGAACGTCGAGGTCTCGATCATCGACCAGGCGTGGGACCGCGGCGACGTCGCGCCCCAGGCCCCCGAGCGCCTCTCCGGCAAGACGGTCGCGGTCATCGGCTCGGGCCCCGCGGGCCTGGCCGCCGCCCAGCAGCTGACCCGGGCCGGCCACACGGTCGCCGTCTACGAGCGTGCCGACCGCATCGGCGGCCTGCTGCGCTACGGCATCCCCGAGTTCAAGATGGAGAAGCGGCACATCAACCGCCGCATCGAGCAGATGCGCGCGGAGGGCACCAAGTTCCGCACCGGCGTGGAGATCGGCCGGGACATCGACGCGATGAAGCTGCGCAAGCGCTACGACGCCGTCGTCATCGCCGCCGGTGCCACCATCTCCCGCGACCTGCCCGTCCCGGGCCGCGACCTGAACGGCATCCACTTCGCGATGGAGTACCTGCCGCTCGCCAACAAGGTGCAGGAGGGCGACTTCGTGGCGCCCCCCATCACCGCCGAGGGCAAGCACGTCGTCGTCATCGGCGGCGGCGACACGGGCGCGGACTGCGTGGGCACCGCCCACCGCCAGGGCGCGGCCTCGGTCACCCAGCTGGAGATCATGCCCAGGCCCGGTGAGGACCGCGCGCCGCACCAGCCGTGGCCGACCTTCCCCATGCTGTACAAGGTCACCTCCGCGCACGAGGAGGGCGGCGAGCGGGTCTACTCCGTCTCGACCACGCACTTCGAGGGCGACGAGGACGGCAACGTCCAGTTCCTCCACCTGGTGGAGGTCGAGTTCGTCGACGGCAGGCTGACCCAGAAGCCGGGCACCGAGCGCAAGATCCCCGCCCAGCTCGTCACCCTCGCGATGGGCTTCACCGGCACCGACCGCGAGAACGGCCTGATCGACCAGTTCGCCCTGGAGCTGGACGAGCGCGGCAACGTGGCGCGCGACGCCGACTTCCAGACCAACGTCCCCGGCGTCTTCGTCGCCGGTGACGCCGGCCGGGGCCAGTCGCTCATCGTCTGGGCCATCGCGGAGGGCCGTTCGGCGGCCCGCGGCGTCGACCGCTTCCTCACCGGTGCGAGTGATCTTCCGGCCCCGATCCGCCCGACGGACCGCGCCTTGATGGCGTAACCCCAACCCCCATACGTCCCGTACAACGGCGTACGGAACTGAAGCGGCGCCCGCCTTGTCCCCGACCGGACCAGGGCGGGCGCCGTGGCGTTGTACGGGACGCGTGTGTTGCATGGTGCGCAATGGCACGTGCGCATGTTGCGTCACCCGCAACCGTCATTACGGTTCGGCCGCTTATCCCAATGGGTCTAGACCGCCTCCGCGGTGTGTGACCACAATCGCTCCCACCAATCGCAACCTTGGAGGGGGCCGGCATGAAGCGACGTGTCATCGCGGCTGTTTCTATCGCCATGAGTCTCGGACTGACCGCCACGGCGTGCGGCGGCGATGACGGCGACGAGGGCGGCAAGGCCACCGACGGCAAGGGCAAGACCCTCACCGTATGGATCATGGAGGGGACCAACCCCGACGCCCGGCCGTTCTTCGACGAGGCGGGCAAGGCCTTCGAGAAGAAGACCGGCGCCAAGATCAAGGTCGAGTACCAGCAGTGGGCCACCGCCCAGAAGAAGTTCACCACCGCCATCGAGGGCGGCGAGGACCAGGTGCCCGACGTGGCGGAGGTCGGCACGACCTGGGTGCCGCAGTTCGCGAAGACGGACGCGCTCGTGGACGTCACCGACGAGGTCAAGAAGTCAGGCCTCGGCGACGACCTCGTCGCCGGCCTCAAGGACGCGGGCACGCTCGACGGCAAGCAGTACGGCATGCCCTGGTACGCGGGCGTCCGCTCGATCGTCTACCGCAAGGACCTCTTCGCCAAGCACCACATCAAGCCCCCGACCACGTGGGACGAGCTGCGCACGGCCGCGAGGACGCTCAAGGAGAAGGAGCCGAACCTGGTCGCCTTCCCGGTGGCCGGCGGCGCGGAGATGTTCGCCACCCCCTTCGTGTGGGGCGCGGGCGGCGAATTGGCCACCGGGTCGGGCAGTTCGTGGAAGTCCGGCATCAACTCGCCCGAGGCCGTCAAGGGCATCGAGTTCTACACCGGCCTCGCCACCAAGGACAAGGTCTCCCCGGCCAAGGTCAACACCTGGACGGAGAAGGAGGTCGGCGAGGCCTGGAACAAGAGCCAGATCGGCATGTCCATCGGCGGCAACTGGACCCCCAAGGCGATCATCGACAAGAACCCGTCGCTCAAGGGCAAGCTCGGCGCCGTGCCGATCCCCGGGCAGGACGGCGGCATGAGCAAGTCCTTCCTCGGCGGCTCCTACCTGTCCACGTTCAACACGGACAAGAAGGAGCTGGCCTGGGAGTTCGTCAAGATGCTGACCACCGGTGAGTTCGCCGCCAAGTGGGCCGAGCAGACGAACTACTTCCCCGGCCAGAACTCCGAGCTGAAGAAGATCGCCGCCAAGAAGGACCCGCTGGTCGAGCCGTTCGCCCGGCAGATGCTGGAGGCCGGCGCCACGGTCCCCAAGACCACGGCCTACGGCGAGATCCAGGCCTCCAAGGTCATCCCCGGCATGGTCCAGTCGATCCTCACCGGCAAGGCGTCCGTCCAGGAAGCCGCGGACAAGGCGGCCAAGGACATGGATGCGATCTTCGCCAAGGACAAGTGACGAGGGCGGCTCCGGCACCGTGAAAGGCACGACTGTGAAGGACGAGGCGCGACTGTGAAGGACGCGACTGTCGTGAAGGACACGCTCGTCGGCGGCGGACCGAAGGCACCGGTCCGCCGCGACGCCCCGCGGCCCGGCGGCGACGCCGAGGCCGCCCGCCGCCGCAAGCGCCTGACCACCCTCACCCGCCCCTGGCTCCTGCTCGCCCCCGCCCTCGTGGTCCTCGCCGGCCTGCTGCTGTGGCCGCTGGTCCAGGTCGGCAAGCTCTCCCTGCAGGACTACGAGGTCAAGTTCGGCGGCGGAACGGGCACGTTCACCGGCTTCGACCACTACAGCGACCTGCTCGGCAGCGACCTGCTGTGGCAGACCGTCCTGCCCAACACCGTCTTCTTCGCCGTCGCCTGCGTCGGCCTGACCGTCGCCCTCGGCACGCTCGTGGCGCTGCTCCTCAACCGCCTCGGGCCGACCTGGCGGCTGATCTGCTCGATCGCGATCCTCGCCGCCTGGGCCATGCCCGCGGTGACGGGCACGTATGTGTGGATCTGGCTCTTCCAGCCGCAGGACGGCATGGTCAGCCAGCTCGCGGGCGCGGCCGGCCTCATCGACCCGGAGACCACCAACTGGTTCACCGAGCGCGGCCCGTTCTACGCCATCGCCACCCTCAACGTCATCCACCACGGCTTCCCGTTCGTCGCCATCACCGTCCTCGCGGGGCTCATGACGATCCCCAAGGAGCTGTACGAGGCGGGGGAGCTGGACGGCGCGAACGCCTGGCAGCGGTTCTGGAACATCACGGTGCCGACCATCAAGCCGGTCTTCCTCGTGGTGACCATCCTCTCCACCATCTGGGACTTCAAGGTCTTCACCCAGGTCTACCTGATGCCGGGCGGCGACGGCTCCAACCCGGAGGTCTACAACCTCGGGGTCTACTCCTACATCGAGGCCTTCGCCAAGAACGACTACGGCGCGGGCGCCGCGGCCGCGGTGCTGCTGACCGTACTGCTCCTGATCATCACCGTCGTCTACATCCGCACGCTGTTCCGGCAGGGGGAGGAGGACCTGTGACGGCCCGCCACCGCACCACCCTCGCGAGCCGCGTCGGCCTGCCGGCCGCCGTCGTCGCGCTCCTCGTCTTCACGCTCTTCCCCGTCTACTGGATGATCTCCACCGCGCTCGACCCGAAGGCGCTCACCCGCGGCTCGGACGTCCTGCCGAGCGGCATCAGCCTCGAACACTTCGCGTTCGTCTTCGACAAGGGCGACTTCGGTACGTACCTGCTGAACTCGGCGCTCGTCGGGCTCGCCACGATCGTCGCCGCCGGAGTGCTCTCGCTCTTCGCGGCCATCGCGGTGGCGCGCTTCAAGTTCCGCTTCCGCACCTCCGTACTGATCATGATCCTGATCGTGCAGATGGTGCCGCTGGAGGCCCTCGTCATCCCGCTGTTCATCCAGATGCGGGACTACGACATGCTCAACTCCCTGCTCGGGCTGAGCATCGTCTACATCGCCCTCTCGCTGCCCTTCGCGATCTGGACGCTGCGCGGCTTCGTCGCCACCGTGCCCAAGGAGGTCGAGGAGGCCGCGTACATCGACGGGGCGTCCTGGCCGCGGATGTTCTGGTCGGTGCTGCTGCCGCTGGTCGCGCCGGGCCTGGTCGCCACCTCGATCTTCGCCTTCATCACGGCGTGGAACGAGTTCGTCTTCGCCTACACCTTCATGAAGGGCAGCGACAAGTACACGGCGGCCGTCGGCATCTACCAGTTCTTCGGGGAGAACTCGACGTCCTGGGGTCCGGTCATGGCCAGCTCCACGCTGGTCACGGTGCCGGTGATGATCTTCTTCGTGGTCGTGCACCGGAAGCTGGGCTCGGGCCTGGCGGCGGGCGCGGTCAAGGGCTGAGGCCCCGGGAACAACCGCTCCGTCGGGCGTGTTAAAGTTATGTGTTGCAGTTTTGGTACCCATGACTTTATGTACGCCTGACGGGAATGCTCCGAGGGCGCGTAATTGTTTTACCGGTTCTCTCCGGTATGGGGTCATTGCAGCGCTGGAGATCGCAATTCCGTGATTCTCCATACTCTGCCCCTGTTGAGGAGATTGACATGGCAACCGGCACCGTTAAGTGGTTCAACTCGGAAAAGGGCTTCGGCTTCATCGAGCAGGACGGCGGCGGCCCCGACGTCTTCGCCCACTACTCGAACATCGCGTCCTCCGGCTTCCGTGAGCTCGTGGAGGGCCAGAAGGTCTCCTTCGAGGTCACCCAGGGCCAGAAGGGCCTCCAGGCCGAGAACATCGTTCCTGCCTGATCGTCGCAGCGCGCGAACCTCAGAGCCGAGGCCCGCACCGGAAGGTGCGGGCCTCGGCTTGCGCTGTCATCGGGCCCTACGGGCCCAGAGCCGCACCGAAGGCTCAGAGGTCCGGAAAAGTCCAGCGACCAGGAAGGCATCACTGCATGAACAACTCCGACCGCCCCGCACGCCCCGCCCGCAAGCGTTCCGCGAGCCCCGCGGGCAAGGGCAGGCCGAACGGCCAGGCCGGCGGCTCCGCGAGGGGCCAGGCCGGCGGCTCGGCCAGGGCTCAGGCGAAGGGCTCCGCGCACGCCGCGAAGAAGCCCGCGAGCCGTAAGCCGAAGCCGGCCCAGGGCGGCGAGTTCGCGCTGCCGGAGAGCATCACCCCGGCCCTGCCCGCCGTCGAGGCCTTCGGCGACCTGGACATGCCCGAGGCCCTCCTGAAGACGCTGGCCGCCCAGGGCGTCACCGCCCCCTTCCCGATCCAGGCGGCCACCCTGCCCAACTCCCTGGCCGGCCGTGACATCCTCGGCCGCGGGCGCACCGGCTCCGGCAAGACCCTCGCCTTCGGCCTCGCCCTGCTGGCCCGCACCGCCGGGCACCGCGCCGAGTCGAAGTCGCCGCTCGCCATGGTCCTGGTGCCCACGCGCGAGCTGGCCCAGCAGGTGACGGACGCCCTCACGCCGTACGCCACCTCGGTGAACCTCCGCATGGCCACCGTCGTCGGCGGCATGTCGATCACCAAGCAGTCGGGCACGCTCCGCCGCGGCGCCGAGGTGCTCGTCGCGACCCCCGGCCGCCTCAAGGACCTCATCGAGCGCGGCGACTGCGACCTGTCGCGGGTGCGCACGACCGTCCTCGACGAGGCCGACCAGATGGCCGACATGGGCTTCATGCCGCAGGTCACCGCGCTGCTCAAGCAGGTCGAGCGGGGCGGCCAGACCATGCTGTTCTCCGCGACGCTGGACAAGAACATCGACCGGCTCGTCCGGATGTTCCTCAGCGACCCCGTCGTGCACTCCGTCGACCCCTCGGCGGGCGCGGTCACGACGATGGAGCACCACGTGCTCTACGTCGCCGACGAGACGGACAAGAAGGCCGTAGCCATGCGGATCGCCGCCCGCGAGGGCCGCGTGATCATGTTCCTGGACACCAAGCGCGCCGTGGACCGCTTCACCAAGCGGCTCCTCGCCAACGGCGTACGCGCCTCCGGCCTGCACGGCGGCCGCTCCCAGCCGCAGCGCAACCGTACGCTCGACCAGTTCAAGACCGGGCAGGTCACCGCGCTGGTCGCCACGAACGTCGCGGCGCGCGGCATCCACGTCGACGACCTCGACCTCGTCGTCAACATCGACCCGCCCGCCGATCACAAGGACTACCTCCACCGGGGCGGGCGTACCGCGCGGGCCGGGGAGTCCGGCAGCGTCGTCACGCTCGTGCTGCCCGAGGAGAAGCGGGACATGACGCGGCTGATGTCCGACGCGGAGATCAGCCCGCGGACGGCGCGGATCAGCTCCTCGGACGAGGAACTGGTGCGGATCACCGGGGCGCGCGAGCCTTCCGGGGTGCCCGTCGTCATCGAGACGCCCGCTCCGCAGCAGCCGGCGGGTGGCACTTCGCAGCGGCGTCGGCGGCCCCGTAGCGGGGGCGGCGGGGGCGGTGCCGGTGCTGGTGCGGCTGCGGCTTCCGGGCAGGGGCGGCGTCGGGCGCCTCGGCGGGCCGGGGGCGGGGCCCAAGGGGGGCGTCGTAGCGCCGCGTAGTCTTTCGGCTTCCCGCCGTGGGGGGTTTCCCGCCGCTCCGCGGCGGGGGTCTCCCACCCACCCACCCGTTTGCCCCGGGTGGACCACGCCGGGTAGGGCGGGAGTGCCACCCCACCTCGCCCGTCCGCGCACCGTCCCACCGCCGTACCGTACGAAGTCCGACAAGGAGACGTTCGATGAAGTCGGAGCGTGATCCGCTCGTGCTGAACCTGCTGGGGGACGATCAGGACGGCCGTGCCGGGCTCCGCGCCGAGTGCGGCGACTGCTTCGGGCTCTGCTGCGTGGCCCTCGCCTTCTCCGCGTCCTCCGACTTCGCCGTCGACAAGGACGCGGGCAAGCCCTGTACCAACCTCCAGGCGGACTTCCGCTGCGGCATCCACCGCGAGCTGCGCGGCAAGGGCTTCCGGGGCTGCACCGTGTACGACTGCTTCGGCGCCGGGCAGCACGTCTCGCAGGGCACCTTCGGCGGCCGCGACTGGCGCGCGGAGCCCGCCACCGCCCGGCAGATGTTCGAGGTGTTCCCGGTCATGCGGCAACTCCACGAACTGCTCTGGTACTTGGCCGAGGCGCGCACGCTGCCGCAGGCCGAGCCGATCCGCCCCGACCTGGAGAAGGCCCTCGCCAGGACCGAGGAACTCACCCGGGGCAGCGCCGAAGCCGTCGCCGCCACCGATGTCGCCGCCCACCGCGAGGACGTCAACGTCCTCCTCCTGCGCACCAGTGAACTCGTACGCAAGGGCGTCGGCGGCAAGAAGAAGAACCGGCGAGGGGCGGACCTCTTCGGCGCCCGGCTCAAGGGCGCCGACCTCAGGGGCGCCACCCTGCGCGGCGCCTGCCTGATCGCCGCCGACCTGCGCGAGGCGGACCTGCGCACCGCCGACCTCATCGGCGCCGACCTGCGCGACGCGGACCTGCGGGGCGCCGACCTCACCGGCGCCCTGTTCCTCACGCAGTCGCAGGTGAACGCGGCCAGGGGCGACGAGCGCACCAAGCTCCCCGGCGCCCTGGCCCGCCCCGGCCACTGGTCGGACGCGTCCTAGGGCCTCTCAGGCGTCGCACTCCAGGACGGTGCGGCACAGCGTGCACCGGGCCCGGACCCGGCCCCGCGCCGGGACGCGGATCCGCTGGAAGCACGTGGGGCAGGGGAAGGACACCCGCAGCGCGCCGGGCCCGTCGGGCGTGAACGCGTACGCCGCCCCGGCCGCCCGCGCACCCTCACGCGCGTGCCGCCGGTCCTTCGCGTACCGCCGCCTGTCCGCCCAGGCGGCCGCCGCCAGCGGTGGCTGCCGCTCGTCGCGGCGGGCCCGGGCGAGGCCCTTGGTGTACGCCGTGTACGCCTGCGCGCTGGTGAACCACGTCTCCGGCGCCTCGCCGAACGCCAGCGCCCGCTTGGCGAGGACGTAGCCGAACTCCTCGGGGGTGAGGTAGCCGAGCTTCTGCGAGGAGGCGCCGTCCTCGCGGTAGGCGTCCAGGAGCAGCCAGCCCGCGCCCAGATAGGTGGCGGCGGTGTCGGTGAGGATCTCGTTGTCGCGCGTGCCGGGGAAGGACAGGCCGAGGCGGTGCAGGTACACGTGCGTGACCTCGTGGGCGAGTGCCGCGCCGATGTCCCGCCGGTGCGTGCGGAAGCGGTCGTTGAGTTCGAGGAAGTACTCGGGGCCGGCGGTCAGTTCGACGTGCGCCGCGTGGGTCATCTCGCGGAAGCCGACGATCATCCGGGCGTCGGGCAGGCGGAAGTGCCGCACCATCTCGCGGGCCACCCGCTGCACGCCCGGATACAGGTCGTCCTGGTCGCCGAGGGCCACGTCGGCGGGGGCGACGCTGGTGTCGAAGGCGTGGACGGTGTCGTACGACAGGCGTTTGTGGAGTGCGGTGACGGCGGCGCGCACGGTCTCCAGGTGGGGGTAGCCGTGTACGACAGGACCGCCGCCGACCGTCACGCCCGCACCCCCTGACGCCACCCGCCGGGTACCCCGACTCGCCCTCACTGTACGGGTGTTGGGGCCCACGGCCCAGGGCGGGCGGGGGCTTCGCGCGCCGCCTCCTGGCCGGAAACAGCCCCTTGTACTCAGCGGACGCCGATCTCCATAATCCGGGACAACGCTTTTGGCGGGCTCATGCCATCCGTGTGGTCGATGGGAGCCCATGGCGTGCACCGCCCCCCACGAAACCCCACGAAGGGAAGTCCGTTGAAGACCAAGCCGCGTGGAGTCAAGAGAGCCGCCACCCTCGGTGGAATCGCGCTCGCCGCCCTCAGCCTGCAGCCCGTGGCCGCCTCGGCCGCTCCCGAGCCGGGCCCCCGGCCGAGCGAGAGCGTCGTCGGCGGCACCACCGCCAAGCAGGGCGAGTTCCCGTTCATGGTCCGGCTGTCGATGGGCTGTGGCGGTGCTCTGTACGCCAAGGACATCGTGCTGACCGCCGCCCACTGCGTGGACGGCTCCGGCGCCAACACCAGCATCACCGCCACCGCGGGCGTCGTCGACCTGCGCAGCACCTCCGCGATCAAGGTCAAGTCCACCAAGGTCCTCCAGGCCCCCGGCTACAACGGCAAGGGCAAGGACTGGGCGCTCATCAAGCTGGCCAAGCCGATCGACCTGCCCACGCTGAAGATCGCCAAGGACACCCGGTACAACAACGGCAACTTCACCGTCGCGGGCTGGGGCGCCGCCCGGGAAGGCGGCGCCCAGCAGCGCTACCTCCTCAAGGCGACCGTCCCCTTCGTCAGCGACGCCGACTGCAAGGCCGCGTACGGCGCCGAACTCACCCCCGGCGAGGAGATCTGCGCCGGCTACCTCGCCCAGGGCGGCGTCGACACCTGCCAGGGCGACTCGGGCGGCCCCATGTTCCGCAAGGACGAGACCGGCGCCTACGTCCAGGTCGGCATCGTCAGCTGGGGCAACGGCTGCGCGCGGCCGAACTTCCCCGGTGTCTACACCGAGGTCTCCACCTTCGCCGCGAACATAGAGAGCGCGGCCGCGGGTCTGTGACCTTCCGCCGCACCGACATGCGGGGCGTCCACCGCGGGCGCCCCGCACGTACGTAAGTCCAAGTCCTGTCCCTCCTCAGTCCATGGGCTTGTCCGCCCCGCCCGGCGCATCGTGATCGGCACCGATTCCGACCCATGACAGGGGTGCCGCATGCCGCCGTCGGACACGTCAGGCCCGAGCCGCCGAGCCGTCGTCGCCACCGGGGCGCTCGCGGGGGTGGGAGCCGCACTCGCCCCGGGCGCCGCTGCCTTCGCCGCCGGGCCGCCCGCCGCCGAAGTGGTCCTGCGCTCCGACCACCTGGACGTGCGCGTCGCCCGCGACTTCCCCCGTGTCGTCTCCTACACCGACCGCGCCGGCGGCGCCGTCCTGCACGGCCGGGCCGACGCCGTCACCGCCGTCCTCATCGACGAGAGCGAGCACACCCCTCAGGTCACCGCGTCGGTGGGCCGATCCCGCGTCTCCTACACGCTCGCCTTCGCCGGCGGCACCCGCATCGACGTGGAGATCGCCGTCGAGGGACACCGGGTCCACTGGCGCGTCACGCGGATCGCGGACACCGACGCCCTGCGGGTGAACACCCTGCGGATCCCCGGCCTCGCCCTGCTGTCCGTGCGCGACGACCAGCCCGGCGCCGCCCTCCTCGCCGCCCAGGTGCGGCTCGACCGGGCCGGGAGCGGCGACACCCTGGTCCGGCCGGCCCGGGACACGCCCGCCCGAGCGCCCGGCGGATGCGCGTACGCCGTCGTCGCGCACGACCGGCTCGGCGGGGCCGTCGAGACGAACACCTGCTACGACAGGCCGGCCTCGGCGGCGGGCACCACCTGGGAGAACGGCCGCCTGTGGCACGAGACGGCACACGTCGACGGTCGCGTGGAGGCCCGGCTGACGCCGGGGCAGTGGACCCACCGCGCCGCCACCGCGCCCCTGGACGCCACCGAGCCCCTGCCGTACGCCACCGTCGTGATCACCGGCGACCGCAACGGCGACGGGGTGGTCGACTGGCAGGACGCCGCGATCGCCTTCCGCGACATCATGGTGACGCCGCTCGGCGCCGACGAGCAGCACCTGCGGGTCGTCCCGCACATCCCGTTCAACTTCGCCTCCCAGGCCACCAACCCGTTCCTGGCCACCCTCGACGAGGTCAAGCGGATCCACCTCGCCACCGACGGGCTGCGCCAGTACACACTCCTGAAGGGCTACCAGTCCGAGGGCCACGACTCCGCCCACCCCGACTACGCCGGCCACTACAACACCCGCGCCGGCGGCCTGGACGACCTCAATACCCTGGTCCGCGAGGGCAGGAAGTGGAACAGCGACTTCGGTGTGCACGTCAACGCCACCGAGTCCTACCCCGTGGCCCACGCCTTCTCCGAGAAGCTGGTCGACGAGAACGACGAGCAGTGGGACTGGCTCGACCAGAGCTACCGCATCGACCAGCGCCGCGACCTGGTCTCCGGGAACATCGTCAAGCGCTTCGCCGACCTGCGCGCCCAGACCGACGAGGGCTTGAACACCCTGTACATCGACGTGTTCCGCGAGTCCGGCTGGACCTCCGACCGCCTCCAGCGGGCGCTGCGCGCACAGGGCTGGACGCTCACCACCGAGTGGGGCCACGGCCTCGAACGCTCCGCCGTCTGGTCGCACTGGGCCACCGAGACCGACTACGGCGGCGACACCTCACGCGGCATCAACTCCCGCCTGATCCGCTTCGTGCGCAACCACCAGAAGGACGTCTTCGCCGACAAGTGGCCCACCCTCCTCGGCATCGCCCGCATGGGCAACTTCGAGGGCTGGGTCGGCAAGACCGACTGGCACGCCTTCCACGACCTGATCTGGACCCACTCGCTGCCCGCCAAGTACCTCCAGGCGTACCCCATCAAGACCTGGGACGACCACGAGATCACCTTCTTCGGCCCCACGCGGACGACCGTCTCCGACGCCGACGAGGGAAAACGGCGCATCACCACCGACGGGCACCTCGTCTACGACGACGGCCGCTACCTGCTGCCCTGGGAGCCCCGCGAGGCCACGGACCCCGCCAAGCTGTACCACTACAACCCGGACGGGGGGACCGGCACATGGCACCTCCCGCGCGCCTGGGCGAGCCGCTCCCGCGTCGCCCTGTACCGGCTCACCGACCAGGGCCGCGTCTTCGAGTCGTACGTCCCCGTGACGGACGGAGAAGTCACCCTCCGGGCCGAGCCGAAGCAGCCCTACGTCCTCTACCGCGAACGGGCGGCGGCCCCGCCGGACCCCAAGTGGGGCCAGGGCACACCCCTGTACGACCCGGGCTTCCACTCCGGCTCCCTCACGGGCCGGCGGGTCACCGGGCCCGCCACCGTGCGGCGCAGCGCCCTCGGCGACCACGAGCTGGTCATCGGCGCGGGCGCCGAGGCCCGGGTCACCCAGCGCCTGGCCCGGCTGCGGGCCGGGACCTACGCGGCCTCCGTGCAGGTCGAGGTCGGTGAGCGAGCGGGGGAGCGGCGCAAGGCCTCCCTGGAGGTCCGCACCGCCGACGGCGTCGTCGCCGCCAACTTCACCGAGACCTCCACCGCGGGCAACTTCGTCGCCGCCGACCGCAAGCACGGCACCCGCTTCCAGCGCATGTTCACCTTCTTCACCGTCCCCGAGGGCGGCGGCACCGCCGAGCTGACCCTGCGCGCGGAGGCGGGCCGGGCCCGGGTGCGCTTCGACAACGTACGTGTCGTGGCGGCCCGGCGCCCCGCCGAGCGGCCCCGCGCCACCCTCGTCCACGAGGACTTCGAACACGTCCCGCAGGGCTGGGGCCCGTTCGTGAAGGGCGACGCGGGCGGCGTCACCGACCCGCGCACCCACATCGCCCGGCGCCACGCGCCCTATACGCAGCGCGGCTGGAACGGCAAGGCGATCGAAGACGTCATCGACGGCACAGAATCCCTGAAGTCGCGCGGCGAGAACACCGGCCTCGTCTACCGCACCGTGCCCCACACCGTCCGCTTCGCCCCCGGAAAGCGCTACCGCGTCACCTTCCGCTACGAGAACGAGAAGGCCGGCCAGTACGCCTGGATCACCGCCGTCGACGCACCGGCACCCCGCGAGACCGACCGCGAGGAGCTCCCCGTCGCCACCGCGCCCACCACCCTCACCTACGAGTTCACCGCCCCCGCCGAGGGGGAGGCCTGGGTCGGCCTGAGCAAGACCGGCGACGACGGCACGGCGGAGTTCGTCCTGGACGCCTTCGAGGTGACGGAGGTCTGAGCGGGGCCGGGTGCCGAGGTCTGAGGGGGGCGGGGCGGGCGGCTCAGGACAGGGTGATCTCCGACCTGTCCGCCCCCTCCAGCTCCAGCACCCACACCTCGTTGGCGCCCTCGCGCAGCACGGGGCCCGGCACGTACAGCGACCGCTGCGGGCCGATCGACCAGTAGCGGCCCAAGTTGAAGCCGTTGATCCACGCGAACCCCCGGGTCCAGCCCGGGAGTTCCAGGGACGCGTCGCCGGGGCCGGTGACCTCGACCGTGCCCCGGTACAGGCCGGGGCGGCCCTCCCCGGCGCCCGAGACGGGAACCGCCCCCACCGCCGACGGCACGTCGAACGCGTCGAGCCGCAGGCCCCGCGCCCGCACTCCGTGCAGATACTGCCGCTCGTGCAGGATGCCGCCCGTGATCCCCTTGCTCTCGCCCAGGCGCGGCCCGTAGTTGACCCGGCCGAGGGACTCCACCCACAGCTCCACGCGCGCGTGCCCCGCCACGGGCCCGGCGAGGACCGGCTCCTCCTCGCTCAGGACACCGGCGCGCTCCCCGTCCACGTACACCACCGCGAGATCGCGCAGCCCCCGCACGCCCAATGGATACGGCTCGCGCGGCCCCGGCACCGTCACGGTGTAGCGCACCAGGCCCCGGTCCACGTCCAGCTCCTCGAAGGTGGGCGGCACGGCATGGTCGCTCTCCGGGGTGCCGAGGTGGTCCAGGACCGTGTCCAGCGACGACCAGTCCGTCAGGGCCGCCGCGGCGGGGGAGCCGAGGACCGGCGGGGGCGGCGGCGGCTCGGGCGGGGGCTCGGCCGCGTACCGCGCGAGGACCTCCCGGAAGCGCCGGAACTTCTCCGTGGGCCGGCCCCGCTCGTCGATCGGCGCGTCATAGTCGTACGACGTGACGTCCGGCTCCAGCGGCCCGTCGTGCAGCGCGCCGCCACCCCGGTTGGCCCCCGCCCAGCCCGCGAAGCTCGTGCCCCCGTGCGCCATGTACAGGTTCACCGACGCCCCGCACTCCAGGATCTCCCGCAGCGCCGCCACGGCGTCGTCCACCTCCCGTACGACGGGGTCCGCGCCCCAGTGGTCGAACCAGCCGCACCAGAACTCCATGCACATCAGCGGGCCCGTCGGGCGGTGCGCGCGCAGCCTCGCGAAGCCGGAGCGCGCCCGGGAGCCGAAGTTCACCGTCGCCGGCACCCCGGGGAGCGAGCCGCCGGTCAGCATGTGGTCCTCGGGGCCGTCCGAGGTGAACAGCGGGACCGTGACGCCCTCCGAGCGCAGCACAGCGGCGAGGCGGCGCAGATACACCTGGTCCGAGCCGTAGCTGCCGTACTCGTTCTCGACCTGCACCATGATCACCGGGCCGCCGCCGGGACCCCCGTACTGACGCGGCACGACCTGCGCGAGAAGCCGGTGGAACCACCGCTCCACCGGCCCCAGATACGCCTCGTCCCGGGTCCGCACCCGGGCCCCGAGCGGACCCGTCAGCCAGTGCGGCAGACCGCCGTTCTCCCACTCCGCGCAGATGTACGGACCCGGCCGCACGATCGCCCACAGGCCCGCCTCGCGCACCGCGTCCAGGAAGCGGCCGACCGCCTCGACGTCGCGGAACGCGCCGGGACGCGGCTCGTGCAGATTCCACGGGACGTACGTCTCGACGCAGTTGAGCCCCATCGCCCGCAGCATCGCGAGGCGGTGCCCCCACTGCTCCTCGTGCACCCGGAAGTAGTGCAGCGCGCCCGACAGCAGCCGCACCGGCCGCCCGTCCACCTCGAAACAGTCCTCGCCGACCCCGAACCCGTCCACCGTGGCCTCCCCCCTCACCCGACGCCCGACCACGATCACCTCTGGCGGGCGGCGGGGTCCATGGACAAAGATCGGGTCCGGTTGGACGCAGCGAGACACCCCGGCCGGGCCCCGGACCCGGCCCGCACCGGAAGGGGCACGCGGATGTACCACACGTGGATGCGGTATTTCACTCCCAGCCCGGCCCACCACCGACTCGGCCTCGTCTGCCTCGGCGTCGGCCTCCAGCACGGCCTCCTGCCCACCGTCGGCCCCCGCACCCTCGACCACCACGTGGCCGTCGTCATCAGCGCGGGCGGCGGCTGGTTCCGCGGCCCCGACGGCAGCCGCACGACGGTCACCGCGCCCGCCCTGATCTGGCTCACCCCCGGCGTACGCCACCACTACGGACCCGACGCCGGCACCGGCTGGGACGAGTGCTTCGTCGACTTCACCGGCCCCGCCACCACCACGTACACCGAACTCGGCTACATCGAGCCCACCCGCCCGGTCGTCCCGCTCTCCGACGCCGCGGGCGCCCGCGCCGCCGTCGGCCGCATCGCCCGCGCCGCCCGCCGCGGCAACCCCCTCCTCGAAGTCGAGACGGGCGCCGCCGTCCACGAACTCCTCGTCGCCCTGCGCCGCGCCCGCGCCGACATCGCCCCCGACGGCGACCCCGTCCTGCAGGCCCTCGCCCGCGACGCCTTCCGGCCCCTGTCGGTCGCCGAACACGCCGCACGCCACGGCATGACCCCCGCCGAACTGCGCACCGCCGTGCGCCGCGGCGCCGGCTGCAGCCCCAAGGACTACCTCCTCGGCATCCGCCTCGGCCGCGCCAAGGAACTCCTCGCCGCCACCGAACTGCCCGTCGCCGCCGTCGCCCGCCGCGTCGGCTACGACGACCCCGCCTACTTCTCCCGCCTCTTCACCCGCCGCGTCGGCACCGCCCCCATACGCTTCCGCCGCCAGCAGGGCCGCACCGTCCCCGGCGGCTGGTCCCAGCAGATCCCGCACCCCGACCACCCGCCGATGCTGCGCTCCTCTCCGGCCGAGGGCGCCGAAGAGGCAACGTAGGCTCGTGGCCCATGAACACCAGTCACACCAGCGACGCGAACGACCCGAGCGGCCAGCGGGGCGCGCAGCCGGACGGACAGCCGGACGGACAGCCGGATGGACAGCCGGACGGACAGATGGTCGGACAGCCGGGCGGACACCAGACGGGCGCGCAGGCGCACGCGGGCGCGAACGCCGGCGCGGACGAGGCCGTGCGCGCCGAACTGTCCCGGCTGCGCGACAGCATCGACAACATCGACGCCGCCGTCGTCCACATGCTCGCCGAGCGCTTCAAGTGCACCCAGCAGGTCGGCCACCTCAAGGCCAACCACCACCTGCCGCCCGCCGACCCGGCCCGCGAGGCCCGCCAGATCGCCCGCCTGCGCCAGCTCGCCGAGAACGCCAAACTCGACCCCGCCTTCGCCGAGAAGCTGCTCAACTTCATCATCGCCGAGGTGATCCGCCACCACGAGACGATCGCCAAGTCCTCCTGAGGCACCCCCCCCGCCGGCACGGCGCACACGGCCCTGACCTTCACCGATGCCCCCGCCATCGGGCAGCATGGGCCCATGCCCGCACTGACGCGCGACGAAGCGCAGACCCGAGCCCAGCTCATCGACGTCCACCGGTACACCGTCGAGCTCGACCTGAGCCGGGCGGCCGACGCCACCGGCGACACCTTCGACTCGCGCACCGTCATCCGGTTCAGCGCCCGCGCCGACGGCGCCACCTTCGTCGAGCTCAAGCCCGCCGAGCTGCGCTCCGCCACCCTCGACGGGCGGCCCCTCGACCCGGCGGCCCTGACCGAGGGCCGCCTCCCGCTCGAGAATCTCACCGCCGGCGAGCACGAGCTGCGCGTGGACGCCGCGATGCGCTACTCCCGCACCGGCGAGGGCATGCACCGCTTCACCGACCCCAGCGACGGTCTGACGTACACCTACAGCCAGCTGTTCATGGAGGACGTGCAGCGCGTCTTCGCCGCCTTCGACCAGCCCGACCTGAAGGCCGTCTTCGAGATGAGCGTCACCGCCCCCGAGGAGTGGACCGTCCTCGCCAACGGCATCACCGAACACCTCGGCGGCGGCACCTGGCGCGCGGCCGCCACCCCGCGCATCCCCACCTACCTCGTCGCCGTCGCCGCGGGCCCCTACCACTCCGTGCGCACCGAGCACCGCGGGCTGCCCTTCGGCATCCACTGCCGCCGCTCCCTCGCCCCCTTCCTGGACGCCGACGCCGAGGAGATCCTCGACATCACCCGGGCCTGTTTCGACCGCTACCACGAGAAGTTCGAGGAGCCCTACCCCTTCGACTCCTACGACCAGGCGTTCGTCCCCGAGTTCAACACGGGCGCGATGGAAAACCCCGGCCTCGTCACCTTCCGCGACGAGTTCGTCTTCCGCTCCGCCGTCACCGACACCGAGCGGCAGACCCGCGCCATGGTCATCGCCCACGAGATGGCCCACATGTGGTTCGGCGACCTCGTCACCCTCGCCTGGTGGGACGACATCTGGCTCAACGAGTCCTTCGCCGAGTACATGGGCTTCCAGACCACCGCCGAGGCCACCCGCTTCAAGGACCCCTGGACCGACTTCGCCGTCGCCCGCAAATCCTGGGGGTACGACGCCGACCAGCGCCCCTCCACCCACCCCGTCGCCCCCGCCCCCGACGCCGTGCCCGACACCGCCTCCGCGATGCTCAACTTCGACGGCATCTCCTACGCCAAGGGGGCGAGCGCCCTGCGCCAGCTCGTCGCCTGGCTCGGCGAGAAGGACTTCCTCGCCGGCATCAACACCCACTTCGCGCGCCACAAGTTCGCCAACGCCACCCTCGCCGACTTCATCGACTCCCTCGCCCACGCCACCGACCGGGACGTCCACGCCTGGGCCGAGGCCTGGCTGCGCACCACCGGCGTCGACACCCTCACCTCCAAGGTCGTCCACGCCGGACGCGAATGGACCCTCACCCTCGACCGCGACGCGGGCCCCGGCGCCCACGGTGAAGGGCGCCCCCACCGCGTCGTCGTCGGCGTCTACGACCGCGACCTCTCCGGCGGCCCCGGCCTCGTCCTGCGCGAGCGCTACGAGACCGACATCCCCTCCGCCGAACCCGCCGCGCCCCGCGACGGCGGCCGCCCCGCATTGATCGTCCCCAACGACCAGGACCTCACCTACGCCAAGATCCGCCTCGACGACGCCTCCCGGGACACCGCCCTGCGCGACCTGTCCGGCGTCCCCGACGCGCTGACCCGCGCCGTGCTGTGGAACACCCTGCGCGACCTGGTCCGCGACGGCGAACTCGACGGCGGCGCCTACCTGGCGGCGGCCCGCGCCCACCTCCCCGAGGAGAGCGACCTCGCCGTCGTCCAGGGCGTCCTCGCCTTCGCCACCGCCCATGTCCTCGCCCGCTACACCCGCCCCCAGGACCGGCCCGCCGCCCTCACCACCCTCGGCGAACTCTGCCGCGACCTGATCCGGCGCACCGAGGACGGCTCCCACCCGGGGCTGCGCCTGACCGCCGTCCGCACCGCCGTCGACGTCACCACCCAGCCGGGCCCCCTCCAGGCCTGGCTGGACGAGGGCACCGTGCCCGGCGGCCCCGAACTCGACCCGGAGCTGCGCTGGCGCGTCCTCGCCCGGCTCGCCGCCCTCGACGCGACCGACGAGGCGGCCATCGCCGCCGAGCTGGCCCGGGACCCGAGCGCCACCGGCCAGGAGGGCGCCGCCCGCTGCCGGGCCGCGCTGCCGGACGCCGCCGCCAAGCGCGCCGCCTGGGAGGCCATGTTCTGCTCCGACGAGCTGTCCAACCACCTCCTCAAGGCCACCGCCCAGGGCTTCTGGCAGCCCGAACAGGCCGAGCTGGTACGGGAGTACGTCCCGCGCTACTACGAGGACGCCGTCGCCGTCGCCGCCCGGCGCGGCCCCGCCGTCGCCGAGGTGGTGGGCCAGTGGGCCTTCCCCGGCCTGTTCGTCGAGGCCGACACCCTGCGCCTGGGCGAGCGCTGCCTGCGCGACGCGGACCCCGTCCCCGCCCTGCGCCGCAAACTCACCGACCAACTGGACGACCTCGCGCGGGCCCTGCGCGTCCGCCAGGGGCCGCCCCAGTCCTGACACGGGTCTGCGGGCGTGGCCTGAGGCGGGGTCCACGGGTGGGGGCCTGAGGCGGCCCAGGGCGTGGGCCTGCCACGGGTCTGCGGGCGGGGGCCTGACGCGGGTCTGCGGGTGTGGGCTTGAGGCGGCCCAGGGCGTGGGCCTGACGCGGGTTTATGGGCGTGGGCTGACACGGGTCTGCGGGCGTGGCCTGACGCGGGTCCACGGGTGGGGGCCTGAGGCGGTCCAGGGCGCGGGCCTGACGCGGGTCTACGGGCGGGGCCTGAGGCGGGTCTACGGGTGCGGGCCTGAGGCGGGTCCACAGGCATGGGCCTGAGGCGGTCCAGGGCGTGGGCCTGACGCAGGTCTACGGGCGGGGCCTGACGCGGGTCTACGGGCGGAGGCCTGACGCGTGGCATCCGTCCGGGCTCTGGACGAGCCCGGGCGGGGCGTGACAGCGCGGACGCCGCCTAGCACCCCATCCCGCGCCACCACGTCCTCTCCGCACGGCAGTACCACTTTCGGGTTCGGTTCGCCGAAGTATGCGCTCGCGCCGCCCAAGTGGCGTACAGGCTGGTGATCCCGTACGCGCACACCCGAAGGACACCGCCATGAGCAGCCCGCCTCCCCTCGCCGGGGGCGCCCAAGGCCCCGACGCCCTGCGGCCGTTGCTCGCGGCCACGCTCGACGCCCTGCGCGACGGCGCGGCCGCCCGCAACGGCCCGCTGCCCGCCGGCGGCCCCGCGGCCGTCACCGACCGCCTGCGCGCCGCCGCCGAACCCCTCCTGCCCGAGCGGGGCACCGGCCCCGAAACGGCCCTGCGCACCCTCGTCCACGCCCTCGCCGAAGGTGCCGCCGACCCCGCCGACCCCCTGTGCGCCGCCCATCTGCACTGCCCGCCGCTCGCCGTCGCCACCGCCGCCGACCTGGCCGCCTCCGCGCTCAACCCCTCCATGGACTCCTGGGACCAGGCACCCGCCGCCTCCGCCCTCGAAGCACTCGTCACCCGCGCCCTCGCCGCTCTCGTCCACCCCGAGGCCGACGCCCTCGTCACCACCGGCGGCACCGAGTCCAACCAGCTCGCCCTCCTCCTCGCCCGCGAGACCCGCGCCCCCACCGGCTCCGGCGGCCCCCCGCGCCTGGTCGTCGGCGTGAACGCCCACCACTCCCTCGCCCGCGCCGCCTGGCTCCTCGGCCTGCCCGCACCGGTCACCGTCCCCGCCCCCAGCGGCACCCTCGACCCCACGGCACTCGGCCACACCCTCACCGACCTCACCGCCGCCGGGCACACCGTCCTCGTCGCCGCCACCGCCGGCACCACCGACGCCGGACTCATCGACCCCCTCGACACCATCGCCGACCTGTGCGCGACCCACGGCGCCCGCCTGCACGTCGACGCCGCCTACGGCGCCGGACTCCTGTTCAGCGACAGCCGCCGCACCCTCCTGCGCGGCATCGAACGCGCCCACACCGTCACCCTCGACCTGCACAAACTCGGCTGGCAGCCCGCCGCCGCCGGACTGCTCGCCGTCCGCGACCCCCGCGACCTCGCCGCCCTCACCCACCGCGCCGACTACCTCAACGCCGACGACGACACCGACGCGGGCCTGCCCGACCTCCTCGGCCGCTCCCTGCGCACCACACGGCGCCCCGACGTCCTGAAGATCGCCGTCACCCTCAAGGCCCTCGGCCGCCACGGCATCGGCGCCCTCGTCGACCAGGTCTGCGACCAGGCGCGGCGGTTCGCCGACCTCGTCCGGGCCCACCCCCGCTTCCAGCTGTACGACACACCCGCCATCAGCACCGTCCTGTTCCGCCCCCGCGACGCCGACGACACCGACATCGCCCACCTGCGCAGGAAGCTGCTCACCGACGGCACCGCCGTCCTCGGCCGCGCCGACCTCGGCGGCCGCAGATGGCTCAAGGCCACCCTCCTCAACCCGCACACCCGGGCCGACGACCTCGCCGCGCTCCTCGACCTCGCCACCCCCGCACCCGAACGCCCGGAAGGAACCACCCCCCGATGACCGCCACCCCCGAACCCGCACGCACCACCCCCGAAGACCCCCGCGACCTCGTCGGCATCGGCATCGGCCCCTTCAACCTCTCCCTCGCCGCCCTCGCCCAGCCCCTCGGCGAACTCGACACCGCCTTCTACGACCAGCGGCCCGCCTTCCACTGGCACCCCGGCCTCCTCATCGACGGCGCCACCCTCCAAGTCCCCTTCCTCGCCGACCTCGTCACCCTCGCCGACCCCGCGAGCCCCTGGACCTTCCTCAACTACCTCAAGGCACGCGAACGCCTCTTCCCCTTCTACTTCGCCGAGCGCTTCCACATCCGCCGCGCCGAATACGACGCCTACTGCCGCTGGGTCAGCGACAACCTCACCGGACTCCACTTCGGCCACCAGGTCGACGCCGTGCGCTGGAACCCCGAACACGACCTCTTCGAGGTCGACTACACCCAACTCGACGCCGACGGCGAAGCCGAGGCCCTCGGCCGCACCCACACCAGGAACATCGCCCTCGGCGTCGGCACCGCCCCCTACGTCCCCGACCCCCTCAAACCCCTCGCCGAAGCCCCCGGCGTCCCCGTCATCCACTCCGCCCACTACCTCGACCACCGCGAACGGCTACTCGCCGCCGAACACATCACCGTCATCGGCTCCGGCCAGTCAGGCGCCGAGATCTTCCTCGACCTGCTGCGCGCCCGCCCCACCGGACACGAGAAGATCCACTGGCTCGCCCGCACCGAGGCCTTCGCCCCCATGGAGTACTCCAAGCTCGGCCTCGAACACTTCACCCCCGACTACACCCGCTACTTCCACGCCCTGCCCGAAGCCGTCCGCGACGGCCTCGTCCCCCACCAGTGGCAACTGCACAAGGGCATCGACGCCGACACCATCGCCGCCATCCACGACGAGCTGTACCAGCGCACCCTGCACGGCGGCTGGCCCGACGCCGTACTGACCCCCGGCGTCCGCGTGCGCACCGCCGGACGCGTCGCCACCACCCGCGTCGAACTCCACCTCGAACACCTCCAGCAAGGCACCCGCTCCCGCCTCACCACCGACGCCGTCGTCCTCGCCACCGGCTACCGCGAACGCCCCCTCGACCAGCTCCTCGCCGGCCTCGACCCCTACATCCGCAAGGACTCCTCCGCCCGCCCCCGCGTCGACGAGCAGTACCGCCTCGTCCTCGACCCCTCCATCACCGGCACCGGCAGCAACATCTACGTACAGAACGCCGAACGCCACACCCACGGCGTCGGCGCCCCCGACCTCGGCCTCGCCGCCTGGCGCAGCGCCACCATCCTCAACAGCCTCACCGGCAAAAACCCCTACCCGCTGCCGCGGCGCACCGCCTTCACCAGCTTCGGCCTCCACACCCCCGAGGACCGCTCCCACCCGGCCGGCCGCGACCAGGAACAGCGCTCACACCTCGTACCCCTCAAGAACTGACCCCCGGCCGCCGCACATTGGCCGAGAAAACCACCCCACGACGAAATACCCGCCCCTCCCGGCCCGTTCAGACGATCATGACCATCGACTCGCAGGCCTCCTGGACCGCAGCCTTCCGCTCCGCCGTCGTCAGCCCCCACGAGAGCCTCGACCTCTTCGAGCCGCGCTCCTTCGCCGCGCAGACCCTCCGCCAGGTCATCCGCCTCGACGGCGGCGGCAGCGCCCTGCGCGTGCGCCTGAGCAACCGCTACGGCAAGGAACCCCTCCGCGTCGGCGGCGCCCACCTCGCCATACGCACCCAAGACAGCGCCATCGACCCCGACAGCGACACTCCCCTGCGCCTCGACGGCGCGACGGACTTCACCGTCCCCGCCGGCGAGGAAGTCATCACCGACCCCCTCGAACGGCCCGTCGCCGCCGGCGACGAACTGGCGATCACCCTCTGGCTCCCCGAGCACACCGGCCCCGCCACCTACTCCGCCGTCCCCCTGCGCACCGGCTACGCCGTCCCCGGCAACGCCCTCACCGCACCCACCCTCGCCGGCACCGAAGGCCTGGAGGAACTCGCCACCCGGCACTTCCTCACCGGCGCCGACGTCCTCGCCCCCGCCGGCACCGCCGTCGCGGTCGCCTTCGGCGACTCCTGGTTCGAGGGCGCCGGCACCACGACCGACACCGACCACCGCTTCCCCGACCTGCTCAACCGGCGCCTGCGGGACGCCGGCCGCCGCGGCTGGGTCGTCAACCAGGGCATCTCCGCCAACCGCCTGCTCACCGACGAGATCGGCGAACACGCCCTGGCCCGCCTCCAACGCGACGCCCTCGACGTGCCCGGCGTCACCCACGTACTGATCCACTTCGGCCTCAACGACCTCGGCCTCCCGGGCCAGGAGGCCTATCCGGCCACCGCGCCCATCCCCACGGCCGCCGACCTCATCACGGGCCTCACCACACTCGCCGACCGCATCCACGCCGCCGGCCTCACCGCCGTCGCCACCACCGTCGGCCCCTACAAGGACACTGTGTACGAGGGCTACTCCACCCCCGAAGGCGTCGCCGTCGCCCGCGAGGTCAACGACTGGATCCGCGGCGCCGACAGCCCCTTCGACAGCTACGCCGACTTCGCCGCCGCCGTCGCGGACCCGGCCGACCCCGACCGCATCCGCGACGACTACGACTGCGGCGACGGCCTGCACGTCAACGACGCGGGCGCCCAGGCCCTCGCCGACTCCGTCGACCTCGCCGCCCTGGACCTCTAGAACACCGGCACCCCCTCAGAACACCGGCACCCCGTCCCGGGTCAGCCGCCAGTCCACCGACGCGAACTGGCCCGGGTCGATCGTCCCCTTCGCCTTCACCCAGCCGATGATCGTGTTCCGGATCTCCTCCGAATTCGCCCACACCTGCTTCGCGCCCGCCACGTGCGGGAAATTGCCGCCGCCGCTCGCCCGGTAATTGTTCACCGCCAGCACGAACTGGGCCCGCGGATCGATGTCCTTGCCCTCGAACGACAACTTCACGATGCGCGAGCCCACCGGCTTCGCGACGTCGATCTCGTACGTCACCCCGTACACCGCGTCATAGTTGTAATCCGGGATCTTGTCGGCGTTCGTCAGCTTCGCCGGATCGACCGGCGCCCCCGCCGGCGTCTGCACGTAATAGCGCGCGGAGAACTCCAGATAGTCCTTGAGCTGCGCACCCGTGAGCAGCCGCGCCTCCAGCGTGTTCTCGAACGGATACAGCCCCGCCGCGTCCTTGATCGTCACCTCACCCGCCGGAATCCGCGCCGTCCGCGAGAAACACGACGCCTGCGACAGCACCGGCAGCGCCGCGTACGCCCCGCCCCGCAGCGCCTGCGTCACCGTCTCCCGCTGCACCTCATTGATCAGATCGATGATCGGCACGTCCTTGTACGGGCCCTCGGCCGTGCTCATCGCCGCCGTCGAGGTGCCGATGACCTGATTGACGTAGGCGACGACCTTCCTGTGCTCGTCGGCCAGCAGCCCCGTGATCTTCCTGTCCTCGGCCGCCGTGTTGGAGTTCAGGACCTTCGCGCCGACCTTCGCCACCGTCCACCGGCCCTTGGCCCACACCAGATCGAAGTCGAACAGCGTCAGCCGCTGCCCCCACTTCAGCGGCTCCGACAGCACGACCTTCTTGCCGGTCGCCTTGTTCTCCACGAAGTACTCGGGGATCTCCGTGTGCGCGTGCCCCACCAGGATCGCGTCGATCCCCGGCACCTGCTCGGCCACGAGCCCCGCCGCGTTCTCCACGTACGGCAGCTGATCACCGTACGACGACGTGCCACTGGAACCCGAGTGCGCCGACACGATCACCACGTCCGCGCCCATCGAGCGCAGCCTCGGCACCCACTTCGCGGCCTGCTCCTCAAGGCCCGGGAACGTCATCTTCCCCTGCACATTCGCCTTGTCCCAGATCGCGATCCCCGGATTGGTCAGCCCGAGCACCGCCACCTTCACATCACGGCCGTGCGGGGTCCGCAGCCGCTTCATGACATAGGGCGCAAAAGCGGGCCGCTGCGTCTTCGCGTCCAGCGCGTTCGCCCCGAGCAGCGGAAAGTCGCACTGCTCCTCGAACTTGCGCAGCACCGGAATCCCGTAGTTGAACTCGTGGTTGCCGAGCGCCGCCGCGTCGTACCCGATCGCGTTCATCGCCTGAGCCATCGGATGCACCGGGCCGCGCGCGGCGGTGATCGGATCCACCTTCGCGTAGTAATACGACAGCTGCGTGCCCTGAATGGTGTCGCCCGCGTCGATGAGCAGCGTGTTGTGGCGGCCCTTCGCCGCGCGGACCTCGTTCACCAGCGTAGAGATCTTCGCCAGGCCCACGTCGTTGTGGTCCTTGTCGTCGAACTCCTTGTCCGTGAAGTAGTCCCAGTTGAAGACATTGCCGTGCAGGTCCGTCGTGCCCAGCACCGTGAAGGAGTACCGCTTCTCCCGCCGACCGGGCTCCCCCTTCGCCTGCGCGGCGGACGGCGCCACGGCCGCCCCGGTCAGGGCCACACCCGCGCCGGTGACGGCGGACGTGCCCAGGAACTTCCTGCGGTTCAGCGGCATTTCTGTACTCCTCGGTCGACCGTGGTAACGCGCGTAGATTCTGACCCCGCGAGCCACACCCGCAACAGACCCCACAGGTTGCGATCCGGTGACTGTCCGGTGCCCCCACCTGCTGGGAGAGTGGCCGCATGGAAACCACACCGCCCCCGCACACCCCCTACGGCACCCCCGACGCCCCCCGCGTCGCCGTCCGCGGCGAAGCCCACCTCGAAGTCGACCCCGAGATCGCCCGCATCGGCATCACCCTCACCGCCCGCGGCACCGACCGCCGCGACGCCCTGAACGACCTCACCCAACGCAACACCACCGCCCTCGACCTCATCAAGACCTACGGCGACGCCGTCGAGAAACTGGAGACCGGCGCCTTCTCCATCACCCCCGAACTCACCAGGCACGGCCGCGGCGAACGCATCCGCGCCTACCACGGCCGCGTCCACCTCACCGCCGAACTCACCGACTTCACCGCCCTCGGCGAACTCACCACCCGCCTCGCCGACCTCGACCTCACCCACGTCGAAGGCCCCTGGTGGGCCCTGCGCCCCGACTCGCCCACCCACGGCACGGCCCGCCGGCAGGCCGTCCACGAAGCCGTCCAACGCGCCCGCGAGTACGCCGAAGCGCTCGGCACCCGCCTCGCCGCCCTCATCGAACTCGCCGACATCGGCGCGGAGAACACCCCCCTCCCCGGCTACGGCGGCGCCCCCGCCGGCGCCATGCGCTCCATCGCCTACGGCGGCGCCGCCGATTTCACCCCCGAAGCCGCGCCCCTCGACCTCGAACCGCAACGCCAGCACGTCTACGCACAGGTCAACGCCCGCTTCACCATGGTCCCGCCCGAACTGGGCGCCTGAGGCACCGCCCGCCCCCGTAAACCGCTCATCGGAGCGAACGCCCGCACACTTCAACGCTTGTCAACACCCCTTCACCCAAAGGTTGTTGAGTAGTCACGCCCGACCAATTCCCTACTCGCCGGTAAGCCCTAGGCTCGAACCATGCGCCGAGCGAAAATCGTCTGCACCCTGGGTCCCGCCACCGACTCGTACGAGCAGATCAAAGCCCTGGTCCACGCCGGAATGGACGTGGCCCGCTTCAACCTCAGCCACGGCACCCACGCCGCACACGAGGAGCGCTACCAGCGCGTGCGCAAGGCCTCCGAGGAGAGCGGTCGCAGCATCGGCATCCTCGCCGACCTTCAAGGTCCGAAGATCCGCCTCGGCCGCTTCCGCGAAGGCCCTGTACTCCTTGAACGCGGTGACACCTTCACCATCACCGTCGAAGAGGACGTCCAGGGCGACCGCCAGCACTGCGGCACCACCTACGGCGGCCTCGCCCAGGACGTCACCACCGGCGAACGCATCCTCGTCGACGACGGCAAGGTCACCCTCGAGGTCACCGCCGTCGACGGCCCCCGCGTCACCACCACCGTCGTCGAAGGCGGCATGGTCTCCGACCACAAGGGCCTCAACCTCCCCGGCGTCGCCGTCTCCGTCCCCGCCCTGTCCGACAAGGACGAGGAAGACCTCCGCTGGGCCCTGCGCACCGGATGCGACGTCATCGCCCTCTCCTTCGTCCGCAGCGGACGCGACATCGAGGACGTCCACCGCATCATGGACGAAGAGGGCCGCCGCCTCCCCGTCATCGCCAAGATCGAGAAGCCGCAGGCGGTCGACAACATCGAGGACATCGTCGCCGCCTTCGACGGCATCATGGTCGCCCGCGGCGACCTCGGCGTCGAAATGCCCCTCGAACAGGTCCCGATCGTCCAAAAGCGCGCCGTCAAACTCGCCAAGCGCAACGCCAAGCCGGTCATCGTCGCCACCCAGATGCTCGACTCGATGATCGACAACTCCCGGCCCACGCGCGCCGAGGCGTCCGACGTCGCCAACGCCGTCATCGACGGCACCGACGCCGTGATGCTCTCCGGCGAGACCAGCGTCGGCAAATACCCCGTCGAGACGGTCCGCACCATGGGCCGCATCGTCGAGGCCGCGGAGGAGGACATCCTCGCCAAGGGCCTGCCGCCCCTCACCGAGCGGAACAAGCCCCGCACCCAGGGCGGCGCCGTCGCCCGCGCCGCCGCCGAGATGGGCGACTTCCTCGGCGCCAAGTTCCTCGTCGCCTTCACCCAGTCCGGCGACACCGTCCGCCGCCTCTCCCGCTACCGCTCGCCCATCCCGCTCCTCGCCTTCACCCCCGACACGGCGACGCGCTCCCAGCTGAACCTCACCTGGGGCGTGGAGACCTTCCTCGGCCCGCACGTCGACTCCACCGACGCGATGGTCGAACAGGTCGACGAGCTGCTCCTGAAGATCGGCCGCTGCGAGAAGGGCGACGTCGTCGTCATCACGGCGGGCTCCCCACCCGGCGTCTCCGGCTCCACCAACCTGGTCCGGGTCCACCGCATCGGCGAGAGCGACGACCACGAATAGCTCAGTGCTTGGGGCCGACGTGGGCGTCCATGAGGGCCACGGACGCCTTGCGGGCCACGGAGATGTTCCGTGCGTTCGCCTGCGTCCACTGGACGCCGAGTCGGTCCAGGGTGTCGGTGTAGAGCCGGACGATGTCCTGCGAGACATTGGTGAAGAAGTACCGGGGGTATTCGTACCGCTTGCGCTCACCGCCGATGAGCCGCGTCGTCCAGTTGGTGACGCGGCACCCGTCGGAGTGGATGAGCCCTCGGACGAAATCCCAGGGATAGGCGTCGACGATCTCCTGTTGCCAGGGTTCGAGGGCGATCTCGCGGTCGTGCTTCTTGCCGGGGCCGTGCTGGGGGAAGAGGCAGGGCAGATGCTTGGAGTAGACCTTGATGCTGTGGGCGCCCTTCGCGCGTACGCGGCACGTGGCATTGTGCGGAAAGACCGCCCTGAGCGCGGACTCGGTTTGGTCCTGGATGCCGGGCCAGCTGTCATCCAGAGCGATCATGAGGCTGGGAGCCTTGTGCTTGGCGTAGTGGCTGATGTGGCCGTCTCCGAGGTAGAGACCGAGCAGGTAGGAGTACGCCGCTTCGTCGAGCGGGCATCTGTCGCACCGAGGACAGAGAAGCGATGGCCGCTTCGACACCGGTTCTCCGCGCCTGACGCGATCTTCATGCTTCCAATAGCTGATGGTGCCCAGAGGGACACTCAGGCGACGGGCGACATCCGCGTTCTTGGCGCCGTCACGTAGCAGGGCGAGTGCTCGCCGGCGTACCTCTGTGCCATGGAAGTTCATACGCACACTGTCCATATGCGCGAATGCGTGCAAGCAGCAAAAAGCGGATATTCACGAGAACGAGAACATCCGCTTGTTGATAGTGACCTTGAGAACGAAGGAAAAGTGCCCCGGGTGGGACTCGAACCCACACTGTAAGGTGTTTGAGACCTTCGTCTGCTGCCAATTGGACTACCGGGGCCCAACGAATCAAAGGTTCCCCCCGACCCGCTGCCCAACCACCATACCGCAGCTAGGTAGGCTCTTGGGAGCTGTACCCCTGCCCTGATCAAGGAGCCCCCCGTGACCGCCCCCGAGTCGCCCCAGCCCGTAGACGACGTGTCCGACGACGACAAGTCGCACGTGCCTCCGCTGACGACCCGCGTCGTCATCGCCGAGGACGAGGCCCTGATCCGGCTCGACCTCAAAGAGATGCTGGAGGAAGAGGGGTACAGCGTCGTGGGCGAGGCCGGTGACGGCGAGAAGGCCGTCGAGCTGGCCCGCGAGCACCGGCCGGACCTCGTGATCCTGGACGTGAAGATGCCCGTCCTCGACGGCATCTCCGCGGCCGAGAAGATCGCCGAGGAGTCCATCGCCCCGGTGCTGATGCTGACCGCGTTCTCGCAGCGCGACCTCGTCGAGCGGGCGAGGGACGCGGGCGCGATGGCGTACCTGGTGAAGCCGTTCAGCAAGAGCGACGTCGTGCCGGCGATCGAGATGGCCGTCTCGCGCTTCGCGGAGCTGAAGACGCTGGAGAAGGAGGTCGCCGACCTCTCCCAGCGGCTGGAGACGCGGAAGCTGGTGGACCGGGCGAAGTCGATCCTCCAGACGGAGTACGGCCTGACCGAGCCCGCCGCGTTCCGCTGGATCCAGAAGACGTCGATGGACCGCAGGCTCTCGATGCAGCAGGTCGCGGAGGCGGTCATCGAGGACGCCGAGGAGAAGAAGGCGGCGAAGGGCTAGCCCGCAGCGGCGGACGCACGAGAGTGCGCACGCATGAAGGTGTGAGGAGAGGCCCGCGCCCCGGATCGGGGGTGCGGGCCTCTCCTCGTGGATCTCCCCCCACGGGGGGGAGGGCGGGGTCAGTCCTCGCCCAGGTAGGCCTTTCGTACGGACTCGTCGTGCAGGAGGTCGGCGCCTGTGCCGGACAGGACGATCTTTCCGACCTCCATGACGTGGCCCTCGTCGGCCAGAGAGAGCGCGGCCTGCGCGTTCTGCTCGACGAGGAGGATCGTCGTGCCGCCGGCCTTCAGCTCGGCGATGGTCGCCATGATCTTCTGCATCATGATCGGCGAGAGGCCCATGGAGGGCTCGTCGAGCATGAGGAGTTTCGGCTGGGACATGAGGGCGCGCCCCATGGCGAGCATTTGCTGTTCGCCGCCGGAGAGGGTGCCCGCGGCCTGCTTCCGGCGTTCCCCGAGGATGGGGAAGAGGTCGTAGGCGCGGGCGATGTCCTTTTCGATGCCCGGTTTGTCGGAGCGGAGGTAGGCGCCGAGGCGGAGATTGTTCTCGATGGTCATGCGGGGGAAAATGTGCCGGCCCTCGGGGGAGTGGGCGAGGCCCAGGGAGACGATTTGGTCCGCCCGGTATTTCCGCAGTGTTTTACCGTCGAATTTGATGGTGCCGCCGACCGGCTTGAGCAGTCCGGAGAGCGTGCGCAGCGTCGTGGTCTTTCCGGCGCCGTTGGTGCCGATGAGGGTGACGACTTTGCCGGCCTCGACGGTGAAGGAGATGCCTTTGACGGCTTCGATCTTGCCGTAGGCGACGCGGAGGTCCTCGACCTCAAGGAGTGCGGTCATCAGTTGTTCTCCTCGAAGGGTTCGCCGAGGTAGGCGGCGATGACGCGGTCGTCCTGGCGGACCGTTTCGCTGCTTCCTTCGATGAGTTTCTCGCCCTGCACGAGGACGGCTACGCGGTCGCAGAGGTTGAAGATGAAGCGCATGTCGTGCTCGATGACGAGGACGGCGATGCCCATGTCGCGGATGGCGAAGACGAGCTCTTCGGTCGCGCGGGTCTCCTGGGGGTTCATGCCGGCGGTGGGCTCGTCCAGGAGGAGCAGGCCGGGTTCGCTGGCCAGCGCCCGCGCGATCTCCAGCTTGCGCTGCTCGCCGTAGGGGAGGTTGCGCGAGAGGTGTTCGGCCTTGTCGGCGAGGCCGACGAAGTCGAGGAGTTCCATGGCGCGGGCCTTGGAGGCGGCTTCGGCCCGGTGGAAGCCGGGGCCGCGCAGGAGCGCCGACCAGAGGCCTTCCTTCGTACGGGTGTGCCGGCCGACGAGGACGTTCTCCAGGACGGTCATGTTGGCGAAGAGCCGGATGTTCTGGAAGGTGCGGGCGATGCCGGCGGCGGTGACCTTGAAGGACTTGGCGGGCAGGACCCGGCCCTGGTAGCGGACCTCGCCCTCGGTGGGGACGTAGAGGCCGGTGAGGCAGTTGAAGAAGGTGGTCTTGCCGGCGCCGTTGGGGCCGATGAGGCCGACGATCTCGCCGCTGTTGACGGTGAGGTCGACGGAGCGTACGGCGGTGAGGCCGCCGAAGCGCATGGTGACGCCGCGGGCGTCGAGGACGGTCCGGCCGGCCGGGGTGTCGGGGGCCTGGCCCTTTTCGGTGGTGTCGGTGGTCATGGCTCAGGCCCCTGTCTTGCTGAGGACTGCGGGCGGCGGCGTCTCGCCGGGCGCGAGTTCGGCTTCGTGGAACTCGAGTTGGCGGCGGCGGTTGGGGATGAGGCCTTCGGGGCGGAAGCGCATGAGGAGCACGAGGGCGAGGCCGAAGGCGAAGAGCTGGTAGTCGCCGAGGAAGGCGAGCTTGTTGGGGATGAGGTAGAGCAGTGCCGCGCCGACCAGGGGTCCGCTGATGGTGCCCATGCCGCCGAGGACGACGGCGGCGAGCAGGAAGGCGGAGTTGGGCGGCACGGTGTTGGCGAACTGGTACTGCTCGGGGGTGACGGTGTAGGTCACGTGGGCCTGGACGGTGCCGGCGAGGCCGGCGAGCGAGGCGCCGAGGGCGAAGGCGATGAGCTTGACGCGGAAGCCGTTGATGCCCATGGCGAGGGCGGCGGTCTCGTCCTCGCGGATGGCGACCCAGGCCCGTCCGATGCGGGAGTCGCCGCTGCGCCGGAAGACGAGGACGACGACGAGGGTGATGAGCAGCATCAGGAAGAAGTAGTTGGCGAAGCGGCCGATGGTGAAGCCGCCGATGCTGTGTTCCAGGCCGAGGTCGAAGCCGAGGATCTTCAGGTTCGGGATGGAGGAGATGCCGTTGGACCCGTTGGTGATGTCGGGTCCGGAGGTGCCGTCGCTGTTCATGGCGACGATGCGGAAGATCTCGCCGAAGCCGAGGGTGACGATGGCGAGGTAGTCGCCGCGCAGCCGCAGGGTGGGGGCGCCGATGAGGACGCCGAAGACGAGGGAGGCGGCGGCGCCGACGAGGATCGCTCCCCAGAAGGGGAGGTGGATGCCGAAGGGGGAGCTGGGGGCTCCGGAGACCATGGAGGCGGCGTAGGCGCCGACGCCGAGGAAGGCGACGTATCCGAGGTCGAGGAGGCCGGCGAGGCCGACGACGATGTTCAGGCCGAGGGCGACGGTGGCGAAGATGAGGATGTAGACGCCGATGGTGGCGTACTGGTCGTCGTTCTGTGTGAACGGGAAGGCGGCGGCGGCGAGGAACGCGCCGATCATGGTGACGTTGCGGTGGCGCGCGGTGTACACGGAGACCTGGGCGACGAGGCCGGCCTTGGTGAGGGCGGCGAAGCCGAGGGCGACCGAGAGGAGGAAGCCGATGAAGAGTTCGTCGTACTCGGTGCCGATGCCGTAGGTGAAGACCAGGAGGCCGGTGGCGAGGGCGGCGACGATGACCAGGATCTCGAGGTACGAGGGGAGCTTGCGCGGGGTGGGGGGCGCTTCGGCGGCGAAGGCTCCCTTGGCGATGGTCAGGCCGTTGCGCAGGCGGTGCTTGAACTGGACCCAGCCGGTGTCCTCGGGGTCGACCGGGTAGGTCTGGGGCCGTTCGAAGGGCAGGGCGAGGGCGCCGGTGAGGGCGGTGAGGGTGGCGAGGGCCACGATCCAGCCGCCGGGTTCGAGGTTGGCGAGTCCGCCGAGCTTGGTGCTGATGGCGAGGACCGTGTACCAGGCGGTGGTGAAGGCGGCGAGGGCCGCGTATTTGAGCGCGGCGTCGGCGTTGCCGGGGGTGAGGGCGCGGACGCCCCTGATCCCGTAGGAGGCGAGGCCGATGAGGGTGGTGAGGGCGCCCGTGATGAGGACGAGCCACTGGAGGCCGCCGGGGTAGCCGTAGACGGTGAGGTCGCCGGGGAAGGCGGCGGTCCACGTCCAGGCGAGGAAGGCGGAGACGACGGTGAGGGCGCCGCCGCCGGTGGCCATGGCGCGGGCGGGTCCGGCGGGCAGCGGGATGAGGCCCGTGGGGGCGTTCTCCTCGCGGGGGCGGGGGGCGCCGGCCGCTGTGGTCTGTGTGGTCATGGTGGTCACGCCCTGTCCGCGACGCGCTCGCCGAGCAGGCCCTGGGGTCTGACGAGGAGGACGACGATGAGGAGTACGAACGCCCAGACGTCGGCCCAGGACTGGCCGCCGAGCTTGTCCATTCCGGGGATGTTGTTCATGTAGGCGGTGGCGAGGGCTTCGGCGACGCCGAGGACGAGTCCGCCGATCATGGCGCCGTAGATGTTGCCGATGCCGCCGAGGACGGCGGCGGTGAAGGCCTTGAGGCCCCACAGGAAGCCCATGCGGAAGTTGACCTCGCCGTAGCGGAAGCCGTAGGCGACGGCGGCGATGCCGGCGAAGGCGGCGCCGAGGGCGAAGGCGACGACGATGACGCGGTCGGTGTTGACGCCCATGAGTTTGGCGGTGTCGGGGTCCTGGGCGGTGGCCTGCATGCCGCGGCCGACGCGGGTCTTCATGACGAACCAGCCGAGGGCGAACATGCAGATCGGTGCGGCGGCGACGAGGAAGAGGTCGCCGGGCTGGATGGTGACGCTGCCGAGGTGGATGGAGTCGCCGGGGATCTCGGGGAACGTGCGGGAGGACTTGGCGTTCGGGTACCAGGCCCAGACGGCTTGCTGGAGGGCGAGCGAGAGGCCGATGGCGGTGATGAGCGGGGCGAGCCGCGGGGCGCCGCGCAGGGGCCGGTAGGCGAAGCGTTCGGCTCCGATGGCGATGGTGGTGGAGACGATGACGGCGCCCAGGAGCATGAGGGGGATGGCCACCCACATGGTCGTGGAGCCGGGGAGCCAGAGCCAGACGGTGAGGGCGCCGAAGCCGCCGACCATGAAGATCTCGCCGTGGGCGAAGTTGATGAGCTGGACGATGCCGTAGACCATTGTGTAGCCGATGGCGATCAGGCCGTACATGGATCCCAGTAGCAGGCCATTGACCAGCTGTTGCGGCAGTTCGTGCACCGCAGGTCCTCCGAGTCTTTCGAAAGCGACGGGTACGGCACCGCTGCGACGGTCGTCGTCGCGGCGTCGGATGCGACGCCGCGCGGGGCGCTGTCGGGCAGCGCTCCGCGCGGCGGTGTCGTGCTGCGGGGGTGGGTCAGCCGGTGTAGGTGCCGGACTCGACGGGCTTCCAGCCCTTGGCCGGGTCGGCGGTGTCCTTGACCTGGTAGACCGTGAGCTGCTTGTTGGTGGCGTCGCCGTACTCGTCGAAGGCGACCTTGCCGGTCACGCCGTCGAAGGAGACGTCCTGCATGGCGTCGACGATCTTGGCGCGGGCGTCGGAGGGCAGCTTGCCGTCGTTGTCCTCGACGACCTTCTTGACGGCCTCGATGATGGCCCAGGCGCTGTCGTAGGAGTAGCCGCCGTA
This sequence comes from Streptomyces sp. NPDC005898, assembly GCF_040629635.1. Classification (NCBI taxonomy): domain Bacteria; kingdom Bacillati; phylum Actinomycetota; class Actinomycetes; order Kitasatosporales; family Streptomycetaceae; genus Streptomyces; species Streptomyces sp. NPDC005898. Next base: position 32,532 of record NZ_JBEXWC010000007.1, on the reverse strand, counting down.
GGCCTCGTAGGCCTCCTTGTAGCCGGCCTTCTTGTAGTTGGCGATGAACTCCTTGGCGGAGGGCAGCTGCTCGACGGGCTGGCCGACGGAGGTGGCGTAGTCGCCCTTGCCGTCCTTGCCGGCGAGCTTGATGTAGTCGGCGCTGTAGAGGCCGTCGCCGCCGACGAGCGGGATCTTGGCCCCGGCCTTCTTCATCTGCTTGCTGAGCGGGCCGGCGGCCGGGTACTCGCCGCCGTAGTAGACGACGTCGGCGTTCGAGTTCTTGATCTTGGTGGCGACGGCGCCGAAGTCCTTGGTGTCCGGGTTGACGTGCTCGGTGCCGGCGACCTTGCCGCCGAGCTTGGTGAACTCGTCCTTGAAGGTGGCGGCGAGGCCGGCGCCGTAGGTCTTCTTGTCGTCGATGACGTAGACCCGCTTCTTCTTGGCCTTGTTGTACAGGTACTGCGCCGCGAAGGGACCCTGGATGGCGTCCGTGGTGGCGGTGCGGAAGTAGGCCTTGTACGGGCGGACCTTCTTGCCGCCGTTCCAGTCCTGGCCCTGGGTCATGGCCGGGTTGGTGTTGGCGGGGGAGACCTGGACGAGTTTGGCGTCGTCGAAGACCTTCTGCATGGACTCGCCGACGGAGGAGTTCAGCGGGCCGACGGCGCCGAGGAGCTCCTTGTTGGCGACGAACTTGGTGGCGTTCGTCTGGCCGGACGAGGGCTGGCCCTGGTCGTCCGCGGACTGCACCTTGAAGGTGATGCCATCGACGTACTTCTTGGCGTTGGCCTGCTTGGCGGCGAGCTCGACGGAGTTGCGGATGCCGAGGCCCAGCGCGGAGAGGTCACCGGTCAGCGGCGCGTCGACGCCGATGACCACGGTGGTGCCGCCGCCTCCGGCGCTCTCCTTGTCCTTGTCGTCGCGCGAGCCACAGGCGGTCAGGGTCAGAGCCCCGGCGGTGAGTGCAGCGGTGATGGCTATGAGCGAACGTTGACGCACGATCAGTCCTTTCCCCTGGCACGGCTGTCCCTTGCTGGAACGCCGAGTCGAGCGCGGAACCGAACTGACGGGAATCCGGTGGGCGCGGTGACTGGCCGTGACTCTAAGGGCGCCTTTGTGCCCAGTGGAGTGGTCGGACCCAGGCTGTGACGCTCTTGTTATGCCACGGAGTATTCCGGGCTGGAACGCAGGGGGCGGTTGAGGACGAATACGACCCTGTTCGGTGGATCTCGGCGTATCCACATGGTGAGAATCTCCAGGACAGGCGGCAGGACCGTAAAGGTGTTTGGCTCATGACGTGCGTGTTCGCGGGCATGCGGCACTCAGCGCCCCGGAAAGATCATTGGCGTATTCCGGACCCAGGATGTAACTCTGCCGCTGCTTTGCCCGCGCATTACGCAGCGTTACCTCCAGGAAAGGGAGCCTGACATTCCGTGGCACTTCTCCGCATTCGCGAATGTGCACCGTGATGATCAACTTCCGGGGTGTTCCCGTTTTCACCGTGAATGGGGTGCCGGGCGATGTGCGTACCGAAAGCGCCGCCGAGGGCTGGGCGACCCTCAGCAGGGACACCGGGGGCCCGGACCACTGGGTGACCCGGACGGCGAAGGTGAAGGCCCGCTCACCGGCCCGGGGGCGGGACATCTCGTCGGTGTACGTCACCGACACGCTCTGCGACGGCCAGGGCGGGGGCGGGGCGGGCGGCGGCTGCGGACGTGTCACGTAGAGGCCGATCCCGACCCCGGTGAGGGCCACGGCCGCGGTGGCGGCGAACGCCCGGCGGCGGTTGCGGCGCCGGCGCGGATCGGGCGGCGCCGGCTCGGGGGCGACCGTCTCGTGGTCGTAGGTGTCCTCGCCCGGCTCGACCGGGCCGATGGCGTTCACGTCCACGGCCCGCCGCTCGGCCCGCCGTCGCGGTGGCGCTCGGCACACCGCTTCCGCGCCTGCCGGTCGATCAACTTCCGTCCCGCGGCGGCGGATTGCCGTCGGCGCTCGGCGCGGGCGGCGTCCAGGACGTCGCGCAGGATCGCGTACTGCCCGTTCGACAGGCCCATCGACTGGTAGTCGCCGTAGCCCCCCGAGCCACTCGGGCCGCCCGAGCCGTCCGCGGCGTAGAGCTGCCGGGCCCACTCGGTGACGAGCGCGGTGCACAACGCGGCGGGGGAGGTGGCGCCGGGGGAGGGGCCGCCGCCGACGGAACTGGTGGTGCTCCCGGCGCTCCCCGTGCTCCCGGCGCCTTCCGCGGCGGGGCCGCCGCAGCCCGTGCCGAGGGTCAACGGGAGCGCGAGGGCGAGCGCGCTGAGCCGCATCCGGTGCCGCATGCGCCGACGCTAGACCGCGGCCCGCGCCCGCGCCAGACCGCCGCCGCGCCGACCGCGCACATCCCGACGGCGCACATCCCGACGGCCCGTGCGGGTCCGCCCGTCGGGGAATCAGCCGTCGGCGCCGGCCGGCTCCGGCGCGCCTTCGGCGGGGACGTCCCGCAGCATGCAGGTCAGCCGCGCGCTGCACACCCGCCTGCCCTGCTCGTCGCTGATCACGATCTCGTACGTGGCCGTGGAGCGGCCGCGGTGCACGGGCGTCGCCACGCCGGTGACCAGACCGGAGCGGGCACCGCGGTGGTGCGTGCAGTTCAGGTCGACGCCGACGGCGAGCTTCTTGCTGCCGCCGTGCAGCATCGCGCCGACCGAGCCGAGGGTCTCGGCGAGGACCGCGGAGGCGCCGCCGTGCAGCAGGCCGTACGGCTGGGTGTTGCCCTCGACCGGCATGGTGGCGACGACTCGCTCCGCCGAGGCCTCCAGGATCTGGACCCCCATGCGGGTGCCGAGGTGGCCCGCCGAGAACAGGGAGGGCAGGTCGACACCGAGCGAGGCGTACTCGTCGATGACCTCCTGCGGGAACTTCACGCTGTGCTGCTCACCCATGGGGCCCGGCTCCGTTCGTTCGTCGACACCCGGTGTCGCTCGACTGCTGTTGCTCGACCTGTCGCTGAGCGAACGCTCAGTCGAGCGCCGATTGTTCCAGGCGTACGACGACGGACTTGCTGGCAGGGGTGTTGCTGGTGTCGGCGGTGGCGTCCAGCGGCACCAGCACGTTGGTCTCGGGGTAGTAGGCGGCGGCGCACCCGCGGGCCGTCGGGTAGTGCACGACGCGGAAGCCGGGGGCGCGGCGCTCCACGCCGTCCTGCCACTCGCCGACCAGGTCGGCGTACGTCCCGTCGGCGAAGCCCAGCCTCCCGGCGTCCTCGGGGTTGACCAGGACGACGCGGCGGCCGTTCTTGATGCCGCGGTAGCGGTCGTCCAGGCCGTAGATGGTGGTGTTGTACTGGTCGTGGGAGCGCAGGGTCTGCAGCAGCAGCCGCCCCTCGGGCAGGGCCGGGTACTCGACGGGCGCGGCCGTGAAGTTGGCCTTGCCGGTGGCGGTGGGGAAGCGGCGCTCGTCGCGCGGGGCGTGCGGCAGGGCGAAGCCGCCGGGGTGCGCCACGCGCGCGTTGAAGTCCTCGAAGCCGGGGATGACGCGGGCGATGCGGTCGCGGACGGAGGCGTAGTCCCTCTCGAACTCCTCCCAGGGGGTGCGCGAGCCGGGGCCGAGGACGCGGCGCGCGAGGCGGCACACGATGGCGGGCTCGGACAGCAGCTGCTCGCTCGCGGGCTCCAGGCGGCCCCGGGAGGCGTGCACCATGCCCATGGAGTCCTCGACGGTGACGAACTGCTCGCCGCCGGCCCGCACATCGCGCTCGGTGCGCCCGAGGGTGGGCAGGATCAGGGCGCGCGCGCCGGTGACGGCGTGCGAGCGGTTCAGCTTGGTGGAGACGTGCACGGTCAGGCGCGCCTTGCGCATGGCCGCCTCGGTGACCTCGGTGTCGGGGGAGGCCGACACGAAGTTGCCGCCCATGGCGAAGAACACCTTCGCCTCGCCGTCGCGCAGGGCGCGGATGGCGCGCACGACGTCCAGGCCGTGCCGGCGGGGCGGCGCGAAGCCGAACTCCTTCTCCAGGGCGTCGAGGAAGGCGGGCGCGGGCCGCTCGAAGATGCCCATCGTGCGGTCGCCCTGCACGTTCGAGTGGCCGCGCACGGGGCAGACGCCGGCGCCGGGGCGGCCGATGTTGCCGCGCAGCAGAAGGAAGTTGACGACTTCGCGGATGGTCGGCACGGAGTGCTTGTGCTGGGTCAGGCCCATCGCCCAGCACACGACGGTGCGCTTCGAGGCGAGGACCATGGCGAGGGCCTCCTCGATGCGGGCCCGGTCCAGGCCGGTGGCCCGGAGGGTGTCGTCCCAGTCGGCGTCGCGAGCGGCGGCGGCGAACTCCTCGTACCCGTGGGTGTGTTCGCGTACGAACGTCTCGTCGACCGCGCCCTCGGTCTGGAGGATCAGCTTGTTGAGGAGGCGGAAGAGGGCCTGGTCGCCGCCGAGGCGGATCTGCAGGAAGAGGTCGGTGAGGGCGGTGCCCTTGAGCATGCCCTGGGGGGTCTGCGGGTTCTTGAAGCGCTCCATGCCCGCTTCGGGCAGCGGATTGACCGTGATGATCCTCGCGCCGTTGTTCTTGGCCTTCTCCAGGGCGGAGAGCATGCGCGGGTGGTTCGTGCCGGGGTTCTGCCCGGCGACGATGATCAGGTCCGACTGGTACAGGTCCTCCAGGAGGACGCTGCCCTTGCCGACGCCGATCGTCTCGGTCAGCGCGGAGCCGGACGACTCATGGCACATGTTCGAACAGTCGGGGAGGTTGTTCGTGCCCAGCTCGCGGGCGAAGAGCTGGTAGAGGAACGCCGCTTCGTTGCTGGTGCGGCCCGAGGTGTAGAACACGGACTCGTCGGGGCTCTCCAGGGCCGCCAGCTCCTCGGCGACGATGTCGAAGGCCCGCTCCCAGCTGACCGGCTCGTAGCGCTCGGCGCCCTCCGCCAGATACATGGGGTGGGTGAGGCGGCCCTGCTGCCCCAGCCAGTAACCACTGCGGGTGGCGAGGTCGGCGACGGGGTGCGCGGCGAAGAAGTCGGGCGTCACGCGGCGCAGCGTGGCCTCCTCGGCGACCGCCTTCGCGCCGTTCTCGCAGAACTCCGCCTTGTGGCGGTGCTCCGGCTCCGGCCAGGCACAGCCGGGGCAGTCGAAGCCGTCCTTCTGATTGACCCGCAGCAGGGTCAGCGCGGTGCGGCGCACCCCCATCTGCTGCTGTGCCATCCGCAGCGTGTGACCGATGGCGGGCAGCCCCGCCGCCGCGTGCCGGGCCTCGGCGACCTGCGGCGCGTCCTGGACCGGATCGCCCTTGGGCGGCTTGCTTGCCATGGTCGGCTCCCCTTCGAGCACGTACGTGAGCTACGTCATCGATCCTCCCACGCGCCGGTGACAATGCCCGGCCGTGGGCCGGGACGGGGCGGGACTGTCGGTGCGGCGTGGCAGGATCGGGGACGTGGCAGAAACAGCATCGAAGAAGAAGTCCGAGTCCGCGGCGACCCAGGCCGGCGGGGCGGGAGGCGAGCAGCGCCCGCGCCTGCTCCTCATGGACGGGCACTCCCTGGCCTACCGGGCGTTCTTCGCGCTGCCCGCGGAGAATTTCACGACCGCGACGGGCCAGCCGACGAACGCGATCTACGGCTTCGCCTCGATGCTGGCGAACACCCTGCGTGACGAGGCGCCCACGCACTTCGCGGTGGCGTTCGACGTCTCCCGCAAGACGTGGCGCTCCCAGGAGTTCCCGGACTACAAGGCGAACCGCTCCAAGACCCCGGACGAGTTCAAGGGCCAGGTCGAGCTGATCGGCGAGCTGCTCGACGCGATGCACGCGGTGCGCTTCGCCGTCGACGGCTTCGAGGCGGACGACGTCATCGCCACGCTCGCCACACAGGCGGAGGCGGCCGGCTTCGACGTGCTGATCGTCACGGGTGACCGCGACTCCTTCCAGCTGATCACCGACCACGTGACGGTGCTCTATCCGACGAAGGGCGTCTCGGAGCTGACGCGTTTCACGCCGGAGAAGGTCACGGAGAAGTACGGCCTCACCCCCGCCCAGTACCCCGACTTCGCGGCGTTGCGCGGCGACCCGTCGGACAACCTCCCGGGCATCCCCGGCGTCGGCGAGAAGACCGCCGCGAAGTGGATCAACCAGTTCGGTTCGTTCGCCGACCTGGTCGAGCGCGCCGACGAGGTCAAGGGCAAGGCCGGGCAGAACTTCCGCGATCACCTGGAGTCGGTCAAGCTCAACCGCCGCCTCACGGAGATGGTCCGCGACGTCGAGCTGCCCAAGACGGTCGCCGACCTGGCGCGCGCTCCCTACGACCGCACGGCGCTCGCCATGGTCCTGGACACCCTGGAGATCCGTAACCCCTCGCTGCGCGAGCGGCTCCTCGCCGTCGACCCGGGAGCCGAGGAGGCCGAGCAGGCCCCGGCGGCGCCCGGTGTCGAGCTGGACGGCGCGGTGCTCGGCGCGGGCGAGCTGGCCCCCTGGCTCGCCGAGCACGGCAAGGCGGTCCTCGGCATGGCCACGGTCGACACCTGGCGGCTCGGTTCGGGCACCGTCACCGAGGTCGCGCTCGCCGCGGCCGGCGGAGCGGCCGCCTGGTTCGACCCGACCACCCTGGACGAGGCCGACGAGAACGCGTTCGCGGCGTGGATCGCCGACGCCGACAAGCCGAAGGTCCTGCACAACGCCAAGTCCGTGATGCGGGTCTTCCCCGAGCACGGCTGGAGCGTGGCCGGCGTCACCATGGACACCGCCCTGGCCGCGTACCTGGTCAAGCCGGGCCGCCGCTCCTTCGCCCTGGACGCGCTCTCCCTGGAGTACCTGGGCCGCGAGCTGGCGCCCGCCTCCGCCGGGGACGGCCAGCTCGCCTTCGGCACGGAGGAGGACGACCGGGCCGAGGCCGACCACCTGATGTCGCAGGCCCGCACCGTCCTCGACCTGGGCGCCGCCTTCGGCGAGAAGCTCCAGGAGGTCGGCGCGAGCGACCTGTTGACGGACGTCGAACTGCCGACGTCCACGCTCCTGGCCCGCCTGGAGCGGCACGGCATCGCGGCCGACCGCGCCCATCTGGAGGCGATGGAGCAGCAGTTCGCGGGCGCCGTGCAGCAGGCCGTGAAGGCGGCGCACGCGGCGGCGGGCCACGAGTTCAACCTCGGCTCACCCAAGCAGCTCCAGGAAGTCCTCTTCGGCGAGCTGAACCTCCCCAAGACGAAGAAGACCAAGACCGGCTACACCACGGACGCCGACGCGCTGGCCTGGCTCGCCGCCCAGACGGAGAACGAACTGCCCGTCATCATGCTCCGCCACCGCGAGCAGGCGAAGCTGCGCGTCACCGTCGAGGGCCTGATCAAGTCGATCGCCGCGGACGGCCGCATCCACACCACGTTCAACCAGACGGTGGCCGCCACGGGCCGGCTCTCCTCGACCGACCCCAACCTCCAGAACATCCCGGTCCGCACCGACGAGGGCCGGGCGATCCGCCGCGGGTTCGTCGTCGGCGAGGGCTTCGAGTCGCTGATGACGGCGGACTACAGCCAGATCGAGCTGCGCGTGATGGCGCACCTCTCCGAGGACGAGGGCCTCCTGGAGGCGTTCACCTCCGGCGAGGACCTGCACACCACCGTCGCCTCGCAGGTCTTCTCCGTGGCGCGCGACGCCGTGGACGCGGAGATGCGGCGCAAGATCAAGGCGATGTCGTACGGCCTGGCCTACGGCCTGTCCGCGTTCGGCCTCTCCCAGCAGCTGAACATCGACGCGGGCGAGGCGCGGGCCCTGATGGACACGTACTTCGAGCGGTTCGGCGGGGTGCGGGACTATCTGCGCCGCGCGGTCGACGAGGCGCGTGCCACGGGGTACACGGAGACGATGCTGGGCCGCCGGCGTTACCTCCCCGACCTCAACAGCGACAACCGCCAGCGCCGCGAGATGGCCGAGCGGATGGCGCTGAACGCCCCGATCCAGGGCACGGCCGCCGACATCGTCAAGATCGCCATGCTGAACGTGCACCGCGCGCTGACCGAGGCGGGGCTCGACTCCCGGATGCTGCTCCAGGTGCACGACGAAATCGTCCTGGAGATCGCTCCGGGGGAGCGGGCGAAGGTGGAGGAGCTGGTCCGCCGGGAGATGGCCGGCGCGGTGGCCTTGCGGGCCCCGCTGGACGTCTCGGTAGGCGTGGGCCCGAACTGGGAATCCGCCGCGCACTAGCCCTCCCGGGCCGGGGATCGGTGTTCGTGCGGCTGGGTGGGGGCTAGCCGCGCAGTTCCCCGCGCCCCTTGGGGGGTGTCGGTTCGGGTCTCGGGTCTCGTGCGGGTCGGACGTGGCTGGTCGCGCAGTTCCTCGCGCCCCCGGGGGGCTGGGGGATTTCGCTTCGTGCGGCTGGGTGGGGGCTGGGCGCGCAGTTCCTCGCGCCCCTGACCCGGGGTCGGGGGCGCGCCCTGAAGGGGCGCGGGGAACGGCGCGAGCAACCACGTCGCACCCGCGGAGACATCCGGAACGAGGGCCGCCGCACGGCAAGCGCCCTGAGCGAAGCCGCCCGTCGCACGGCAGACCCCCTGAAGGGGCGCGGGGAACTGCGCGAGCAACCACGTCGCACCCGCGGAGACATCCGGAACGAGGGCCGCCGCACGGCAAGCGCCCTGAGCGAAGCCGCCCGCCGCACGGCAGACCCCCTGAAGGGGCGCGGGGAACGGCGCGAGCAACCACGACGCACCCGCACAGCGGACGGTGCGCCCCGCCCCAGGGCGACTTCGAGGGGCCGGACGCCCGGCCGGAGGCCCCTGGCGTAACAGCCCTGTCGCGGCCTGTTGGCCAACCGGTAAAAACCGGGCACGAACAGGTGCCCGGGCACCGCAAGTTGTCGTAGTGTCGCCAGAGCCATCCCGCCGGGGAGTACGCGCGTACGAAAGCGACCGCGTACGGAGGCGGAGACGGCTCGCAACAGGCTGCATAAGCTGCATAAGCTGCATAAGGGGAGGGGTGGCTCGGTCATGGCACCGGTAATCGGCAGGCGACTGCGCAGAGGGGCGGTGACCAGCGCGGTGGCCGCGGCGGCCGTCGCGGCGCTGGCCGCATCGCAGGCCCCGGGCGTGACGGACGTACCGCGCGACGGGCAGACGGCGGGTGCGTCGGACACCCCGCCCGCGGGTGAGTCCGCCACCGGCGACTCGCCGTACTACACCGATCTGCCGTCCCTCAAGAGCCCCGTGCCGCCGTTCGCCCCCAACGGCGGCGACAAGGACGTGGAGGCGGGTCTGCCGGCCACCGTCCTGGACGCCTACAAGAAGGCCGAGTCGGCGCTGGCCGAGACCAGACCCGGCTGCAACCTCCCCTGGCAACTGCTCGCCGCCATCGGCAAGGTGGAGTCGGGCCAGGCCCGCGGCGGCCGCGTCGACGCGAACGGCACGACGCTCAAGCCGATCCTCGGCCCGGTCCTGAACGGCAACGGCTTCGCGAAGATCACCGACACGGACCAGGGCGCCTACGACGGCGACCGCACGCACGACCGCGCGGTCGGCCCGATGCAGTTCATCCCCTCGACGTGGGCCACCTCGGGGCAGGACGGCAACAACGACGGCGAGAAGGACCCCAACAACATCTACGACGCGGCGCTCGCCGCCGGCCACTACCTCTGCGGCACGGACCGTGACCTCGCGGTCGAGGACGACCTCCACCAGGCGATCCTCAGCTACAACCACTCCACGGAGTACCTGAACACGGTCCTGTCGTGGCTGGAGTACTACCGCCAGGGCACCCACGAGGTCCCCGACGGCAAGGGCGTCCTGCCGGACGACCGCAGCGACGGCCGCGGCCCGGGTCTCAACCCGGTCCTGACGCCCGGCAGCACCGGTTCCGCCAAGGACCCGTCCGGCAACAGGGACATGACGGGCACCTACCGGCCCGGCAACGGCGACAAGCCGGACAACGGCGGTGGCGGCAGGCCGGGCAACGGCGGCCACAAGCCCGACCCCGAGCCCCCCACGCCCACCGAGCGGGTCGCCCGCCTGAAGGATGCCGGCACCGGCACACTGGCCACGACGGCCGGCGAGACCTTCGCCCAGCGCGTCCAGGTGCGCGCGGAGGCCAAGTCGGGCTCGGCCGTCGCCAAGGTCAAGGTGAAGTTCAGGATCGCCGGTGACACGGACGCCCGCTTCGACGGCGGCGCGAGGAGCGTCGTCGTGACGACGTCCGCCACCGGCCGCGCCACCGCCCCGGTCATCAAGGCGGGCGAGAAGACAGGCCAGTTCACCGTGCGCGCCACCGTCGTGGGCCGCACGCTGACCGGCCTGGACTTCGGCGCGAAGGTCACCGAGCGCCAGGCCGACGCGCTGGCCAGGATCGGCGACGAGCCGCTGGTCTGCGAGCAGGGCAAGGAGTTCGCCGACCGGGTCGCGGTCAAGGCCACGTACAAGGGCCGGGCCGCCGCCGGTGTCGTGGCCGGCGCCACCCTGGTCAAGTCCGCGACGGACACGACGGCCAACGACAAGGGCCCCTTCTTCAAGGACGCGAACGGCAATCCGGTCCGCACCCTCAAGGGCCTGAAGACCGACGCGAACGGCCGGCTGACCCTGCCGAGGCTGTACGCGGGTGACGCGGAGGGCACGTATCTGCTGCGCGTCGTCACGGTCGGCGGGGCCACCCTCACCGTCGAGCTGAAGGTGACCGCCGCGGCCACCACGCCGACGACCCCGACCACCCCGACGACCCCCACCACCCCCGCGACCCCCACCACCCCGGCCACGCCGAGCACTCCGGCCGCCTGACCGGCCCCGGAGCCCTCCAGGGCTCCCCAGGACCGCCCCCGCGCCAACCATGGCGCGGGGGCGGTTTGCTGTCGTGCGCCGCGACGGTGCGCGGCGGGCGGCCCGATCGCCCGCCGCGCGACGTGTTCTCATCTCGCCCGCGCGTTGCTACCGTGCCCGACCTGACGGCCTATCAGTTCCGGCCGCCGCCGAGCGACCCGAAAGGCCCCGCATGCGCGCCCTCATCGCCGCCGCCGCAGGTCTCGCCGTCGCGCTCGCCCTCGTCCTGACGATCACCGCGATCGGCGCCCCGTCCGGCGAGACGTCGCCCGAGCCGCTGCTCACCACCGTCCCCGCACACCCATAGACGGAGGGAGGCCGCCGCGATGCGCCGCAAGGCCAGCCTCGTCCTGCTCGCCCTCGCCGTGTTCTGCGCGGCCATGTCCCCGCTCGTGCGCTGGTACGCCTTCCCGCGCCTGACGAAGGTCCCGCCGAACCAGTACCAGGAAGCCGTCCTGGAGGCGCGGAACCCCACCCTCATCGACTACGGCTCGATGAAGGCCGAGAAGGTCGACAAAGTGACCATCGTGCAGACCCTCAAGGGCAACGTGGAGGCCTCGGAGAAGATCGAGAAGAGCACCGACCGCGACGTCGTCGTCTGGGACGCGCTCTCCTACGTCCAGGACTCCGACGGCAAGATGGTCTCCAAGATCCCCGAGCGCTACATCTTCGACGCGCACAGCCAGCAACCGGTGCACGCCCCCGGCGAATCCGTCGACGGGGACCCCGTCCAGCGCGAGGGCATCGAGTTCAAGTGGCCCTTCCTGACGGAGAAACGGGACTACGCGTACTTCGACGCGCAGGCCCGCGTCACCCGACCCATCCACTACAAAGGAGAACGGACCTTCCGGGGCGTGCGGGTCTACTACTTCGAGCAGACCATCCCCTGGACGAAGGTCCCCTTCCCCAAGACGATGCCGGTCAAGGGCATCACCCCCGAGGCCCTCGCCGAAACCGGCACCACCCGCTGGTACACCACGGTCCGCAGGTTCTGGGTCGAGCCGACCACCGGGGCCCCCGTCTACGGCGAGGAGATCCAGAAGAACGAACTGCGCGGCGGCTCGCTCCTCGGCGGACGCGACAGGCTCACGGTCTTCGCCGGGCACGTGAAGATGCGCGAGGACTACGTCGAGAGCACCGTCGACCAGGTCAGGTCCCAGCGCGTCCTCGTCCTCCTGCTGACCTCCTACCTCCCCTGGGGCTTCCTCGCCCTCGGCCTCCTCCTGCTCGCGCTCTCCCTGTGGCTGGAAGCACACGGGCGCAGGCCGGGCACCCCGCGCCCGACAGCGGCGAGCGACCCCGACCCGCGGCCCAACACGCCCTGAGTACCTGGGCCCCACGCCTCAGGCGCTCCGGGCGTCCGCGTCCCGGCGCGCCTGGCGGGCCTTGGTGTAGCGGGTCGGCTCGGCCGCCGCCGGGTCCTCCGGCCACGGATGCTTCGGATAGCGGCCGCGCAGCTCCGCCCGCACCGCGCGGTAACCCTCGCGCCAGAAGGAGGCGAGATCGGCCGTGACGGCGGCCGGGCGCCCCGCCGGGGACAGCAGATGGACGAGCACCGGCACCCGGCCGCCCGCGATCCGCGGGGTCTCGGCCAGCCCGAACATCTCCTGCAGCTTCACCGCCAGCACGGGCCGGTCCGGGTCGCAGTAGTCGAGCCGGATGCGGGACCCGCTCGGCACCTCGAGGCGCTCCGGCGCCAGCTCGTCGAGACGGGCCGCCTCGCCGGTCGCCCACGGCAGCAGCCGCGAGAGCGCCTGACCGGCGTCGATCCGGCCCAGATCGGACCGGCGCCGCGCCTTGGACAGCTCGGGTTCCAGCCACTCGTCCACGCGCGCGTGCAGGGCGTCCTCGGCCACGTCGGGCCAGGGCGCACCGAGGTGCCGGTGCAGGAACGCCAGCCGCTCCCGCAGCTCCTGGGCGCCCCGCGACCACTTCAGCAGCCCGGTGCCCTCCTCGCGCAGCCCGGCGAGCAGTCCTTCGCGTACGAGGTAGGGGTCCGGGTTCCGCAGGGGCCGCACCACCAGTTCCAGCGCCCCCAGGCGCTCCACGTGCCGCGCCACCAGATCGCCGCCGGACCAGGCCACCTCGTCCCGCTCCGAGTGCAGCGGCGCGGCGGCGGCGCGTGCCGTCTCCTCGTCGATCTGCGCGCCCAGCAGCACGCGCGCGTGCCCGGCGTCCACGGGCCGGTCGGCCACGGCCACGGCGATCCACTCGGCCCCCGCGAGCGACGAGCCCGGCCGCAGCTCGGCGCGGGTGCCGTTGGCCATGAGGCAGACCCCGCCGCCCACCGCCCGGGCCACCCGTTCGGGGAACGCCAGGGCCGCGACGATCCCGGCCGCCTTCTCGTCGGACACGCCCCCGGCCTCCGGAGCGCTCCGCCCGGCGGAGGCCTCCGCCGCCGAAGCCAGGCGCCGCGTCTCGGTGCGCCAGCGCGCCGCGTACCCGTCGCCGCCTTGCCGCGCGGAGCGCCACGCGGCGGCGAGGTCGTCGCCGTACTCGCGGGGCGGCTCCTCGCTCAGGAGGGCCACGACCTCGGCGGCCCGCCGCGCGCCCACCCGCGGCACCGCGTCCAGCAGCGCCCGCGCCAGCCGGGGATGCAGGCCCACCCGCGCCATCCGTGTGCCCCGCGCGCTCACCCGGCCCGTGGCCCCGTCCACCGCGCCGACCGCCGTCAGGACTTCGCGCGCCGCCGCCATCGCGCCACCCGGCGGAGGATCGAGGAGGGCGAGCCCGGAGGCGTCCGGATCGCCCCAGCACGCCACCTGAAGGGCGAACGCGGCGAGGTCCGCCAGCTTGATCTCCGGAGCGGGGAAGCGGGGCAGCCGCCGGTCCTCGGCCTCCGTCCAGCACCGGTAGACGGCCCCCGGCGCCTCACGCCCGGCCCGGCCCGCGCGCTGCCGCCCCGCGGCCTGCGAGGCCCGCACGGTCGCCAGCGCGCTCAGCCCGCGCGCGTGGTCGACCCGCGGCTCGCGCGCGAGGCCCGCGTCCACGACCACCCGCACCCCGGGCACCGTCAACGACGACTCGGCCACGGACGTGGCGAGCACGACCCGCCGCCCCGGCGACCCGGCGAGGACCGCGTCCTGCACGGCGGCCGGCGCCCGCCCGTGCACCTGGAGCACCTCCACGTCCCCGAGGGCGCCCAACTGCCCGGCCACGCGTGCGATCTCCCCGACGCCGGGCAGGAAGCACAGGACGTCCCCGTCCCGTTCGGCCAGCGCTCGCCGCACCACCGACGCCACATGCGTGAGGAGCGCCGGGTCGACCCGCATCCCGTGCGGCGGCCGCACCGGCCGGGCGGGCGGCGCCCACACGACCTCCACGGGGTGCGCGGTCCCGCGCGCCTCCACCACCGGCGCGTCCCCGAGAACCCGCGCCCACCCCTCGGCGTCGGTCGTCGCGGACGCGGCCACCAGCCGCAGCTCGGGCCGCAGGGCCGCCCGCACGTCCACCAGGAAGGCGGCCACGGTGTCCGCGTCGAGGTGCCGCTCATGGCACTCGTCCAGGATCACCACGTCCACGCCGGCCAGCTCCTGGTCCCGCTGCAACCGCTGGAGCAGGACACCGGTCGTGACGACCTCCACGCGCGCGCGTGGGCCCACCACCCGCTCCCCGCGCACCGTGTAGCCGACGCTCTGCCCCACCTTCTCGCCGAGCAGCCACGCCATCCGCCGGGCGGCGGCCCGCGCGGCGATGCGCCGCGGCTCGGCGACGACGACCCGGCGTACGCCCTCGAAGGCGCCCGGCACGTCGATCAGGCCCGCGAGCGCCAGCGGCACCAGCGTCGTCTTGCCCGTGCCGGGCGGTGCGCACAGCACGGCGCTGCCCGGCCCCTCCAGGGCGGAGGAGAGGCGGGGCAGCGCGTCGCGTACGGGCAGGTCCAGGGCGGCGGGGCCGGCGGGGTCGTGGATCACCCGCTCAGTCTCGTACGCAGACGTAGATGGCCGTCCCCGGGATCAGGTTTCCGCGCAGCGGGGACCAGCCGCCCCACTCCTGGGTGTTCCAGGCGGGCCACTGCGGCTCCACGATGTCCACGAGGCGGAAACCGCCCGCCACGATGTCCCGCACCCGGTCGCCGATCGTCCTGTGGTGCTCCACGTAGACGGCGTTGCCCTCCTCGTCCTGCTCCACATAGGGAGTGCGGTCGAAGTAGGAGGCCGCCACGGTGAGCCCCTCCGGGCCGGGCTCGTCCGGGAACGCCCAGCGGATGGGGTGGGTCGCGGAGAAGACGAAACGGCCGCCGGGCCGCAGCACCCGGTGCACCTCCTTGAGGACCAGTACCGGGTCGGCGACGAAAGGCATCGCTCCGTAGGCGGAGCAGGCCAGGTCGAAGGAGGCGTCCTTGAAGGGCAGCACTCCCGCGTCGGCCTGTACGAGCGGCACCGAGCCGCCGATCCGCAGCGCGTGCTGGAGCTGGCGGTGCGAGAGGTCGAGGGCGACGGGCCGCGCGCCCTGCGACACCAGCCAGCGCGAGCACTGGGCTGCGCCGGCGCCGATCTCCAGGACGTCCTTGTCCTTGAGGTCCTCCGGCGGACCGAGCAGCTCGGCCTCCACCTCGTCCAGTCCCTCGGGTCCCCACACGAAGCGGTCGTCCCCGAGGAAGGTGCCGTGCTCATTCTGGTACTCGTCGGCGTTCCGGTCCCACCAGGAGCGGTTGGCGCGACTGCTCTCGGTGACATTCGCGTCACGGCGGGTGGCCTCGGGTTCGGGCAGCTCGGACTCTTGGATGATCGGCTCCATCGTCGTAATCTTCCGTATCCCGCGTCGCGTCTCGTCGCGAAGGGGGCGCCGTGCGGCCGCTGTGGCCTCAGGCGACAGGTTTTGTGCCGGGTATGCGGCGTTCCGCCCCGGGTGTACGCCTTCGCGCATTGACCCTGTCCGGCCGCCCCCGTATGCTACAAGTTGCGCTGCGAGCCTGCGCTCCTCAGACCTAGCAGGCTGCGCTCGCGTCTGTTGTATGTCCCCTCGGTTGTCGAGGCGCCTTCCCTTGCCGGAAGCCGCGCTTCCTTGGCTGTCCGGCTTCTGCAGAGCGAAATCGGCTCCCGGCGTTGCAGTACCTACGACTTCAATGTCCGTACCGGAGCCCTAACCCACATGACGAGCAGCACCGAGACCACCGCCACCACCCCGCAGGTAGCGGTCAACGACATCGGTAACGAGGAAGCCTTCCTCGCCGCGATCGACGAGACGATCAAGTACTTCAACGACGGCGACATCGTCGACGGCGTCATCGTGAAGGTCGACCGGGACGAGGTCCTGCTCGACATCGGTTACAAGACCGAAGGCGTTATCCCGAGCCGCGAGCTCTCGATCAAGCACGACGTCGACCCGAACGAGGTCGTCAAGGTCGGCGACGAGATCGAGGCCCTTGTTCTCCAGAAGGAGGACAAGGAAGGCCGTCTCATCCTGTCCAAGAAGCGCGCTCAGTACGAGCGTGCCTGGGGCACGATCGAGAAGATCAAGGAAGAGGACGGGATCGTCACCGGTACCGTCATCGAGGTCGTCAAGGGTGGTCTCATCCTCGACATCGGCCTCCGTGGCTTCCTGCCGGCCTCCCTGGTCGAGATGCGTCGCGTCCGCGACCTCCAGCCCTACGTGGGCAAGGAGCTCGAGGCCAAGATCATCGAGCTGGACAAGAACCGCAACAACGTGGTCCTGTCCCGCCGTGCCTGGCTGGAGCAGACCCAGAGCGAGGTCCGCCAGACCTTCCTCACGACCCTGCAGAAGGGCCAGGTCCGCTCCGGCGTCGTCTCCTCGATCGTCAACTTCGGTGCGTTCGTGGACCTCGGCGGCGTCGACGGTCTCGTCCACGTCTCCGAGCTCTCCTGGAAGCACATCGACCACCCCTCCGAGGTCGTCGAGGTCGGTCAGGAAGTCACCGTCGAGGTTCTCGACGTGGACATGGACCGCGAGCGTGTCTCCCTGTCGCTCAAGGCGACGCAGGAAGACCCGTGGCAGCAGTTCGCCCGCACGCACCAGATCGGGCAGGTCGTTCCCGGTAAGGTCACCAAGCTCGTTCCGTTCGGTGCGTTCGTGCGCGTCGACGAGGGCATCGAGGGCCTGGTCCACATCTCCGAGCTGGCCGAGCGCCACGTGGAGATCCCGGAGCAGGTCGTCCAGGTCAACGACGAGATCTTCGTCAAGGTCATCGACATCGACCTCGAGCGTCGCCGGATCTCGCTGTCGCTGAAGCAGGCCAACGAGTCCTTCGGCGCCGACCCGTCGGCCGTCGAGTTCGACCCGACCCTGTACGGCATGGCCGCGTCCTACGACGACCAGGGCAACTACATCTACCCCGAGGGCTTCGACCCCGAGACCAACGACTGGCTCGAGGGCTACGAGACCCAGCGCGAGGCCTGGGAGACCCAGTACGCCGAGGCGCAGCAGCGCTTCGAGCAGCACCAGGCTCAGGTCATCAAGTCCCGCGAGGCCGACGCCCAGGCCGAGGCCGAGGGTGCGGCGGCTCCGGCCGGCGCCGCTCCGGCCGCGTCCAGCGGTGGCGGCGGCGGTTCGTACTCCTCGGAGTCGGACGACAACTCCGGCGCGCTGGCTTCGGACGAGGCGCTCGCCGCGCTGCGCGAGAAGCTCGCCGGCGGCCAGAGCTGAGGCTCGCCTCCAGGCGGTAGTAGCTGAACACTGCGGGCCCGCACTCCTTCGGGAGTGCGGGCCCGCAGTGCTGTGCGGCGGGTGCCGGCAGTGCCCCTGACGGGCGCTCCCGTGAAGGAGTTTGAACGCGGGAATGCCCGTGGCCCTGTGTGCGTTCTCCGTTACGAACACGAGGAGGAGCGGTCACAGTGCTTGATCCGCAGGGTTTGTACGCATGGGAGCCGAAGGGCCTCGCCGTCGTCGACATGGCGCTCGCCCAGGAGTCGGCCGGACTGGTCATGCTCTACCACTTCGACGGATACATCGACGCGGGCGAGACCGGCGAGCAGATCGTCGAGCGGCTCACGGACAGCCTCCCCGGGCAGGTGGTGGCCCGGTTCGACCACGACCGGCTCGTGGACTACCGCGCCCGCCGCCCCCTGCTCACCTTCCGCCGCGACCGCTGGACGGACTACGAGGTGCCGACGCTCGACGTCCGCCTCGTCCAGGACGCCACCGGCGCGCCCTTCCTGCTGCTGTCGGGCCCCGAGCCGGACGTCGAGTGGGAGCGCTTCGCGGCCGCCGTGCAGCAGATCGTGGAACGGCTCGGCGTGCGCCTCTCGGTGAACTTCCACGGCATCCCCATGGGCGTGCCGCACACCCGCCCCGTCGGCCTGACCCCGCACGGCAACCGCACGGACCTGGTCCCGGGCCACCGCAGCCCGTTCGACGAGGCGCAGGTGCCCGGCAGCGCGGCCTCCCTGGTCGAGTACCGCCTGCTGGAGGCCGGTCACGACGTGCTGGGTGTCGCCGCGCACGTGCCGCACTACATCGCGCGCTCCGCCTACCCCGACGCGGCCCTCACGGTCCTGGAGGCGATCACCGCCGCCACCGGCCTGGTGCTGCCCGGCGTCGCGCACGGCCTGCGCACCGAGGCGCACCGCACGCAGACCGAGATCGACCGGCAGATCCAGGAGGGCGACGAGGAGCTGGTCGCCCTCATCCAGGGCCTCGAGCACCAGTACGACGCGGCGGCGGGCGCCCAGGAGCGGGGCAACATGCTCGCCGAACCGGCCGACATCCCGTCCGCCGACGAGATCGGCCGTGAATTCGAACGCTTTCTCGCCGAGCGGGAGGGCGACGCGTAGGTGCGGGGCCTAAGCTGCCGGTCATGCTGAAAGTGGGTCTGACCGGCGGAATCGGCGCCGGCAAGAGTGAAGTCTCGCGGCTGCTCGTCGCGTCCGGCGCGGTGCTGATCGACGCCGACAAGATCGCGCGCGAGGTCGTGGCGCCCGGCACGCCCGGCCTGGCGGCCGTGGTCGAGGCCTTCGGACGCGGGATCCTCGCGCCGGACGGCTCCCTGGACCGGCCCGCGCTCGGCGCGCTCGTCTTCGCCGATCCGCAGCAGCTGGCCGTCCTCAATTCGATCGTGCATCCCCTGGTCGGCGCCCGCTCCGCCGAGCTGGAACGCTCCGCGCCGCCGGACGCGGTCGTCGTCCACGACGTGCCGCTGCTCACGGAGAACGGCCTCGCGCCGCTGTACGACGTCGTGGTCGTGGTGGACGCGAGCCCCGAGACGCAGCTGGACCGCCTCGTGCGGCTGCGCGGCATGAGCGAGGAGGACGCCCGCGCGCGCATGGCCGCGCAGGCCACCCGGGAGAAGCGGCTGGAGATCGCGGACGTCGTGATCGACAACGACGGCCCGCTGGAGGGGCTGCGGGAGCGCGTCGAGGCGGTCTGGGCGGACCTCGTGCGCAGGGCGCGGGCGTAGGGCGCGGGCGTAGGGCCGTAGAACGTACCGCTCTGCCGGGGTGTCCGCACGGCCCCTGCCCGGGGTGTCCGCGCGGCCGCCCCGGCGCGGAATAGAGGCGGCTGCGGCGGGCGTTGAGACAGGGATGCGAGGGAAGGAGCCCAGCGTGCCCGACACGACCCCCGAGACCCATGTCATCGACTTCCGCGCGGCGGAGCAGCTCCTGGCCGCCCGGGACCCCCGGGGCGCGGTGAAGCTGCTCGACACGGTCATCGCCGCCCACCCGGAGAACACGGCGGCCCGGCTGCTGCGGGCGCGCGCCTTCTTCGCCGCCGCGCAGCTGCGCGCCGCCGAGCTGGAGTTCAGCATCGTGCTGGAGCGCGAGCCGGACAACGCCTTCGCGCACTTCGCGCTGGCCCGCACCTATGAGCGCGGCGCCCGGCCCGATCAGGCGCGGCGCCACTTCCGTCTGGCGGCGGCCCTGGACCCCCAGCCCGACTATCTGGCGGCGGCCCGCTTCGAGGAGCGGGGCTGACCGGCCTCGCGGAGCGGCCTGGGGGACCTTCCGTGGCTCGGCCCGGTCCGGCCGCCCGCGCCCGTCGGCCGGGTCAGGAAGCGTCCGGCGGGTCGTACGGGGGGATGTCGCGGCCCGGCTGGTAGTGCGGGCCCTGGCGGATGCGGTGCACCACCCAGGCCAGGTCGGCCGCGACCACCACCAGCAGCACCCCGCACGCCACGGCCCAGCCGGCCCGCCCGGCCAGCGCGAAGGCGACCGTTCCGAAGGCGGCCCACACCAGGCCCCATACGCTGAACCAGAAACGCATCCGCAGGGGACTGCGTGCGGTCGAGGGTTCACTGCCCGTGCGCATCATGAGCGTCATCTCCTCCTCCCAGGATAAGGAGGGGTCCAGCCAAGGTGAGCCCAAAAGGGGCAGCGAGATGATTTTGAACGCAGGGGTGGCCGGCCATGAGCTTTCGATCGCCGCCCGGCGGCACAACGAGGCGATCACCGACGTGGTGAACGCGCACGCCCAGCTCGACATGTCCCGTGCGTGGGGCAGCGGCACCACCGCCGCGGCCGACGGCACCCACTTGCACACCTACCTGGACAACCTGCTCGCCGAGACGTCCGTGCGGTACGGGAGGTGGGCGGCATCGCGTACCACCACGTCTCGGACCTGTACATCGCGCTGTTCACGCACTTCGTGCCGTGCGGTGTCTGGGAGGCCGTCTACATCATCGAGGGCCTGCTGAAGAACACCTCCGAGGTGCAGCCGACCACGGTCCACGCCGACACCCAGTCTTCTCCCTGGCCTACTTGCTGGGCATCGACCTGATGCCCAGAATCCGCGACTGGAAGGACCTGCTGTTCTTCCGCCCGAGCCGTACCACGGGTTACGAGCACATCGACGCGCTGTTCGGCGAGGTGGGCCGCAACGTCATCGACTGGAGCCTGATCGAGACCCACTTCAAGGACCTCATGCGGGCCACGGTCTCGGTCCGCGAGGGCACCATCTCCTCCACCCTGCTGCTCAAGCGGCTTCGTTCCGTCTCACGCCGCAACGCCACTTACACCGCCTTCCGCGAGGTCGGCCGGGTGACGGCCGCGACCAACAAGGTCGAGGCGTTCAACGGCTTCTCGGACTGGGTCCGCTTCGGACAGCGCGGCTGGTGATCTTCCACAACACCCTGGACATCGCGGACGTGGTCCGCGAGCGGCAGGCTGAGGGCGAGGTCATCGACCCGCTCGACCTGGCCCAGATCTCCCCGTACCTGACCGGGCACATCATGCGTTTCGGCGAGTACTCCGCCCACTAACTCGGCATCACCCCGGACGACTACGACGCCCGCCTCGACGTCGACTTCAGTGCGCTCGGCAAAGACGTGGCGGAGGCCGCCCGCTGAGCCGGTCTCAGACATCCCGGTGCCGCACGACCATCACAGCAACGGCCACCGAGACGAGCGTCCAGGCCGCGAGCGCTATCCAGGAACCCGTGATCGTGGCCGGATATTCGCCCAGGCTGGTGTGGCCGTCTGGGTTCAGCGACAGCCGGGCCTGCGCGGCCAGCGGCAGGTGGTTGCCGATCTCCTTCAAGAGCCGGTACCTCTCGCCACCGAAGAGCAGGGGCAGGATGAAGAGCATCCCCATGACGGCGACGATGGAGGCCGTGGCGTGTCTCAGAACGGCGCCGAACGCCATGCCGATGAGCGCGCAGACCGGGATGACCAGTGCGTATGCCGTGACGGCCCGCAGGCAGCCGGGGTCGTGGATGGAGAGTCCGACGTGGCGGGAGGCGAGCATCGCGTTGGTGGTGAAGAACGACGTCACGGAGACGGTCACACCGAGGACGAGGGTGAGCGCCGTGACGAGAGCGACCTTGGCCGTGATCACCGCGCGCCGGTCGGGGACGGCGGCGAGCGTGGTGCGGATCATTCCCGTGGCGTACTCGCCGAAGACTGTGATGGCGCCGAAGCTGGCCGCGGCCAGTGCCATGACGTCGGCGGCGATGCTGCCCAGGCCGTGGAACAGCGGGTCGTACGTGAAGGGCGGGAGGCCGGACATTGGGGGATGCGGCTGGTCGATGTACGGCAGGTCGGAGTGGACAGAGTTCACGTTGATGGCGATGGCGACGACGGCGCTGAGGGCGAGCACCCAATAGGTCGACCGTAGGGACCGCATCTTGATCCACTCGGCGGAGAGCAGGTCGACGAACCTGGCCACCGGTTCGGTGGCGCTCGCGGACGGCCGGGTGCCGGAGAACGTCATGGTGCTCATCGGGCTTCTCCTGCGAGGTATTCGACGCTGTCGGCGGTGAGGGACATGAACGCCGTCTCCAGGGACGAGGTGTGGGTGGCGAGCTCGTGCATCACGATGCGGTGCCGGTGGGCGAGGTCGCCGATCCGGGCTGCGGTCAGACCGGTGATCCGGCCCGCCTGGTCGCTCTCGCGGCGCACCGATGCTCCCTCGGCGATCAGCAGGGCCTCCAGGGCCGCCAGGTCGGGTGTGTGCACGGTCACGCCCAGGGAGGCATGGCGGGCTGAGAAGTCCTCCAGGCTCTCGTCGGCGATCAGCCGGCCCTGGCCGATGACGATGAGCCGGTCGGCGGTGTGCTCCATCTCGGCCATCATGTGACTGGAGACGAACACGGTGCGGCCCTCGGACGCCAGCCGGTGAAAGAGGCCACGCACCCACAGCACGCCCTCGGGGTCCAGACCATTCAGAGGCTCGTCGAACAGCAGCACCGGCGGATCGCCGAGCAGGGCGCCCGCGATGCCCAGACGCTGCTTCATCCCGAGAGAGAACCCTCCGATCCGGCGCCGCGCCGCCTTGGCCAGCCCGACCTCCTGGAGGACCTCGTCCACGCGGGCCGGCGGGATGCGGTTGCTGCGGGCCAGGGCGGACAGGTGTGCCTGTGCGGTGCGTCCGCCGTGGACATCCTGGGCGTCCAACAGTGCGCCGACGTGACGCAGTCCGCGCGGGCGGTGCGAGAAGGGAACCCCGTCCACGGTGACGGCCCCGCTGGTGGGGGCGTTCAGGCCCAGGATCATCCGCAGTGTGGTGGACTTGCCTGCGCCGTTCGGGCCGAGGAAGCCGGTGACCTTGCCCGGTTCCACAGTGAAGGTCAGGTTGTCTACGGCGACGGTGTCGCCGTACCGCTTGGTCAGCCGGGTGGATTCGATCATGGGTCCAGGCTGCCGGGGAGGGCAAGGAGCGGGCATCGGCCGGTGGATCACACTTGTGAGCCCTGCTGGTAGCCCGGGGGACTAAGCCCGTGGGCCAATGCCCCGATGGGAGCGCGTCGATAGGATCGACTGATGATCGCCACCCCCCATCCACCCCTGCTCAAACGTGTGCCACCGGGTGTGTGGGTGGCGGCCTTCTGGTCGACCCTCATCCTGGTACGCACGCTCCAACGGCCGGACGAACTGCAGCGTCTGCTCCGGTACAACGGCAACATCGAGGACGCACCGCTGCTGGTCACCGCCGTCGTCACGACCCTGGGCGCGATGCTGCTGTCCCGCGCACCGCTGGCGGGCGTGGCCATCGCGCTCGCGGGCGTCGTGTTCTCGCTCGGGATGGAGGTGCGGGCGACGCCGGTCGTGCTCTTCCTGTTGGCCGACGCGACCGTGGGCTACACCGCGGCGACCTGCTCACGGCGGGTCTCGGTCCTCGCGGCCCTGCTCCCGGTCGGCGTGCTGGCCGCGTATACGGTCTGGCGGCTGGGAAGCGGGTACGCCTTCAACCTCTCGGTGCCGGCCGCCCTGGCGCCGACCGTCGTCATCGCCTGGCTGATAGGCAACACGATCCATCAGAACCGGGCACACGCGGACACGGTTCGCGCCCAGGCCACGCAGCAGGCGGTCACGGCCGAGCGGCTGCGGATCGCCCGGGAGCTGCACGACATGGTCGCCCACAACATCGGCATCATCGCAATCCAGGCCGGCGTGGGCAGCCTGGTCATGGACACCCAGCCCGCCGAGACGCGCAAGGCGCTGGATGCCATCGAGGCCACCAGCAGGGAGACTCTCGCCGGCCTGCGGCGGATGCTCGGCGCGCTGCGCCGGAGCGACCAGGAGTCCGCGCCGCTGGATCCGCTCCCTGGTCTGGCCGCCCTCGGTGAGCTGGTCGGGAAGACCGCGGCCGCCGGGGTCCGGGTCGACGTCCGGTGGCGGGGGGAACGTCGCGACCTGCCCTCCGATGTCGACCTGGCGGCCTTCCGTATTGTCCAGGAGGCGGTCACCAACGTCGTGCGGCATTCCGGCACCCGGGACTGCAGCGTCACGGTCGACTACCGCCCTGACGAACTGGCCGTCGATATCGTCGACCTCGGCTCGGGCGGCACCGTCGCAGAATCCGGATACGGCATCGCCGGAATGCGCGAGCGGGTCAGTCTGCTGCACGGCGAGTTCAGCGCCGGGCCGCGTCCGGAAGGCGGCTTCCGCGTGGCAGCTCGGCTTCCGGTGTCTGTGGAGGCAGGCCGATGATCCGTGTCGTTCTGGTCGATGACCAGCCCCTGATCCGTTCCGGCTTGCGCGTTCTCATCGCAGACACCCCCGACCTGGAGGTAGCAGGGGAGGCCGGGGACGGTGCCGAGGCGGTGGAGCTGGTCCAACGGCTCCGGCCGGACGTCGCCATCATGGACATCCGCATGCCCGGTACGGACGGCATCGGGGCGACCCGCCGGATCAACGCGGATCCGGAGTCGAAGACCCGCGTCCTCATCCTCACTACCTTCGACGACGACGAGTACGTCTATGGCGCGCTTCGCGCCGGAGCGAGCGGCTTCCTCGTCAAGGACATGCCGCTGAAGACCATCCTCGACGGGGTCAGGGTCGTCGCCGCCGGAGATGCCCTCATAGCTCCGAGCGTCACCCGTCGTCTCATCGAGGAGTTCGCGGCACGGCCCGAACCCACCGCCACTACCCGCCGGGCGGTGGTCGACGGCATCACCGACCGGGAACGAGAGGTCCTGACCCTCGTCGGCCGCGGCCTGTCCAACGCCGAGATCGCCGAAGAGCTCACCATCAGCGTGGCAACCGCCAAGGCTCACCTCGCACGGCTCTTCACGAAACTCGACGCACGTGACCGGGTGCAGCTCGTCATCCTCGCCTACGAGATCGGCCTGGTCGCGCCCCGCTGAGGGCCAGTTGCATTCCGGCCCAGGTCGAAGCGGGCAGCCGCTGATCCCCGGCGAGCACCGGCTCAAGGGCGGGGCCCCTGCTCGGCGCCGAGCCCGGCCTGCCTGGACCCTTCGGAGCCTCGACCGATCAGGACGGCCGCGAAGACGAGCACGACCCGGCCGAGGACGCTTTCGTCGAACCGCACTGCTGATTCGCCAAGATCATCCCACTGCCCCTTTTGGGCTCACCGTGGCTGGAGCCCAGGACGGGGGCGGAGGGGGGCGAAGGGCGAGGGACTAGGACGGGCGGCGGCACGGACTGATCGACATTTTCGCGAAAGTCCGTGCGAGAGCGATGAGTTCCCGGTGGGCGGCCTGTCTATACCGGTGACAGCAGCACAGCGCGGCGGGCCGCGGCCTTTCGGGGTGCCGGCCCGCCCGACCGCTCACCGAGGAGACCCCATGGCCGCCACAGCCACCGCCGCCCCCGCCGTCCGTACCGCTCCCCGGGGCCGCGCCGCCCGCATCACGCTGCGCACCCTGCAAGTGGTACTCGGCGTGTTCTTCGCCGTGGCGAGCGGCGTGCCCAAGCTGATCGCGCACCCCACCGCCGTCGAGGGCTTCGACAAGCTCGGCTGGGGCGCGCCCGGCATGTACACCATCGGCGCCCTCGAACTGCTCGGCGGTATCGCGCTCCTGCTCCCGCTGCTGTCCTCGCTCGCCGCGACGGCGTTCATCGGCCTGATGATCGGCGCGTTCATCGTGACGGTGACGGCGTTCGGCGGGGAGAACGCGGCCACGCCGCTGGTCCTGATCGTGCCGCTCGCCTGGATCGCGTGGGCGCGGCGCGAGGAGACGACGAAGCTGGTCACCCGGCTCCGCGCCTGAAGGTGCCGGCCCTCGCGCCTGAGAAGCCGGCCCACCGCGCTTGCGCTGCCGGCCCGCCGGGCCCGCGCTGCCGGCCCTCCAGGCCCGAGCTGTCAGCCCTCCACGCCCCGCAGGCGTTCCATCTCGCGGCGGTCCCGCTTCGTGGGGCGGCCCGCGCCCCGGTCGCGGATGCCGGCCGGGGCGACGGCCTCGCGCGGCGGGGGCGGCGGGCTGTTGTCGACGTACGCCTCGGCGGCGACGGGCGCGCCCACGCGCTTGCGGATGAGGCGCTTGACCACGACGACCCGCTCCCGGCCGCCCGCCTGCCGCAGCCGTACCTCGTCGCCCACACGCACGCCGTACGCGGGCTTGACGCGGTCGCCGTTGACCCGCACATGGCCGCCCTTGCAGGCGGCGGCGCCCATCGAGCGCGTCTTGACGAGGCGGACCGACCAGATCCAGCTGTCCACGCGCACCGAGCCCCCGCCCGCCGGCGGCTCCTTCGCGCGGGCGCCCGACTCTTCCGCGTGGGCGCTCGGCGCCGTGGCGCTGCCCGCACCGGCGTCGTCCGGCGTGCGGTCCGTGCCGCCTCCTGAAGTCTCCGAAGCCATGCCCCGACCTTAGTCCGGCTTCCGCGCGCCATGGCCGGCTCCCGGCGAGCCGTCCGGAAACCGCTGAGCACCGCCGTCGATAATCCGGACCAACAGCGACAAAACGGTCCGGATGTGTCGTACGACTCCCAGGGGTGCTGCCCATGCCGTCCTTCGAAGCCAAGACGCCGGTCGGCGGGGACCCGGCCGAAGGCCCCTCGGGGAGGCGCGGGCGGCGGAAGTTCACCTTCCCCAGCGCGCTGACCGTCCTCGCCGTCGTCACCGTCGCCGTGTGGCTGCTCGCCTTCCTCGTCCCGTCCGGGCAGTACGACCGGGGCGACTCCGGCGCCCCGGTACAGGGCACCTATCACCGGGTGGGCTCCGGGCAGTCCTTCGTCGACCGCCTGAACGACCTGTTCCTCTCTCCCGTCAACGGCCTCTACGGCATCCAGGACGAGAAGACCTCGCTGGTCGCGCCGGACAACGCCGGCTCGCTGTACGGCAGCGCGGGCGTGTTCCTCTTCGTGCTCGCCATCGGCGCCTTCATCACCGTCGTGTTCGCGACCGGGGCGCTGGACCGCGGCATCGGCCGGCTCGCGCACCGGCTGCGCGAGCGCGGGGCGCTGCTCATCGCCGGCGTCATGGTCGTCTTCTCCGTCCTCGGCACCGTCGAGGGCTTCGCCGAGGAGACGCTCGGCTTCTACGGGCTGATCGTGCCGCTGATGCTCGCCCTCGGCTACGACCGTATGACCGCCGTCGGCGTCATCATCCTCGGCGCGGGCGTCGGAGTCCTGTGCTCGACGGTGAACCCCTTCGCCACGGGCGTCGCCTCCTCCGCCGCCGACATCTCCCTCGGTGACGGCATCGTGCTGCGCTGCGCCATGTGGCTCGTCCTGACCGGCGTCACGGTCGCGTACGTCATCCGCTACGCGCGGCGCGTCCAGCGCGACCCGGAGCGGTCCCTGTCCGGCTTCCTGCCGGGCGACCACGACGCCCGCGACCGCGAGCGGGGCGCCGCCGGCACGGCCGAGGTGCCGCGGCTGACCGGGCTGCACAAGGCCGTGCTCGTCGTCACCGCGCTCGTCTTCGCCTTCATGATCTTCTCGGTGGTGCCCTGGTCGAGCGCGCTCACCGGCGACGCGGACGCCACCCCGTACGGGTTCGAACTGGGCTGGTCCTTCCCCCAGTTGGCGGCCCTGTTCCTGTGTGCGGCCGTCCTCGTCGGGCTCGTCGCGCGGATGGGGGAGCAGCGGCTCAGCTCGACGATCGTCCAGGGCGCGGCCGACTTCGTCTCTCCCGCCCTGGTCATCCTGCTGGCCCGCGGCGTCACGACGATCATGAACAACTCGAAGATCACGGACACCGTGCTGCACTCCATCGAGGGTGTCGTCAAGGGCACCTCGTCCGGGCTGTTCGCGGTCATCGTCTTCCTCGTGAACCTGCCGCTGGCCTTCCTGATCCCCTCCACCTCCGGTCACGCCACGCTGGCCATGCCGATCCTCGCCCCGCTCGCCGACTTCGCCGGCGTCCCCCGCGCCGTCGTCGTCACGGCCTGGCAGTCGGCGAGCGGCTGGATGAACCTGTGGGTGCCGACGACCGCGGTGACCATCGGCGGCGTCGCGCTCGCGAAGGTCGGCTACGACCGGTACCTGCGGTTCGTGTGGCCGCTGCTCGCCGTACTGGCCGTACTGATCTGCGGATTCCTGGCGTTGGGGGCCGTGCTGTCCTGATTCTGCGTGCGTCCGGCACTGGGGGCCGCCCTGACTTGGCCGTACGTACGTCCGGCACCGGGGGCGCCGTGACTTGACCGTACGTACGTTACGTACGGTGGAGGGCATGGACGGCCTGAGCGAACTGGACGAGCGGATCACCGGCTGCCGCGCCTGCCCCCGCCTCGTCGACTGGCGCGAGGAGGTCGCGCGCACCAAACGCGCCGCCTTCGCGGACTGGACGTACTGGGGCCGCCCGGTGCCCGGCTTCGGTCCGCACGACGCCTCGCTCCTGATCATCGGCCTCGCGCCCGCCGCGCACGGCGCCAACCGCACGGGCCGGATGTTCACCGGCGACCGCTCGGGCGAGTTCCTCTACCCGGCGCTGTACGACGTCGGCCTGGCCTCGCGCCCCACCGCCGAGAGCGCCGACGACGGCCTGACGCTGCACGGCACCCGCATCACCTCGCCCGTGCACTGCGCCCCGCCCGAGAACAAGCCCACCACGCAGGAGCGCGACACCTGCCGCCCCTGGCTGGTGAGCGAGCTGAAGCTGCTCGCGCCGACGCTCAAGGCGGTCGTGGTCCTCGGCGGCTTCGGCTGGCAGGCCGCGCTGCCCGCCTTCACGGCGGCGGGCTGGGAGGTGCCGCGGCCCCGGCCGGCGTTCGGCCACGGGGCGCACGTCGTCCTGCCCGGCGGCCCCACCGGGGAGGGCCTCGACCTGTTCGGCTGCTTCCACGTCAGCCAGCGCAACACCTTCACGGGCAGGCTCACGCCCGCGATGCTGCGCGACGTGCTGCGCTCGGCCGCCGTCGAGGCGGGGCTGCACCCGGATGGCCCAGCACAGTGAGCCGTGCCGGGCGGTGATTCCTAGCGTGAGGACGTGGACGAGACTCTCGCGAAGCCCTCACCGGCCGCCTACCGCAACCTCGCCGTGGCGACCGTCGGTTTCACGCTCACCTTCTGGGCGTGGGACCTCGTGGCGCCGCTCGGCAGCGACTTCAAGGACCGCCTCGCGCTGAGTTCCTTCGAGCAGTCGCTGCTGGTCGCCGTGCCGGTGATCGTCGGCTCGCTGGGCCGCGTGCCGGTCGGCGCCCTCACCGACCGCTACGGGGCCCGGCTGATGTTCCCGCTCGTCTCGGCGCTGACCATCGTGCCGGTCCTGCTGATCATCCCCGCCCGGAACAGCTACCTCGCGATGCTCGGCGTCGGCTTCCTGCTGGGCCTCGGCGGGACGACGTTCGCCATCGGCATCCCGCTCGTCAACTCCTGGTTCCCGCCCGCCCGCAGGGGCTTCGCGCTCGGCGTCTTCGGCATGGGCATGGGCGGCGTGGCGCTCTCCGGCTACTTCACGCCGCGCATCGCCGAGCACGGCGACAACCTGCCCTTCGTCGTCGTGGCGATCGCCCTGGCCGCCTTCGCGGTGCTCGCCGCTCTGCTCATCACCGACCGCCCTGACCGGCCCGTGCCCACCAGCGCGCTCACCACCCGGCTCGGGCAGGCAGGCAGGCTGCGGGTCACCTGGGAGCTGTCGGCGCTGTACGCCATCGGCTTCGGCGGCATCGTCGCCTTCGGGGTGTACCTGCCGACGTATCTGAAGACCTGGTACGACCTCTCGCCCACCGACGCGGGGACCAAGGCGGCCGGGTTCGCGCTCGTCACCGTCGTCTTCCGGCCCGTCGGCGGCTGGCTCTCCGACCGGATCCACCCGGCCACCGTCACCTCGGTCGCCCTCGCCGTGGTCGCGCTCTTCGCCGTCGTCCAGGCCTTCGACCCGAAGCTGTACCCGATCGGCACGATCTGCTTCCTCGTCATGGCCGCCGGGCTCGGCACCGCGAGCGGCAGCGTCTTCGCGCTCGTCTCCCAGGTCACCCCGCAACCGCAGGTCGGCTCGGTCACCGGCATCGTCGGCGCCGTGGGCGGCCTCGGCGGCTTCCTCCCGCCGCTGGTCATGGGCGCCATCTACAGCGCCAAGGACTCGTACTCCATCGGCTTCATGCTGCTGTCCGACCTCGCGCTCGCCGGGTGCGTCTACGCCTACGGGCGGATGCGCAACACGAAGGCGCTCTGAAACATGCCCTAGGGTGCCGCGATGGGCCTCTATCCGGACCTCGAACCCTACGACCACGGCATGCTCGACGTCGGCGACGGCAACCACGTGTACTGGGAGACCTGTGGTAATCCGCTCGGCAAACCGGCGGTGGTGCTGCACGGCGGGCCCGGCTCCGGCTGCACGCCCTTCTTCCGCAGGTACTTCGACCCCGACGCCTACCGGATCGTGCTGCTCGACCAGCGGGGCAGCGGCCGCTCCACGCCGCGCGCGAGCGACCCGGCGACGGACATGAGCGTCAACACCACCCCCCACCTGATCGCCGACCTCGAACTGCTGCGGCGGCAGTTGGGCATCGAGCGGTGGCTGGTGTGGGGGGTGTCGTTCGGGTCGGTGCTCGGACTGCGGTACGCGCAGACGCACCCGGACCGGGTCTCGGAGCTGATCCTCACCGGGCTCGCCACGGGCAGCCGCGCAGAGGTCGCCCTCCTGACGCGGGGCCTCGGCAAGATCTTCCCCGAGGCGTGGCGGGCCTTTCGCGAGGGTGTGCCGGAAAAGGACCGGGACGGGGATCTCGCCGCCGCCTACAACCGGCTCCTGGAGTCGCCGGACCCGGCGGTGCGGGCCGCCGCCGCGCGGTCCTGGACGGACTGGGAGACGGCGTGCGTGCCGGCGCCGCCGCGTTCCGTGCCCCGCTATGAGGACGCGGCCTTCCGGGCTGGTTTCGCCCGTACCGTCACGCACTACTTCGCCCACGACCACTGGCTGGGCGGCGACGGGATCGTGCTGCGCGACACCGCCTCCCTGCGGGGCACCCCCGGCGTGATCGTCCAGGGCACCCTGGACTTCGGCAACCTCCTCGGCACCCCGTGGCGCCTCCAGCGGGACTGGCCGGAGGCGGAGTTGGTCCTCGTGGACGAGGCGGGCCACAACGCGGGGGCGCGCGGGATCGCGGCGGAACTGACGAGGGCGGCGGACCGATTCCGCCCGAACTGACGCCACCGCCGACGAGCCCTCCGGGCCCGCGACCAGCCGGCCGGCTGACGGACCAGCCCCGGCCGGCCGAAGACCTAGCCGACCGGCCCAACCGGCCCACGAACCGCCAGGCCGAGGAGCCCGCCGGTCCACCGGCCCACAGGCCGACAGGCGTCAGGCCGACGAGTCCGCCGGCCGACGTGCCCGCCGGCCCATGGGCTCACCGGCCCAGGGGCCCACCGGCCCACCGGCCCACCAGCCCACCGGCCCAGGGGCCGACAGGCGCCAGGCCGATGTGGCCGCCAGCCCACGGGCGGGCCAGCCCACGAGCCCACCGGCCCACCGGCCCACCGGCCCACCGGCCGACCGGCCGGGCGAGGGTCGTCAGTCCGGTGGGCGGGCTAGGCGAGCCGGTCTGGGTCGGGCGGCGTGTTGGACACGCCGCCGGGAGAGTGGTTTTTTCGGGTTCCGGAGGGGGTTCGGCCGTGGCCGGGGGCGGGGCGCCCGCAGACTCCGGGGAACCGCGCCGGGCAGCTCCGGCGCCGACCGCCTGGAGCCGCCCGGTGACCCTGCCGTCCTCTCACCGCGCACGCCCCCGATTCCCGCTCTCCCGACTGATCGTCGCCGCCGCCCTCCTCCTCGGCGCGGCCGCCACCGGCGGCACGGCGGCGGGTGCCCCGCCCGGGGCGGCGCCCGTCTTCTGGGTCGACCCGACCAGTTACGCCGCCCGGCAGGCCGCCCAGTGGCGCGCGGCCGGACGCCTCGACGACGCCCTGCTCATCGACCGCATCGCGACGCGGCCCCAGGCCGTGTGGCCGGGCGAGGGCGCGCCCGGCGCCGTCGTACTGGCCCACGCGCAGGCGGCGGCCATGACCGGGCACACCCCCGTTTTCGTCGCCTATTTCATTCCGCACCGCGACTGCGCCGCCTACTCCAAGGGCGGCGCCCGCGACGCCGCCCACTACCGCCGGTGGATCGAGGAGTTCGCCTCGGGCCTCGGCACCTCGGACGCGTACGTCATCGTGGAACCGGACGCCGTCGCCCACATGGTGGCGGGCTGCCCCGGGGCGGACGCCGCCGAGCGCTACGAACTGCTCGCCCATGCCGTACGACGCCTCAAGAGCCGCCCGCACACCAAGGTGTACCTCGACGCGGGCAACGCCGGCTGGATCCCCGAGGCGCAGCGCCTGGTCGCCCCGCTGCGCAGCGCCGGTATCGACGAGGCCGACGGCTTCGCTCTGAACGTCTCCAACTTCCACACCAACGAGGTCAGCGCGGAGTACGGGCACCGGGTCGCCGCGGCGCTTGGCGGGGGCAAGCACTTCGTCGTCGACAGCAGCCGCAACGGCAACGGCCCCTACACCGGCACCGAGGCCTGGTGCAATCCGCCGGACCGCGCGCTCGGCACCCCGCCCACCACCGCGACCGGCGACCCCGCCCTCGACGCGTACCTGTGGATCAAACGCCCCGGCGAGTCCGACGGCACCTGCCGAGG
This sequence comes from Streptomyces sp. NPDC005898, assembly GCF_040629635.1. NCBI lineage: Bacteria > Bacillati > Actinomycetota > Actinomycetes > Kitasatosporales > Streptomycetaceae > Streptomyces > Streptomyces sp. NPDC005898. The sequence goes on along the minus strand of NZ_JBEXWC010000007.1, from coordinate 159 downwards.
CGGCCCACAGGCCGGCCAGTGGTGGCCGGAGTACGCGCTGGGCCTCGCCCGCCGGGCGCGAAGTTAGGGCGTGTTTCGAAAGTAGCGTCGTCCGCCCGCAGGGCGGGCCTGGCGGCGTCTGGTGCGTGCGATCGCAAGGCGGAGGGTCGCCCCGATACT